>JAGMBS010000027.1 GCA_023129575.1 Minisyncoccota bacterium
ACTTTGTGAGAATGAGGTATACCCAAAATACGATGGTCCGGGTGTTCTGGGTGATGAAAACAAACATTTGCCCTG
This sequence comes from Minisyncoccota bacterium, assembly GCA_023129575.1. Classification (GTDB taxonomy): domain Bacteria; phylum Patescibacteriota; class Minisyncoccia; order Phycocordibacterales; family UBA12079; genus JAGMBS01. Next base: position 76 of record JAGMBS010000027.1, read on the forward strand.
TTGAATTTTGGCAAAGGCATGTCACAAATAACACACCTTCGAATTTGTCTCCTATTTTTCACTTCTTGCATTTTTCCTCTCCTTTCTTTTTATTTCAACAAAAACAAAAATTATCTTAAACCTAAAGGTGTGGCTGTGAATGCAATCACGCTAAACGCGACCGCGATTATAGCCGCGACCCCCAACAAAATTCCCGAAACTGCCAGCAACCAGCCGCATATTTTGTATGTCTTGTCTTTCACAATTTCTCTCCTTTTCTATTATTTTTTCAATAAAAACAAAATTTATTTTGCTTTAACAATCTGCCTGTATAGTATAACAAGTTTAATCAAAAGTCAAGGTTTTGTGCGGGATAGGAGAATCGGGGTCAAGTTTCTAAATAAAATTTTCGCCCCACGGGCTCAATTTTATTAAGAACTTCCTCCCCGAACTCGCCGACAAGCCCTCGCTCCGCTCGTCTTGTATACCGGCTCCGTTTTTCGATTCTCCTATCAACTGCAAAAATATATTTCAGAAATGCTACTGCATTTCTTTCATTATTTTTGTGCGGGATAGGAGAATCGAACTCCTAACTCAACCTTGGGAAGGTCGTATTATTCCACTTAACTAATCCCGCTTAAAATTGTCAAAAGAGAGGTCGGACCTCGGCAATGGTAAAATAATGAACAGTTATTAGAATTTATACTCTGGTGATAATTCAGAGGTTCGACCTCATTTAAAAAAATTCCAAATTTTCGTCCAGATTTTTTCTTTTTCAACATCGCCAATCACTTTCTTTTTGTCTTTGTCAGAATTTATAATTATCGCCAATTGTTCCCCCTCTTTTACCACTCGGAATTTATTTCTTATCTCCGCCTCAATTCCTTTTTCCGTCCGCAATGTTTCAATTCCCGACACGATAAAATCGTTTCGTTCCTCTAAAGACATTAAGACCTTTTCGGATTTTTCCCGATTTAGCCGAGAAGTATGTTCGTTTTTATAAACCTCAAAAACATTTTTCCCCGCCAAGATAATTAGCGCCGCCAATAAAATTAAAATCGGCCACGAATAAATAATTTTGCCAAATTTATTCCTTTTTTTTATATCATAACGCATAATAGTTGAAAATAAGATATTAAAGATGTAAACTTACAGAAATGTTTGATAAAAAAAGTAAAAAAATTATTCGGATTTGCTGGATTGTCGTGGGAATTTTCGTTGCCATCAGTATGGTCGCGCTTTATGTGCCGAGTTGGTAAAAAAATCAAACAAATTTCAAAGCCCAAAGTTCAAATTATTCCAAATGAAATCCAAAAACTAAATGTCAAAAAAGTTTTGGATTTTGTCATTTGGATTTGATTTGAGTAATTTGGAATAATTTGGATTTTGAATTTGTTTAACCTCCTTTCATCATTTTCAAAAAAACATCTTGGGGAATACGCACTTTTCCTCTTTCTTTCATTTTCTTTTTGCCTTTTTTCTGCTTTTCCCGCAATTTCATTTTACGCGTTATGTCACCCCCGTACAAGTGTCCCGTTACATCTTTTTTGAGTGCCGACATTTTTTTGGCTGACAAAATCCGCCCCAGCGCTTTGGCCTGTATGTTAGCGGCAAACATTTGGCGCGGCAGAATTTTATAAAGTTTTTCCACTGCTTTTTCGGCCTCTTCTTGCGCGCGTTTTCTGGAAACTACCCGCGAAAACGCCTTGACCGGCTCGTCGGCCACCAACATATCTAAACGAACAACATCGGCAACGCGATAACCCGACTTCTCATAAGAAAGCGACGCGAAACCGGACGAACCGCTTTTTATATCGTCAAAAAAATTTCGCATTAATTCCCGTAAAGGCATTTCGGCTTCCACTGATACCCGCCCGTCGCCAAAATCTTCCGACTTGTCCACTTCCGCTTCGTGTTCATAAAAAATTTGCGTCAGATTTCCCAAATATCGCGCCGGCGCGATTATCCGGACGGAAACCCACGGTTCCATAACCTCCTCGGCTTCCCCGTGATCCGGAAAAAAGACCGGCGAATAAATCATTTTCCGTTCGCCATTTTTGTATTTTATCTCATAACTAATGCTCGGATGGGTAATAATCAATTCCAAATTAAATTCTCTTCTCAATCGCTCAGTGATAATTTCCAAATGAAGCATTCCCAAAAAACCGCATCGAAAACCCCGACCCAAGGCGCCGGATGATTCTTCTTCAAACGAAAAAGAGGCGTCCGACAAACGCAATTTGCCCAAAGATAACCGTAATAAATTAAAATCATCTGAATTTTCCGGATAAATTGACGCCCAGACCACCGGTTTTGGATTTTGATAACCCGCTAAAACCGGCGCGACACTTTTGACCAACGAGATTGTATCTCCGACCGAAGCAATCCCCGGTTTTTTAATGCCAGTTACAATATAGCCGATTTCGCCCGCTTGCAATGATTTTTTAGGAATTTCATCGGGAGAAAAAATTCCCACTTCTAACGCGTTGAATTTTTCCTGAACACTCCGAAAAATAAGCGGAGTGTTTTTTGAAACCTCGCCGTCCAAGACCCTGATATAAACAATAATTCCGCGATGGGTGGAATACTTAAAATCAAAAACGAGGGCGCGAAAATCATTCGCTTCTTTGAATTCTGATCCTGCCTGCCGGCGAGACAGGCCTGCCTGCCGGCAGGCAGGTTCGGGTGCCGGGATTGCTTCTATAATTTTGTCCAATAACATTTCAACTCCCTCGCCCGTTTTTCCGGATGTTTCCAAAATATCTTCCGGCCGGCAATTTAATAATCGCGCCATCTCTTCTTTTATTTCTCGCGCGCGCGCCAAAGGCGAATCAATCTTGCTGATAACCGGAATAATTTTTAGTCCCAACTCTTTCGCCAGATTCAAAGTCGTGAGAGTTTGCGCCTGAACGCCTTGAGTAGCATCCACCAATAAAACCGAACCCTCCACCGCCCGCAAAGCGCGCGACACTTCGTAAGAAAAATCAATATGCCCGGGCGTATCAATCAAATTTAAAATATGATTTTTCCATTCCATCCGCGCCGGCTGCATTTTTATGGTGATGCCCCGTTCCCGTTCCAATTCCATTTGATCCAATAATTGCTCTTTCATTTTTCGCTTTTCCACCGTTTCGGTGATTTCCAGCATCCGGTCCGCCAGCGTACTTTTACCATGGTCAATATGCGCGATTATCGAAAAATTTCTGATATTTTCCTTTTTCATTTTAACAATTTTAGCATATTTGCCATTCTTTTTCTATTTTTTAAGAAAAGAAAAAGGGATTTTGCGAAGCAAAATCCCTTTTAAAAATAATGTCCGGCCCTCTTTATTTCAAAGCCAGACGCGCCAATTTCAGCGCGCCTTCCTTGCTTCTCGCCACGGCTATAAATCTTTTGTTATGGCAAAAAATCGCGTCCGGCACGCCTGTTCGGCGCACCAATTCAGCGTCAACTTCCCCCGCCCATTTTTTCGGCAAATCTCGGCAGCTTTCAAAAGAACCTTCCATTTTTTTAATCGCCCGAACTTGCCACAATTTATTCTCCCGCGCCGTCCTAACGACATAAATCGGTTCGGGATATTTCTCCAGCGTTTTTTGCCAAGCCGAATCGCTATAATATCTGTCCAAAATTATTATTCTTTTGTCTTCCGTTTGTTCATAAATTTTTTTTATCAATTCTTTTTCTTTAATCTCAGCCCGCGCTTTTTTGATTTCTCTCTCCAAAATATTTTTCGTCAAATCAACCGCTGCCAAAAAATTTTTGTCTAAACTTTCTTCATTTCCTTTTAATAAAAAATTGAACGCGTCAATCGTGTCGGAAAATAAATAGGGCCGTGAATTTGGAAAAACGGGTTCGCAGATATTGACACCGTTATCCAGGGCATCAATTGACTGGATGATTCGCGCGTCTATTTCCTCGGCAATTTCCGGCGACCCGCAAATTTCTTCCCCATATTCCTTCCAAACCAAGCCGAAAGCGGCGTAAGGAATTCCGTTTAACCGTTTGCCCAAACCGTTCTGGTGGTGGTCAAAACGAAATTTGGCCGGATTATAAATCCCGCCCACATCAACCGCGATATCCCCGCTTTTGATAATATCGGCATCTCGAGTTCTGATAATTTCAATTTTTGTCTCCCCAAAAAAGTTTTTGGAACCATTTTTCTCAATCCAAATTTTAAGAACCGCCACCGCGCAAACATCATCCGCGTGAAATTTCCCGTTATGCGTGATTATTTCAATTTTTTTCATATTATTTAACCCTCGACAAGCTCCACGGGTTTTTACATCACTTTATTTTTCACTTCCCCTTCCGCAAAATATTTTATATTTTTGGCTGTCGTCCTAAATATTCTCTCCAGCGCCTCTTGCGTGTTAAAAGCGTTGTGGGGAGTAATAATCACATTTGGATGATCAATCAGATACTGATTATTTAAAACCGTTTCAATATCTTTTGCTTTGGACTGTTTTTCTTTCAAAAGTTTCAATTCATCGCCCATATAAATTTCCGCTTCCAAAACATCCAAACCGGCGCCCGCCACAACTCCGTCTCGCAAGGCCTTCACCAATGTTTCCGTTTCAATCACTCCGCCCCGCGAAGTGTTGATAATATAAACCCCTTTTTTCATTTTAGAAAAGGCCTCCCCGTTTAGGATATGATGGGTCCGCGAATTATAAGGCAGATGCAGAGAAATGATATCGGCCTGTCGTAAAAGCGTTTCAAAATCAACATATTCAAAACCCATTTTTTGAGAAAATTGTTCATCGGGGTTAGTGTCAAAAGCCAAAACATTCATTTCAAAGCCCCGGGCGATTTTAATCAGATGTCGGCCAATTTTTCCGACCCCAAGCACCCCCAGAGTTTTTCCAGCCAAATCAAAACCGCGCAAACCTTCTTTTGAAAAAGAGCCCTTTCTCAAAACCTGCTCGTAGGCCGGGAAAATTTTTCGAGATAGCGCCAACAATAACGCAAAAGCGAATTCGGCCACGGTCGCGGAGCCATAGGCCGGCACATTAGAAACCGCAATGTTTCTTCGTCGCGCCTCCTCAATATCAATGTGGTCAAAACCGGTGGAACGGGTCGCAATCAATTTTAATTTTGGGAAACGATCCATTGCTTCTTTATCTACTCTGGAACCGACAAATACGCACAAAACTTCCGCCTCTTCATCCTTCAATTCAGGATGTTCTTGGACAACTCCTTTGACAAATTTAATCTCAAAATCAACCCCAATTCTTGAGCCAAAATATTCCCTCTCCCACTCCTCATTATAAAAAAATATAATTTTCATATGTTTTTAATTGTTTTATATTGTAATAATTTTTGAAATTTTCTTATATTTTTGTTTTTTAATTTTAAATATTCTTTCCAAAATGGTAAAATTTTTCTTTTTAATTTTGCTAAATTTTTGTGCCCCGCAAATGGCGGGTATTTTTCTTTGTTTAAATTTTTACGAAGTTCTTCGTCTGTTATTAGTTCTATAATAGCATGACTTAAGTCTGTTTTATCAAAATAAGCATGCATAATTTCATGCCAAATATAAATTGTTGAATAATTTTCCCACTTTTCAGTGGCCCCCCAAGTTATATTATTATCTCCCCAATATTGCCCATTTTTTAAACTAGGATGAGTTATGTAAACCGTAAATGTTTTATCTAAATTTAGCCCTGTTAATTCTCTTACCGAGTTATCTGTAAAATCAAAATTTTTATTCCACTCTTTTTCACATTTTTCCAAATATTTTTTTGTTTGTTTATAAATTGTTTTAAATTCTCCGCTTTTTTGTAATTGATTTAAAAACCTTGGAAGTTCAAATCTTATATCTTTCAAAAACAATTTAATGTTTTTTGTGGTTACATTTTGAGGCGCAAAACAACCAATCAAAAAATCAAAATATTCAGGATTTTTTTTGAGAACCATATTTTGAAAAAGCAGAATATCCTTATTATATTTAGATGACGAGAACAAATTATTTGTGGAACAATGTAATAAATGTATTATCAAATAATTTTTATCTATTTTAAAATTAATTTTCATAAAAATTTAATTATTTTTTCATCTCTTTCTCAATCTCCAACAATCTCTCATATTTTGCCGTTCTTTCCGGCTGGCTGGGCGCGCCGGCTTTAATTCCATAAGCGCCAACGCCGACCGCCAAATCGGCAATGAATGAATCCATCGTCTCACCTGAGCGATGCGACACAATAATTTTCAAGCCCGCTTCTCGCGCGATTTTAACCGCCTCCAATGTCTCGGAAACCGTCCCGATTTGATTCGGTTTTATAATGACAGCATTAATTGATTTTTCAAGAACCGCTTTTTTAATCATCTTTGAATTAGTCGTCGTTAAATCATCCCCCACTACTAATACCTCCCCACTTAGGCATCGGGTGCCTAAGTTTTTCATTTTTTTGGTGAGAGAAGTAAAAGCTTCAAAATCATTTTCGGCAAAAGGATCTTCCAAACCCGTGATTGGAAATTTTCGAACCAAATTTTTATAAATTTCCAGCAATTCATCTGACGAATATTTTTGGTCTAAAATTTCATAATAGGCGTTTTTATAAAATCCGCTCGCCGCCGCATCCACCGCCCACTTGGGGCTCCAAGCCCCAAGTGATTTACTTGGGGCTCCAAGCCCCAAGTGATTTAAAATTTCAAATGGTTCTTCAATGCCTTTTATGCCCGCGCCTGCAATTTTAGGAGAATAGCCGCCTTCGTCGCCCATTGGAACAGCATCGTATTTTTCTCGCAAAATTTCGCCTAATTTTTCAAATAAAACTTGCAATTGCTTGAACGGCTCAACGACACTTGAGCCGTTCCCCAAAACAAGCATATATTCTTGAAATGGCAAATTAAATTCCCCGTGAGCTCCTCCATTCAAAACATTCGCAAATAAATGAGGAAAATTCCTTGATTGAGTACTCCGACTACTCAATGATTGAATATGTTGCCAAAGCGGTTCGCCGGCGAGTTTTGCCGATAATTTAAGCGTCGCGATGCTCACTCCCAAAACCGCATTCGCGCCCAAATTTGATTTGTTTTCAGTTCCGTCCAATTCCAAAAGAAATTTATCTATCTCAAAAACATCCGTTTCTTTTCCGATTATTTTCGGAGCGATAATTTCATTGACATTTTTAATCGCTTCATTCGCCGGCAAAGCCACCGCTTCCTTTGACCCGCGGCTTTTCCCGGACGGGACAGAAGCTGTCGCGGAAAAATCACCCGCCGACATTTCAACCTCAATTGTCTCCTCCCCGCGAGAGTTTTTTATTTTATATGCGCTACATTTTTGAATAGTTTTCACTATTTTACATAATAACACATTTTCCTTGACTTTTTTTTTCTATACGATATTATTATGGATAGCAACGCAACCCCGAGATTTATCTCGGGGCTTGTTTTTTTATAGAGAAATGAACTCCTTAATTCTATTCAAATAAATATGCAAACATTGCCTTAACTCCCAAGCCATATTTTCTTCATAACCCATAAACAAAATTTTCTTTCTTTTATCATACACAACATAGTTTTTCAATTCTAGATAATCGCTATCTCCACTCATTATAATCACAAAATCTAATTTATCGATATTCCTAACCACATCTAAAACTATTTCCACATCAACATCAGCTTTTTTAACAACTCTGTCTTTTTTAGTTCCTACAGAAATATATTTTAAATCTTTCTTTTTTAAAACAACATCTTTTCCTATCTTGTTTATAAATTTTTCTGTCCTAGAAAAATTTTCATCATCTTTATCGGGCACGGCAAGATGATAATTTATAAATCGCAAATCGCAATAATTTGAAAATAGTTTTTTTAATTTTTTAAAATCAACTCGCCAACCATTTTTTCTAAAAGCGTGGAATAAATTTGAATCATCGGCAAAAATACCAACTTTTTTATCTCTTAATTTTTCTAAAATTGTTTCAGTATTTTTATTCATTAATTATTTTTTATTATCCATCTTAAATCTTTTGTTACTTTCTTTATATTTCTCATTCCTTGCCCAACAGGATAATATACTAGATATACCCTATATTCTTTTTTATCCAAAATTAAATCAAAATTCTTTTTTCTACACTCAGATACTCTAACATCTTCATTTAACAAAATTGAACTAACTTGATTTCCAAAAGAAATAATTATTTTAGGGTTCACTTCTAAAATTTCTTTTTTCAATAAATCTAAATAGTCATTAAAAACAGAATTTGACAAAGGTCTCGCATCTTTTTGGGTGGCTTTGGATAAATTCGTTATATAAATTTTCTTTTTCTTTATCTCTTGGTAAACTCTTTCTGAAAAATCGTAATCCCAATCTTCAGGTTTTTTATTTTCTATCTCTTTAAAAATATTTTCACTTAAAAAGTTTAAATTAAAAAATAATTTCCAAACCTGTTTAGTCCCGAGCCATTGCGCTTTTAATCCTTTCCATTTTTTATCAGTGGCAACATTTCTGGCGGTAGGATTCATAAAAACAAACATAATGTTCGGTCTTTTAATACATCCGGCGCCATAAACAGCATCCAGAGTTTTATCTCCGTATTTTTCCTGTAATTTATCAAATTCTTTGTGTAATTTAATTACTTGCATTATTTCTTTTTCTGCTCTGTGTCATAAACCGCTTGGGTGGTTTTTATGATTGTGTCGGAAGACAAAGAAATGCTGTCAATTCCGCCTTTCACCAAAAATTTCACAAAGTCCGGGTAGTCGCTGGGGGCTTGGCCGCAAATTCCGACTTTTGTTTTTGATTTTTTGGCGCGTTTAATTAAATCTTTTATCAAAATTTTAACCGCTTCATTATTCTCGTTTGAAATTCCCGCCACTTCAAAATTGCCGCTGGAATCCCGATCTATACCAAGCGTCAATTGCGTCAAGTCGTTTGAGCCGATTGAAAAACCGTCAAAAATTTCGGCAAATTTTTCAGCCAAAATAATATTGGACGGAATTTCCGCCATCATATAGATTTCCAAATTGTCCTTTCCCCGCTTTAGCCCGTTCGCCGCCATTATTTTCAGAACCCGCTTGCCTTCCTCAATCGTGCGACAAAACGGAACCATTATTTTCAAATTTTTCAGCATCATTTCATTCCGAACTTTTTTAAGCGCCTGACACTCCATTTCAAAAGCCGGCAAAAATTCTTCGGAATAAAAACGGCTCGCGCCCCGCCAGCCCAGCATCGGATTGGCTTCAATAGGTTCATATTGTTCCCCGCCAATTAGATTGGCGTATTCGTTCGTTTTGAAATCAGACAGACGAACAATCACATCTTTGGGATAAAAAGCGGCCGTTATCATCGCCACGCCCTCCGCCAATTCGTTTACAAAAAATTGTTTTTTGTCCGTATAACCAAATGTCAAAGCGTCAATTTTCTTTTTAATTTTGGCATCTTGCTGCTTGTAATTTGTAAGCGCCAAAGGATGAATTTTTATTGAATTATTGATAATAAATTCCAAACGCGCCAAACCCACCCCGTCGTTCGGGATAAAAGATGATTGAAACGCCAAACCGGGATCGCCGATGTTCATCATTATTTTTGTCTTCGGTCTTTGTAAATTTTTTACGCTCGTTTTTTTAATTTCAAAATCCAATTCACCGGCGTAAACATAACCCGTTTCCCCTTCGGCGCAACTGACTGTTACGCGATCGCCCGATTTTATTTTTTTAGTCGCATTTTCCGTTCCCACCACGCACGGAATACCCAATTCTCTGGAGACAATCGCCGCATGGCAAGTTCGCCCGCCTTTATCCGTCACAATTGCGGAGGCGATTTTCATAATCGGCTCCCAGTCCGGGTCGGTCATCGTTGTCACCAAAACCTCGCCGGGGCGAAACGATTTAATCTGTTCAACATCCATTATTTTATTCGCCCGGCCCCGCCCAATTTTCCAACCGACACTCTGGCCCGCGGCAATAATTTCCTTTTTTCTCTTGTCCGCCGATGAGGCAGAATTGAGTTTGTATTCTTCAATCACATTTGTATCTTTTCGGCTCTGGACCGTTTCCGGACGCGCTTGAACAATATACATTTTTTTATCTTTACCATCTAAAGCCCACTCCATATCCATTGGCCGACCATAATGTTTTTCAATCAGCGCTCCCCAATCCGCCAATTGCAGAATTTGTTTGTCCGTCAAAGACGGCTTTTGCCGCTCGGCTTTAGCAACCGAAACATTTTTGACCGACGCCCGGCCGTTCTTGGCCGGACCATAAACCATTTTTATTTTTTTCTGTCCAATTCGCCTCGCAATAATCGCGCGAGTCGGCTTGAAAACATAAAATTCGTCCGGATTAACTTTTCCTTGCACAATATTTTCACCTAAACCATAAATTGAATTTATCAAAACGACATTTTGAAAACCGGTCTCCGTGTCAATCGTGAACATCACTCCCGAACTGCCTAAATCGGCGCGAACCATTTTTTGCACTCCCACTGACAAGGCCGTTTTAAGATGGCTAAAACCTTTGTCTCCCCGATATGAAATCGCGCGATTGGTAAAAAGAGACGCCAGACATTTTTTAACCGCTTCCAGTAATTGCCGCTCGCCTCTGATGTTCAAAAATGTCTCCTGTTGGCCGGCAAAAGAGGCGTCCGGCAAATCTTCCGCCGTCGCCGAAGACCTCACCGCCACATCTAAATTTTCAACTCCGGATTGAGTCGACAATTTTCGATAGGCCCTCAAAATGTCTTCTTTCAATTTCTCGGGGAGTTCAGCTTCCAAAATCAACCGGCGAACCTGCGCGCCTTTTTCCATTAAATTCTCAATATTATGGGTATCCAAATCCTTAAAAATTTCTTTAATCCGTTTTCGCAACCCATCGGTTGCCAAGAAATTATTATAAGCGCGCGCGGTCGTGGCAAAACCATTCGGGACAAGAACCCCTTTTTTAGCGAGTTTTCTATACATTTCGCCCAAGGAAGCATTCTTTCCGCCCACAATCGCCACATCTTTTTTGTCAATTTGATTAAAAAATAAAATATTGTTTTCTTTTTTTCGCATATGTGTAATTTATTTATTAATTTGAAATTTAAAATAAGTATATCATAAAGTGGAAAAAATTCACGGGAGTATTAAAATTTTGAACAAAGTAACTAATTAAAAAATCCCAAAAGAAATGATTTTGATAAGCTCTCATATCTCCAGCGAATATTCGCTAAATCCTCGGCATTTGCTTTTTTTGATTAAAAAACATTATATCAAAAAAAGACCAAGCCAAATGCCTGCGGGCTTATCAAAATCATTTCTTTTGGGATTTTAAATCTTCACTTTATTTTCTCAAAATCAGATAAAAGTCGGCGACATTTATGCCGGTTCGGCCGGTTTTAATTTGCGTTTTCATCTTTTTGAAAAAATTATAGGAATCATTATTTTTTAAATATTCTTTTGGATTAATTTTCTTTTTCTCCATTTTTTCCAACAAATCGCTATCCGCCAAAGCGCCCGCCACATCAGTATTATCCCAACCGTCCGAGGCCGCGGCAATTACAAGCGTTCCCTCCGGCAAATTGGCCAAAGTTCCCAAAACAAATTCTTGATTGCGACCTCCTTTGCCGTCGCCTGTAATTTGAACCGTTGTTTCCCCGCCCCAAAAATGGCAGGACTTCGGCAAAAATTCTTCACTTATTAATTGCCCGCCCGCTTTTCTCGCTTCACCCTGCAAGTCCGTTAATTCAATGCAGGATTCATACCCTAAATCCTCGGCCTTCTGCCGCATCGCCGCAAGCGCGACTTTATTCGTTACCAACAAAATATTATCTACCTGTTTAAAATATTTTTCTTCTTTGGGGGTTTCCCGCAAAAATGAAATCATTTCCACTCCGCCGTCAAATCGCTCATCGGCAAAATATGATTCCAAAACAATTTGCGCGTCTTTTTTGGTCGTCTCGTCCAAAACAGTCGGCCCCGACGCGATCATACTAATATCGTCCCCGGGAACATCGGAAAAAATCACCGAAACCAATTGGGCCGGAAAAGCCAATTTGGCGAATTGTCCGCCCTTTATTTGGGAGAGATGTTTCCGAACGATATTTATTTCGCCGATTGTCGCGCCTTTTTCCATCAATGATTGAGTAATTTGTTTTAAGGATTCATCATCCACTCCCGAAACGGGCTTGCATAAAAGCGCCGAGCCCCCGCCCGAAATAATCGTTAAAACAAGATCGTCCTTTTTGGCCTGTTCCAAAATTTTTATAATGGACTTGGTCGCCAAGATATTTTCTTTTGCGGGCAAGGGGTGAAAACCGACTTTTGATTTTAGTTTTTTAAATTTGGCCGGTTCCACATCCAAAACGACCCCGCCGATAATTTTGCCGTCCAAAATTTCTTCCAAGACCGCGGCTGACCGATTGGCGCATTTACCGACAGCAATCAAAAATACTTTCTTGTATTTCGCAAGATTGTATTTTTTGTCTTTAATCTTCAGAATTTGGCCGGACAGCGAAACATTTTCGACAAGCACCTGCTCGGTCAAAATCGCTTCATAACCGGCTTCCAAAATATCCAAAGCGTCTCGCCGGAGAGAATTACTCGCGAGTTCTTTGATATTTTTAATAATCGGCAATTTTGGAGAATTCATTAGATGCATTATATCAAAAGAATAAAAAAAATGTTGTCAAATTCAAAGGGGGAGGTTCGCTGCGCGAACCTCCCCGCTTTTTAATATGTTTAGCGTTTAAACTTAAAGGCCCAAACCGGCGGGAACAGTTCCAACATCCACTCCAAAAGAATTCAGAGCGATAGTTATTATCCCCCAGGCGCCCACCATAATAAATATCCCAATAATGCCCCACAGCATATGGTCGCGCCCGACTTGCCGCGCCTGTTCATTCCCGGCCTCTTTGATAAATTCGGCCACGCCCCAAAAAAACAAAACCAGCGACAAAACAAACAACAGCAAAATAATAGGAGCTATTATCTGCTGCTTTATATTATTTATTAATGTGGTAGCTTGCGCGCTCATTTATTGCTTAATCTTGAATTAACTCACTTCCCAGTCAATGGTCGGCGCGTTTGTATCCAGATCAAAAGTGTCGCTTAACACGTTAACCAGTCCCCAAACAGATACCATAACAAAAAGAATAACAATTCCCCAAATCATATTAGCTTTCGCCGCATCTTTTTCCTCCCCGGACTTCAACATATATTGAACCAAAGACCAGACAAAATAAATTACCGCCAAACTGATGAGAATAGGCATCGCCACCCCCATTAGATTAGAGAAAACACCCATAATATCCTCCAAATCTACGGCTAACGCCACAACAGGCGTTAATGCCAACATAGCGCTCAAAACAATATATTTTTTCATAATATAAAATTAATAATAATTAACCTCTAATAATAAACAACTCACTAATAATATCAAATTTATTTCAATTACACCAAATAACTGTGGATAAATATTTTCAGTTAAAATATTGTCGCGCTCAAAACACCCACCAAGCCCCACACGGACACCATCACGAACAAAATGATAATTCCCCAAATCATATGCTCCCTCGCCTCATTCTTTTTCTCTCCGGCCGCCAGCAAATATTGAGACACCGCCCATAAAAAATATATCAGAGCCAATGTTATAATCAAAGGCAAAACCGCTTTCAAAATATCCTTGGCTTTTGTAATAAGATCCCCAATATCGGCAGCCCAAACCAAAATAGGCGTAAAACTTAAAAACAAAAAACCACGCGCGCCTGATAAATATTTTTTCATATAAATTTATTATTAATAATAATTATTATTTTTATAAAAATCAATCTCCCCAAAACAGAAGCGTGTCTACAACCGCGTCTAAAGGATTCCACTCCGTGTCCTCCGCGTCCGTTGCCTGCAAAGCTTCTTCATACAAATTTTCAGGCGCGCCGCCTCCCGCGCCGAATCCGTCCGCCGGCCAAGACACTTGTCCGCCATAGTCAGCCGGCAACATATTTTCCAATTCCGTCGTATCGGATTCAAGTTCTTTAAGTAAATCTTCTTGGTATATTTTTAATGAATCTTTTACTCCTTTGTCAACAAACTCAGTTTCAATAGGTATATGCTGGCTTACGCCAAATGTAGTTGTTAAAATTCCCACCAATCCCCAGACGGAAGACATTACAAAAAAAGCGATAATTCCGTGCAGCATTACCGCTTTGGCCTCGTCTTTATTTTCTCCGGCGTTTTTTAAATACCGCGCCAAACCCCAGATAAAATATATAAGAGCCAAAAGAATTATTAAAGGAATAAAATTGTCCAAAATTTCCACAACTATCATCACAACCTCTCCAAAATTTGCCGGTTGAGGAGTAACCGCGCCTACTATTAAAGGGAATAACGCGAATATAAGCATTAAAACGCGCGAGATTTTGAATTTTTTGACATCTTCTCTCACACCCATATATTATCAAAAAAACAATTTTTTAACCATAAGCAATCTGTGTATATCGCTTGAGGTTCGACCTCTGAATTATCATTAAACATAATCTTCGGTCATGAGGTCCGACCTCTGAATTATTACTAAACATAATATTTGGTTATCTTACAGTATTTAACCACTTATGAGGTCGGATCTCTTCTTGTAGTCGAATCTCTTTATTTAAAAATAATAGGCGGGGTTTTTAAAAACCTCGCCTATTATAATGTCGGGGCCTTGCCCCGACATTATTTGTTCATCCTTTCGCGCATCTCGCGCAACGCGCGATTGGAGATGGATTTATACATCTCCCAACCGACATTAATATACGGCTCGGGTGATGATCCGCGGCGGCTTCGTCTTACTCTCACGCCGGGCGGATGAACAACAATGGGGTACTTTCGTCCTGGCCGGATAAAAAGCTTTTTTTGAAAACTTTTTCCTTCCGGAAACTTTATTGTGAAAATCATCTTTTCTTTGATATTTTTCACTTTAAAATTTTTAATTTTACCGGCAGAAACATCCCACTTCCATTCTCCATCAATAATCAAACGAATATCTTTTTTTGTTTGATTATCGACAATAATGACCGCTGGTCGGCCTTTCCCGTTCCCGCGAATAAGCGCGTCACCGGTTTGATGAGGTATAGGTGCGCTCGCGCACCCAACAAAAAAACTTATTCCAACAACCAAAATCAAACAAAATAAATTTTTCATTTTCCTTCCTCCTTTTTTTCATATTCTTTTTTCATCCTTTTTACTTCAGGATGATTTTTAAATGTAGGATGACACCAATAGTGACAAACTCCATTTGAAAATGAAAGATGACCTTTTGATGGATCAACTTTTTTGCCACAACCCCCTATGCATTCCGGCCAATTTGCAGTTTTCATTTTTCCGCTCCTTTTCTTTTTTTTAATTTTCAAAATACTATCTACCCGCGATTATACCACCATAGCATTCTATTTGTCAACCCTGTTAAAAAATTCATATTTGACAGGGTTAATCCTGACCGCGGCGCGCCTCCGCAAAAAACTTATTCCAAATCTTTGCGTATGTTTTTAATTTCCGCTTTCAAAAGTTTTTCCGCGTCTTTAAAATTTTTCTGCATCGCTTTTAGCGCTTCTTTCCTTTTTTCCTTCAATTCCGCTTTGTTTTTAGATTTCTTTAGATATTTAATATGAGTTATGATATTGTGATTTAGAATTTTAAAGACCTTGCGAATATTTTTGTCTACATTTTTGATTTCTTTTCTTATTGTGTTCTTTAAAATATAAAACTTATAATAGACATTCAAAATAATTGAGAGGACAA
>JAGMBS010000028.1 GCA_023129575.1 Minisyncoccota bacterium
TCTTTAGATATTTAATATGAGTTATGATATTGTGATTTAGAATTTTAAAGACCTTGCGAATATTTTTGTCTACATTTTTGATTTCTTTTCTTATTGTGTTCTTTAAAATATAAAACTTATAATAGACATTCAAAATAATTGAGAGGACAAGAATTAATAAAATTATTGATAGAGTCAGATAATTTATCATAGGAGTCGTTTCTACCGAAATCATCAATTTTTCAGTCGCGCCGCTTTCAGCCCCTTTTTCGTCAGTTACCCCCGCCCATAATTTATAAATTCCTTTCGCCACTTTATCTTCCCAGACAAGCGCGAAGAGACCGTCCGAACCGCTTTTAATTTGCTGTAAAAATATTTCTCCGTCCCTGTTTTCCAGCCAAACACTTACAATTGAATTTGGATAAGTTTCTCCTTCAATAACTAATTTCTCGCCGCCCTTTAATTCTGAAGGACAACTTGTGATAATTGGCTCGTCGATTTCTAAAATAACAAATTCTTCCGAAACGGCCGTTGAATTTCCGGCGCGGTCGTAAACTTCAACAAATAATGTATGTTCGCCCGGCTTTTGCGCGGGCAAATTTAGCGGTTTGTTTTGTGAAATCTCTGAATTTATTTTAACGGGTTTGTTCCCGTCTATTGAAATTTTATAATAAGCCACGCCTGAAACGGCGTCAAGAGCGCTAAAGAATACAGCGGGGCTCGGGTCAAATGTTTGCCTGTCTTCAATAAAATCAATTCGCAAAGAATGCGGATCTTCCGTATCAATTTTAATTTTGAAATGGGCGACGGAACCCCAACCGGCGGCGTTTTTTAATTGCGAGTGAAAATACAAAATACCGTCTTCCAAATCACCAATCGTTTTTTGAGTAATCGCCCTGGCGTAATAAATCGCCGGCTTTGAATTTGGTTTTTCG
Organism: Minisyncoccota bacterium; assembly: GCA_023129575.1. Taxonomy (GTDB): domain Bacteria; phylum Patescibacteriota; class Minisyncoccia; order Phycocordibacterales; family UBA12079; genus JAGMBS01. The sequence continues at coordinate 915 of JAGMBS010000028.1, forward strand.
TCTAATAACAAACGAGTGGCAATAATATCTTTTGGCGTTTTCCAATTAAACTTAGCTGTATTTTTTGAATACCATTTATTTGAATCCGGGTGAGTTGAAGAAACAATTACCGGAGCCGCCGGGGCATTGGCCGCGATTTTTTTAATTGCGGGCCTGATTTTGGGCGCGCTTTGGGATCCGTTTACGCTATAATTGGCTGTTCCCAAACTTGTTAAAATGTTGGTTCCCAATCCATCATTGGCTAACACGGAGCTGGAAGAAAAAATTAACGGGACAGTTCCTTCTTTTTTCGCGCGAAAATTAACAGTCAGCACTTTGCCGGATGACCCGAGAAAACCGGGGTTTAAAACAACCCCTTCAAAATCAATCGCGCCAAGAGTATTTGAAAAAGAGGGTTCCTGCACCCATAAATTAATAATTGACCCGCTTTTAGATAATGATTTAACCTCAAATTTATCCGCCGGAAAAGAAATACCGCCCGAGACGGCGTTCATTGACCGGTCGGAACTGGAAACATACACGCTCACGCCAAAATCCCGCCCGACGGAAAAGGACCCGGTGGCGGGAGAGAAATATAAACTCGCCGCTTGAACAGACAAGCCCGCGCCAAAAAATATCAAAAAAAACAGCGCGCCTGATATTATTTTTTTTCTTTGTGTCGCCATATTATTGAGAAAAGAATTATCAAAATAATAATGAACCAAAAAAATGAAACTCGCTTTTCGTTTACGGCCGCCAATTTTTCTTCCCTGACATTGCCGACTTTATCAATCGCCCGGACAATAATTTCTTCGTCTAATTTTTGATTTTTTAAGAGATACGGACTTTCTGCAATTTTAAAATTGCGCCGACCTTCTTGGACTTCATAATAACTTATCCCGGAAGATTTGTCCTGTGTATAAAAAACCAAAAAATATTTTCCGTTAAAAACCGACTCGGCATTAGAAATTTCTACCTTGAATTCTTCCGGCGGAGTTAGATCGGCTAAATCGGTAATTTTTTTAGCGCCGCCATAATCCGAAATATCAAAAAGATACGGGGTCTGAAAAACATTTGCGGCGGTGCCCAAGCCGTCATTCAAAAGCGCTTGAGTATTTTGAAGAAAAACAGAGCCCGTTCCTTTTTTTAAAGTTTCAAAAGTCAAATTAATTATTTCCCCGGGATGTTTTTTTTGGCTGAAAGGTTTTAAAACCCCGTCAAAACCCCCCGGAATAATCCCGCTCAAAAAAACAATTCCGTTTTGATCAGCCGGTTTTTCAATCCAAAAATTGATAATGGAATTGGCGCCGCTAATTTTAAGCATTCGCAATAAATCAGTCGGATAAATTATTTCTGTTTCCAAAGCGTTCAGAGATTTCCCCGCGGTGTCAATAAAAAGGGTAATTTTGAATTGGTCGCTTTTGCCAAATTGCCCAAACTCGGGGTCAAAATATAATTGACCGGCTTCCGCCCAAAAAAAACTTAACAACCAAAAAGCGCTAATAAAAAAATAAACAATATAAATTTTTTGAAACTTAAACATAATAATTTACCCCGTCCAATAATAAGCCATTATGCTAAAATCCACTAAACTTATTTTTCCATCGTTATTTAGATCAATATTGGCCGGGGGCGAAGGCCGTTTATACCAATAGGCGGCAATGGAAAAATCAACCAAGTTTACTTTGCCGTCATTATTTACTTCGCCTTTCAAAATTATATTTTTTTCTTTTTCCTTAATAATATTCTGTGTCCCGACTTTAAAATTAACAATTGAACTAAACCTGCTCACCAATTGATTGCCGGTGGAAGCTTTGGATTTAGCGATATGAGAACCATATTCCAGCGCGGATGTATCAAAATTGTATAAATAAACGCCCTCTTTATCAGAGATTGTTTTGGCGAAAAATTCTTCCGCGGAATGGACAAAAATAACAATATTTCCCAAAGGGACAGTTTGGCCAAAAATGGCGATATTATCGCCTCGTTTAACTTCTTTTTTGCCGACATCAATAGAGGGAGCGATAAAAATACCGCTCACTTCCGTGGCCGCTCCCGCGGTTACACTGACCGGAAAAGTTTGCAAGCTGGAACGCCGACCGCCTTTATCTTCAGAGAAGATGGAAAAAATATAATTTCCGGCGGATAAATTGGACGCGCTCATTTTAAAATTAGCGTCCGCTCCGGCAATTGAACTGGCTATCACTTGAGCGTCTT
>JAGMBS010000029.1 GCA_023129575.1 Minisyncoccota bacterium
CCACTCTGGCAACTCTCCGTTTATATGTAATTGTATATTAAATTGTCACAAATTCTCAAAGATTATCTTAACTCAGCCGTGGTTGAACAAGTTCATCCACCTCGCCCCGCTCGGATGAATGCTCCCAAGGTCTCATCCATCCACTCTGGCAACTCTCCATTTTCTATCAAGTTTTCAAACTTTAAAATACCATATTTCGGCATTTTTTTCTATTAAATTATTTTGCCGTTAAAAATTAAAACGGGCAAAAAGAAATCCCTTATCTCCGCGCGGTAGATAAGGGATTTTAAAAATTGAAAGGCCGCGGCTTTGATGTCCCCGCAACCGGGAGGGGGACAGTAAAAAGAGGAGACCTTTCAGAAGAACAACGATAATAAGTTTAGCAGACCGTTTTGAAATGTCAAATTTTGGGCGCTAATGCGCGAGGGTAACGCAGAAAATTTGGCGGGCGCCGGCGCGGCGGAGAGCGCGAGAGGCCTCGTTCAGCGTGGCGCCGGTGGTGGTCACATCGTCCAGAAGAATGATATTCCTGTTTTTAATCAGGGCGGGCGCAACGGCTGTGAAGCAACCTTTGAGATTTTTTAAGCGCTGGGCTTTGTTTTTAATTTGAGATTGAGGAAGAGTATCTTTGATTTTTTTAAGAATATGTTTCCGGTATTCAAAAAAATTGTTTTGGTCCAATTTTGCCAGATGGCGCGCGATCAATTCCGCTTGGTTATAACCGCGTTTGTTCAAGCGCCGCCGCGCGAGGGGGACAGGCGTCAGAAGCGGTTCGCTAAAATTGGCAATCAATCTTAAATCCGCCAATTCTTCTTTAAGTTCATCATAAATTACCGCGGCGAATAATTCGGCGAGGGCGCGGTTATTTTTGAATTTCAAAGACCAGACGGCTTGTTTAACCAATCTGTTTTTGTAATTGACTATAGCCAAAGTGTTTGCTTGTTCTTGGCCGGCGGATTGCCATCGGGCGGGCTCGGCTAACGCTAAAAATTTTTCCGCGCTGAGGCCGTCCAAAACTCGCCGATTATAATCAGCCGGCAAAATTAAGTCAAAAAAAGTTTTCCAGATTTTTCGGGCGGATTTGCTGAATTGCATTTCATCTATGATATAATAAATCCTGTATATTATATACAGCTTGAGTTATATTTTAATAATAAAACATTATGTTGGAAAATTTTTTAAACAAGATTTCCGTCCCGAAGTTTTTTAAAAAGAAAAGCGCGAGTTTTTTGGGCGTGGATCTTGGTTCCTCTTCAATTAAGATGGTGCAGCTTAAGCAGGAAAAAGGCGTCGCGGTGCTGGAAACCTACGGCGAATTATCTTTGGGCCCTTACGCCGGAACGGAAATCGGGCGGGCGACAAATTTAACCAATAAACAAATGAGCGGGGCTCTGATAAGTTTGATTGAGGAGGCGCGCGTGAATATCGCGGAATGCGGGGTGTCCATCCCCTTGAGTTCCAGTTTGATCTTCAATATGGAAGTTCCGCAGGTCTCGCCGGAACAATTGAAAAAAATTGTGCCGATTGAAGCCCGGCGATATATTCCGGTGTCAATTTCGGAAGTGATGCTGGATTGGAGAATTATTCCCGAAAGAGATTTTGAGGAACCCGCCGGGGATTCTGATTTGGAAGACCGCCGCAGCGGGACCCGCCAGGCGAATCAACCGGCCGAAAACGGCTTAAAAAACAAACGGCGAGATAAAATTAAAATTTTTGTGGTGGCCATTCACAAAAACGAACTGGACAGATACCAAAGCATTGTCAAAAATGCCCAATTAAACCTTAATTTTTTGGAAATAGAAATTTTCAGCACTATTCGTTCCGTGGTTCAGCAGAACGCCGGGACGGTGGCGATTTTAGATATCGGTTCCGGCGTGGCAAAATTGTATATCGTGGAGTATGGAATCGTGAAAGATTCGCATTTAATCAGCCGGGGCTCCCAAGATATAAGTTTAGCGATTTCGCGGACATTGGGGATTACGATTGACAAGGCGGAAGAGAAAAAAAGAGAAGTGGGGCTAACCGGAGCGGAAGGCGAAGATAAAGATATTTCCGAAATTATCGCGACAAATTTGAAATATATTTTTTCGGAAGCGGAAAAAGTTTTGCGGAAATATCAAACGGAACAGCATAAAAATATTGATAGATTGATTTTTACGGGCGGCGGCTCGGTGATTAAGGGCCTGCCGGCTTTTGCCTCTTCAATTTTGAAAATAAATGCCACGGTGGCGGATCCGTTTGACAAAATTAGAACACCCGCTTTTTTGGACGATATTTTGAAAGAAATCGGGCCGGAATTCGCCGTCGCCGTCGGTTTGGCGTTGAGGGGTTTGGAGAAATAAAGAGCGAAATAATTTTCAGTTGATGAAAATTAAATTTCAAAGTTCAAAATCTAAATTATTTCAAATGAATGTCAAAATCCAAAATTCAAAAAAAGATTCTTTTTTTGATATTTGATATTTGGATTTGATTTGGATTACTTTGGAATAATTTGTAATTTGATATTTTTTTATGAATAAATTGGCATTTACTTGAGCGATGTTGTGGTAATTTTTTCATTCTTAAATCTTACATCATAAATCTTAAATCATTTTCTCTTTTTATATTGTCCCCAGTTTTAATAGGTTGCGTTTAGTTTTTATTGTATAATTACGGCAATGCAAGCGCGCACTTCTTTCATTCCCAAAAAGAATTATTCGCGGAAAAAGCCGGGCGGCAAAAGTTACACGAGCTTGGCTATGATTATATCCGTCGCCATTTTTGGCGCGGCGATTTTTGCCGCCGCGGGCGTGTTTTTTTACAATCAATTTTTGACAGACGAAATTAAAAAAAAGGTTGTTATTTTAGAAAAAGAAAAAGGCAGTTTGGATTTAGAAACTATCCAAGAATTGACTAAATTGGATAAAAGAATAGAATCCGCGAAAAAAATTTTAGACCGGCATGTTTCTCTAATTCCTTTATTTGAATTGCTGGAAAAAAATACTTTAAGAAATGTCAGGTTTAAGAATTTTAAGTTTGGTATTGAAAAAGATGGAATTATCCTTGATATGAACGGCGTTGCCAACAGTTACGCCGCAGTCGCGTTGCAGGCCGATATTTTCGGGGAAGACAAAAATATAACGGAACCGGTTTTTTCGGATTTGGGAGTTGATTTTAACGGGAATGTGACATTTAGGGTGATAGCCAAAATTGACCCACGGCTCATTTCGTTTCGGAATAGCGTCGCGGCGGATAAATAACCCTAAGCCCGCGCTAAATAAAAAAATATGTATAAATTTATAGGACCATTATTTTTGATATTAATATCCGCCGGTTTATTTTTCAGCTATATTGATCCGACCTATCAAAAGATTGGCGGTTTGCAAGAAAAGGAAAAACAATATAATGAAGCTCTGAATAAGTCCAAGGAACTTAGAATGATTCGGGACCAATTATTATCAAAATATAATACTTTTTCCGCCGAGGATGTGAATAATCTTGAAAAATTATTGCCCGACAATGTGGATAATGTTCGGTTGATTATGGAGATTGACAATTTGGCGTCAAAATACGGGGTCGTTATTAGAAAAGCGGACATCGCAAAGTCCCTGCCCGACGATGAGAAAGAAACTTTGGGGCCAAAAATCGGCGATTTTGATTCTATAACATTGGATTTTTTGATAGAAGCTCCCTATGCCAATTTTACGCAATTTTTAAATGATTTAACCAATGGCTTGAGAATGGTGGATGTCGCCAATCTCTCTTTCCAATCCTCGGAGTTGGATTTTTATAAATATAGATTGGGCGTTCGGACTTATTGGCTAAAATAAAATTATTTAACCCTGTTAAAAAGTTAGTATTTAACAGGGTTAACAGAGTAAATTATATATGAAAAATAACAAACAAAGGCAAAAAATTTTAGGGGCGCTAATTATATTAGTTTCGGTTTTTTTCGCTTATCAATACAGAGCCAAGGCGGACAGTTCCGGCCATTCGCAATTGATTTCAATTAAACAAGACGCCGCGGCGAATACTTTCAGCAGCAATACTTTGGAAATACTTCTTAAACTGCGTTCGTTATCGCTGGACGACAGTTTATTTGAAGACGCGGTTTTTCAAAATTTGATTGATTTTAGTTTAGAGATTGAGGAACAATCCGCGGGAAGAAATAATCCTTTCGCTCCGATTGGAGTTGACGCCGCGCCTGTTATCGGCGGACTTGAAACTGATATTGATAATGCCGGCGAGTAAAAAACAATTTAATTGTTCAAGAAAGGGCTTAAATATATGTCATATTTGGATATTTTAGTTAAAAAAAATATTATCCGGCCGGACCGGCTGAAGGCAATCAAAAAAAAATTATATTTGCTTGATAATTCTTCCGCGGGCGGGCAAGCAAATTTGGATGAAGTTCTCCTTGAAAACGGCCTTAGCCAAGAAGAAATTCTCAAGGCCAAAGAAGAGTATTTTAATTTACCTTCAAAAAATTTAAGCGCGGACAGTTTTTCCAACGAAGCGCTTAAATACGCGCCGGAAAAATCTGCCCGGCATTACCGTTTCGTTCCTTTAGCCGTGGCGGACGGTTTTTTGGAGGTGGGGATGGTAAATCCCGAAGACATTGAGGCGCGTGACGCGATTCAATTTATCTCTTCAAAAATCAAATTGCCCTTTAAACTTTTTATTATTAGCAAAAAAGATTTTGAAATGGCCCTGGAGGGTTACAAAGGACTGCGGGGCGAAGTATCGCAAGCCCTCACGGAATTGGAATTGGAATTAACCGAAGAGGAGGCCAAAATAAGCCAAGCGGCCGCGAATGTAAAAGTGCGGCAAAACGCGAATTTTGTGGAAGACGCTCCGGTTACGAAAATTGTGGCGACGATTTTGCGTTACGCTTCGGAGGGGGATGCCTCTGATGTTCATATTGAACACACCGGAGAAAAAATCAGGGTTAGATTTAGAATAGACGGCGTCTTAGACACTCGTTTAATTTTGCCGACCAAAGTGCATAGCGCGGTGGTGGCGCGCATTAAAATTTTATCGCGGATGCGTTTGGACGAAAAAAGAAAACCGCAGGACGGCCGTTTTTCCGCGCGCATTGAAGAGCGAAAAGTTGATTTTAGGGTCTCCACTTTTCCGGCTTATTACGGGGAAAAAGTGGTAATGCGAATTTTAGAACCGGAAAAAGGCATTACCCACCTTGAAGAGACCGGCTTGAGCGAAAAGAATTTAGAGATGATTCGAAAAGCCATAAAAAAATTGCACGGGATGATTTTAGTGTCCGGGCCGACCGGCTCGGGGAAAACCACCACTTTATATTCCATTTTGAATGAAATTGACCGCGTTAGCAAAAATGTTTTGAGTTTGGAAGACCCGGTGGAATTAAATATTGAAGGAGTGAGCCAATCGCAGGTCCGGCCGGAAATCGGCTATACTTTCGCCACCGGCCTGCGGACTATTCTGCGCCAAGACCCGGATGTGATTATGGTGGGCGAAATTCGCGATCAAGAAACGGCCGGATTGGCCATTCAAGCGGCTTTGACGGGGCATTTGGTTTTTTCCACGATTCACACCAATGACGCGGCCGGAGTTATTCCGCGTTTGATTGAAATGGGCGTGGATCCGTATTTGATAGCTCCCACTCTTAGTTTGGCTATCGCTCAAAGGTTGGCGCGCAAATTGTCGGCCGGGTCGGGCAAAGCGATTCCCGTCCAAGGCAGCGTGCGGATGATGATTGAAAAAAGTTTTAAAACATTGCCGGAAAAATTCAAAAAAGACATTGTCTTTCCCGAAAATGTTTACGAAGCGACTCCGACCTCTGATAATCCGCAGGGCTTAAAAGGCCGGACGGGCGTCTTTGAAATAATAGAGATGGATTCTGACATAGAAGAGATTATTTTAACCAATCCGGTTACCGCGAAAATTGAAGAAATCGTCAGAGCGAAAGGAATGTTAACAATGAAAGAAGACGCCCTGATTAAAGCGTTCAATAAAATAATTCCTTTTGAGGAAGCGAATAAGCTTTAAACAAGTTGAAAGTCTATAAAGTCAAAAGTCAAAAATTAGAAAAATCACAAAGCGGTTTTTCCCCAAACAAATTCTGTTTTATTATTTAATTCCTGTATAATGAAAAGAGTTAGAAACTATAAATAAAGAAAAATTTATTTCGCAAAGTTTTCTGACTTTATAGACTTTCGACTTTATGAACTTTTGACTAATTTACTATGGATTACAAAAAATTATTAGACGAATTAGTTTCTGTCATTATAAAAGAAAACGGTTCCGACCTGCATTTGTCCGCGGATTGTTGCCCGGCGATACGGGTACACGGTTCTTTATTCTTTTTGAAAAAGATGCCTGTTTTATCCGGCGCGGATATTTTAAATATTACAACGGAGATTTTAACGCCCAAGTATAAAGGAATTTTTTTAGAGAGAAAAGAAATAGATTTTTCTTACGAAGCCGGGCAAGCGCGTTTCAGGGGAAATTGTTTTTTTAGCCAGGGTTCCGTAGGAATAAGTTTGCGCTTGATTCCAAAAAAAATAAAAACTTTGGCGGAATTGAGTTTGCCGCCCATTTTGGAAGATTTTGCCCAAAAACAGCAAGGTTTTTTCTTGGTGGTCGGTCCGATAGGACACGGCAAATCCACAACCTTGGCGGCTTTGATTGAAATTATCAACCAAAACAGGGCGGCGCATATTATAACCATAGAAGACCCGGTGGAATATGTTTTTGAAAGAAAAAAGTCTATTGTTGACCAGCGGGAAATAAAAACGGACACGAAAGATTTTCCGACCGCTTTGCGATCGTCTTTCAGGCAGGATGCGGATGTTTTAATGATTGGCGAAATGAGAGGAATTGAAACCATTGCGACTTCGGTAACGGCGGCGGAAACGGGGCATTTGGTTCTTTCCACTTTGCACACCAACAATGCGGCGCAGACGATTGACAGAATTATAGGCGTTTTTCCCGCGCTGCAACAAAGCCAAATTCGTCTTCAGTTAGCGGGCAGTTTGTTGGGAGTTTTTTCCCAGCGCTTGATTCCGAGAATTTCCGGCGGGGTAATCCCGGCTTATGAATTATTGATTAATAACACGGCCACCGCCAATTTAATTCGCGAAGCCAGGACTTACGAAATTCCAAACGTGATAGAGACCGGTTCCAAAGAGGGAATGGTCAGTTTGAATAAATCCTTGGCGGAATTGACGCGCCTGGGGGAAATAACCGCTGAAAACGCGCGCAAATATTCCATTCGCGCGCGCGAACTGGAAAAGATGTTTTAATTAAATTAGATTTAAGATTTAAGATTTAAGATTTAGGATTTATGAATGAAAAAATTCGCTCCGCAAATTTTTTCTTAAATCTTAATTCTTAAATCCTAAATCATAAATCATTTTTAAAAATATGTTATTCAAATACAAAAGCGTGGATAAGGACGGTGCGGAAAAAGAGGGCCGCATTGAAGCCATTAATGAAGGAGTGGCCATTTCTTCTTTGCAAGACAGGGGTTTTATTATCACGCAAATAGAGCCGGCCGGAAAAAAGAATTTATGGAATTTGGAAATTTCCTTTTTTGAAAAGGTCTCCAATAAGGATATTGTTATTTTGTCCAAACAAATCTCAACTTTATTCGGAGCCCAAGTGTCGGCTCTGCGGGTTTTTCGTTTACTGGCGGATGAGTCCGAGAATTCCGTCTTGAGGAAAACGTTAAAAAAAGTGGCGGACGATATTCAAAATGGAAGTTTGATTTCCGAAGCGCTTTCTAGGCACCCGAAAACTTTTTCCGAATTTTATGTCAATATGGTTAAGTCGGGCGAGGAGACGGGTAAATTAAATGAGACGTTTTTATATCTGGCCGAACATTTAAATAGAGGATACGAGTTAATGTCCAAGGCAAAGAACGCTTTAATTTATCCGGCCTTTGTGATTATCGTTTTTATTGTGGTAATGATTTTAATGTTTACGATGGTTATACCGAAAATTAGCGTTATTTTAATCGAGGCGGGGCAAGAACTTCCTTTTTTGACCAGAGTGGTTATTTTCATAAGCGACCTTCTTGTAAATTACGGTCTCTTCGTCTTGGTCGCCGTGATTGTGGGAATTTTCTTTTTTATTAAATTTAGCCGGACTACGGCCGGAAAAATATCAATAGACAGATTTAAATTATCTATTCCGTATGTGGGGAATTTATACAGAAAAATGTATTTGGCGAGAATTTCCGGAAATATGAATACAATGTTATCCAGCGGCATCTCGGTTGTTAAGGCGGTGGAAACAACGGCCTCCGTGGTGGACAGTATTGTGTATAAAAACATTTTAGAAAAAGCCGCCCAATCCATCCGGACGGGGACTTCTTTTTCAAACGCTTTGACCGGCTACGAAGAAATTCCCAATATTATGGTTCAAATGATAAAAATAGGCGAGGAAACGGGCGGAGTGGGCGAGATTTTGAATACATTATCCCGTTTTTATGAAAGAGAGGTGAATAACGCGGTGGATATGCTGGTGGGGATGATAGAGCCGGCTTTGATTGTTTTTTTGGGCATCGGAGTGGGCGGGCTTTTGCTCTCCGTTTTGATGCCGATTTACAATATCTCTTCGGCAATTTAATTAGGTGATAGTTATTTATCCCCAGTTTGTATTTCACAAACAAGGTTTTAGGTCTATAATTAAAGGCAAGATATGTAGGCGCGTTTTAATTATCAATTATTATTAATTTTTATTAAATTTTTATGTTAAAAAATACAAAAAAAGGTTTTTCCCTGATTGAGTTGCTCATCGTGGTGGCGATTATGGGAATTTTGTCGGCGGTTGTTTTGGGCTCTTTGGGAACGGCCAGAGAAAAAGCGAGAGACGCGAGAAGGATTATGGATGTCAAAGATATGGCGAAACTGTTGGTAATTGAGTCCGACAGCGGCAATGTAGCGTTGGACACCTGCACCGGAGCGGACGCTCTTGCTTCAACCTGCACCGGACCGGGAGACATTATTATGTTTGCTGATTATACCGATCCGGGGGAAAGCGAAACGGCTTGCACAAGCGCCTCCGCGAGCGATTGCAATTATTCCGTCAGCAGAAAAGACGGCAGCGCGGGAGCCGGAACGGAAGATTTTCAGATTTGTTTTTATCTTGAATATGGCGGAAGCGGTTTACCCGCGGGTGTCCACGCGATTGAAGGGCCGATTGGCAAATTAACGGCTTGCGATTAGTTTTTTAATTTTAAAATATGCTTAAAAAAATAAAAAAACAAACAGGGTTTACCCCGTTAGAAACAGTAAATTTTAACGGATTTCTTGATTTATTTAAGATGGGAGATTTTAAGAAAAATAAGGAAAATAAAAATAAGTTTCTAACGGGGTTTACATTAGTTGAATTACTCGTGGTAATCGCCATTATCGGGATTTTGTCCGCGACCGTGATGATTTCATTGGGCGGAGCGAGAGCGAAAGCGAGATTGGGAAGAGCGCAAACACAAATGGGCGCCCTGCATCCATATTTGATAATGTGCATTAATGATGAAAAAACCGGCGGAATTATGGCCGCTGACACTACGCCCGCGGTGGGCAGTGTAATGTGTACCGGATCCGCGGGGACATTTCCGGCCTTGCCAAGCAAGTGGAGTTACTCGGCGAGCGCGACAGAAGCGTATAAAGCGACCGCTACCGAAGGAGACAATTGGGTAATAAATTGCACCGAAACAGGGTGCGTTACTACTCCATAAATTGAATTTGTTATGTTAAAAAATAAATTTACAAATGGGTTTACCCCGTTAGAAACAGTAAATTTTAACGGATTTCTTGATTTATTTAAGACGGGAGATTTTAAGAAAAATAAGGAAAATAAAAATAAGTTTCTAACGGGGTTTACTTTGACTGAGTTATTGGTGGCGATGGCTATCATCGGAATTTTATCCGCGATTGTTTTGACATCAATGAGTGGCGCGCGTGAGAGGGCCAAGGATGGAAGGAGAATTACCGATATTAAACAAATCCAATTGGCGCTTGAACTATATTATGATGTAAATTCAACTTATCCTGACACAGATACCGGAATTTACGGAACCGTTTTGAGTGACTTTTTAAATGTTTCTCATGATCCTGACGGAAGTGAATATAAGTATTGGAGCAGCGGGCAGGATTATCATTTAGGGACGGTTTTGCAACAATACAATAAACTTTTGGAAGAAGACGCTGACGCGACGACTGGCTTTAGCGGGAGCGGCGCCAATTGCGCGAGCGCGACTGGGGACGAACGATGTTATGATGTGATTCCGTAAAAAATTAAAAGCGAACCCAGTTAAATTTGAAAGTTTAACGGGTCAAGAAAGTGAAAAAGTAAAAACTAAAGCGGGCGACGAGGTCGCCCGCTTTTTTGAGGTCCGACCTTTGAATTATCACTGAGATTTAATTTGGTCACGAGGTCCGACCTATTAACTCAAACTATAATAATTCTTTACACACCAAACTTTATTAAACCACCAATTAGGTCGGACCTCTTGTAGCATTATTACTGAGCCTGCCTGCCCTAGTCCGACCGAACGGGTTTAGGACCGGCAGGCAGGGTCGAATCTCTTTTTAAACAAATCAAGTATCAAACATGTTATAATTTAGCAATGAATCTTTTACTGTTGCAAATCGGAGTATTTATCTTTGGCGCCATCATCGGCAGTTTTTTAAATGTGGTGATTTTGCGGTATGGCGTCAAATCTTTGAGAGGACGCTCAAAATGCCCGGTCTGCGGCAAAAAATTAAAATGGTTTGAATTAATTCCAATCTTTAGTTTTTTATTTTTCAAAGGAAAATGCAGGAACTGCCAACGGAAAATTTCTTGGCAATACCCGATGATAGAAACAATAACGGGGTTATTGTTTCTACTAATTTTCAATTTTTCCTCCTTCGCTGAAAGCTACGGAGGACAGGCGTTTTCTGTTTTTAGCAGTCAATTTTTAGAACTTATTTTTTTGTGGTTAATTTTTTCGCTTTTAATTGTAATTTTTGTTTACGATCTTTACCACAAAATCATCCCTGACGCTTTTGTTTTCGCTTTTGCCGGTCTATCTTTAGCGCGAGTCATGATTGATTTTAACGGTTTTTCTTGGACGGCCGATATCTGGGCGGGGCCTATTTTGGCAATTCCGTTCGCTTTGTTGTGGCTATCGTCCGGCGGACGGTGGCTGGGCTTGGGCGACGCCAAATTGATTTTGGGCATTGGTTGGTTTTTGGGCTTGGCAAAGGGCTCTTCCGCGCTTATCTTGGCTATTTGGGCGGGCGCTTTGACCGGTCTAATTTTAGTCGCTTTATCAAGGTTTTTGGAAAAAAAACAATTGTTTTTCAAAAATAAAAATTTTACAATTAAGAGTAAGTTGCCCTTCGCCCCTTTTCTGATATTGGGGACAGCGCTGGTATTTTTCTTTGGCTGGGATGTCTGGGGTTTGAGTTTAATTTTGTAGAGGTCCGACCTCTGAATTGGCATAGAACGAAATTTTTAGTCATTACCCATTGTTTAGTCACTTTTGAGGTCGGACCTCTTTTTTCCCGTTCACAAAAAATTATGAAGAAACGTCAAAAACAAAAAAAAATAATTTTATCGCGGGGTTTCTCTCTCGTGGAATTATTGGTTACAATTTCCATTCTGACGGTTGTTTCAGGCGTGGTTCTTTTTAACCATGCCCGTTTTAACAATAATGTTTTAATTGAAAACCTATCTTACGAAATCTCTTTAACAATTCGGCAAGCGCAATTTTTCGGCTGGCAAGTTAAGGAGGCGGGCGGCGGCTTTGGCGAGGGCTATGGAGCCCATTTTGACTCCAATTCGGATGAGTTTTTAATTTTTGCCGACACCTATCCCGCCGCCCCCAACCAAATTTATGATGCCGGTTACGATGAGATTGTGGACAGATTTAGAATGACAAATAATAACGAAATTAATGAATTGTGTTTTGAATCAACTTGCGACGCAAGCACTTTAGATATCAGTTTTATCCGGCCAAACCCGAACGCGTTTATCAGGGAGAATGGAGGCGGTATTGATAGAGAAACGGCAGAAATTCGCGTTATTTCTCCCAAAGGTCTGGTAAAAAAAATAATGGTTAATAAAGTGGGGCAAATTGCGGTGCAAGAAATTTAATAAATTGAAATGAAATTTTTAAGAACAAAAAAAAGAGAAAAAGGAATCGGCGAAAATAAAAACAAGTATTTAACGGGGTTTACTCTGGTTGAAATGATTACCGCGTTAGCCATTTTTAGCGTAGTGATGCTGGTCGCGATGGGAGCGCTTTTAAGTGTCCTGAACGCCAATAAGCAAACGCAAGCGACGCAAACGGCCGTTAATAATTTAAGTTTGGCGATGGAAATGATGTCTCGCGAGATAAGGACGGGTTATTCTTATCATTGCGGCAGTGTTGGAGTCTTTACTCAAACGCAGGATTGTCCGACCGGAGAAAATTTTATCGCCTTTGAACCGTATAACGGCAATTCGGCATTTTCCGGCGACCAAGTGATTTTTAAATTGGAAAATAATCAAATTAAAGAATCTACGGATGGCGGAAGCAGTTTTTTAAGTTTAACCTCTCCGGAATTAGTCGTGGAGAATTTGCGGTTTTGCGTGGTCGGTTCCGATATAACTGATGATTTGCAACCGAAAGTATTGCTTACCGTTTATGGTTATGTTGATAAAGGTTCCGTCGGAGACAAAGGCAAATCTTATTTTAATTTACAAACAACGGTCTCGCAACGTTTAATTGATTTTTAATTTTACGATAAATATGAAATCATCAGCGCCTAAAAAAAGAAAAGATTTTACAAGCGGTTTTACCCCGTTAGAAACAGTAAATTTTAACGGATTTCTTGATTTATTTAAGATGGGAGATTTTAAGAAAAATAAGAAAAATAAAAATAAGTTTCTAACGGGGTTTACCCTGATTGAAACTTTTGTCGCCGTCACAATTTTGCTGCTTGCGATGACAGGGCCAATGGTGTTAGTCACCAAAGGCGTAACGGCCGCCAAATCGGTTAAAGGGCAAATTACGGCAATCTATTTGGCTCAGGAGGCGGTGGAATATATCAGGAACACGAGAGATACTAATATCTTGACAGGCAACGCTTGGCTTGACGGTTTAGGAAATTGTGTGGGCGGCAAATGTAAAATTGATTCTCCCGCGCAAACTGTGGCCGCCTGTGACAGCGATTGCCCCGTCCTTAAATATAATAACGCGACAAAATTATACGGGTATGCTTCGGGAGCGAATTCAATTTTCAGGAGAGAGATACAAATAAATAAAATAGTCGCCGGCAAAGAGGTGAAAATCACGGTTGATTTGTTTTGGAACGAGGGCCCGCATAACAAACAATTTACCGTTACGGAACATTTGCTAAAGTGGCAAGAATAAAAATTTTTAAATTATGAATTACGAATCAAGAAAAAAAGGTTTTGTGTCTTTATTTGCTCTCTTGTTGGCCAATATATTTTTAGTGATTGGCGTGTCCGTCTTCAGTGTTTCATTAAAAGAATTATCATTGTCAACCGGCGGCGGGGGGTCAATGCTCGCCTTTTTCGCGGCGGACGGCGGGATAGAATGCGCCTTGTATTGGGATCTTCGACAAGACGCTTTCGCCATCGGCGCCCAGAGTTCCGCTGTTAATTGCGCCGGACAGGATAATGCCATCACTACCGTTGATTTGGGCGGCGGGAATGAGAGAAGCGATTTTAATTTTCATTTTACTCAAGGCGATATTAACTCTCCGTTTGTAAAAGTGGAAGTTACGAAAAAAACGGACGGAAGCACAGTCATTAAATCGTATGGGAGAAATAATAATGATCCGAATAATCGCCGGCGCGTAGAAAGGGCCTGGAAAGTCAGTTATTAATTAGGATAAAGGGCGCCCGCCTTCGGCGGGTGTTTTTTATCCACAGGATTGGTTTTAACAATGATATTTGTGTTGTATAATTCCAACAATTAATAAAAAGCAAATAATTTAAATATATGAAATCAATAAAACACCACATCTCCCAAACACTTAAAATCATCAGCTTGGCTTTAATTCTCACCACGGGCTTTAGCATCGCTCTGGCCTGGACCGGTCCCACCGCCGCGCCGCCGGGCAATAATACGGACGAACCCCTCAACACCAGCAACAATTGGCAGACAAAATACGGTTATCTCAGCTTGCCGAAACTCATTGACTCCAACGACGGACAAACGGGCTATTACTTAGACCCCGGAGCCAACTCTTGGCTTTATCGCCTCTACTCTTATGACATCCGTTCCAGTATTTTTTATGATCAAGATAATACCGATTATTATGTTGACCCGGCGAGTACATCAAAATTAAACAGAGTGGACGCAAGTATTGTTTATGACCGCGACAACACCGCCTATTATTCCAACCCCGCTTCCACATCATATTACAACGATATGAGGGCGAATATTTATTACGACAAAGGCAATACCGGATACTATGTTGATCCGGCCAGTACTTCTAAATTTAATACAATTAATTTGGGCGGGGTGAGCAAGAGCAGTTGGCCGAGCGAGGGAACTTGGCCGGCAGGAAGTTATTGTATACTGGCAAATGGAAGTTGTCCCAGTGGTTTTAGTCAATCATCATTAGGGTTATATGTGGGTTCCCATGCTCACGATATGTGTGCTGTTGGAAATAGAAATGCCGGAAGTAGTAGTTGTTCTGGCGGATCCCCAATGGCGCGATTAACAATCGTGGCATGTTGCAAGTAAGGAGGAGAAACGGTGTCAGCCACCTTTTATCAAACATATTCCCCTTAAACCGGGTTTAATTTGGATAGAATAAAAAAAGAATATCGGGCGGGCGACGAAGTCGCCCGCTTTTTTTATGTTATAATCCATAATATGAGAAACGAACAGAAAGTGCCAAAAGCGGACAAGGAACGTTTGGAAAAATTAAAAAAAGTGATTAATAAACATTGTCGTCTTTATCATGTTTTAGATCAACCGGAAATCTCGGATGAAGCTTACGATTCTTTGATGGAAGAACTTATTTTAATTGAAAATAAATTTCCGGAATTGAAAACGTCAAACAGCCCCAGTCAAAGAATTGGCGGAGAACCCCTTCTGTTTTTTAAAAAAACCAAACATAAAATTAAACAATGGTCTTTTGATGACGCTTTCAGTTTTGAACAAATGAAAAAATGGGAGGAAAAAATATTAAGAATGACAGATAAAAATCCCATTCTTAAAAAAGAAAAAATTGAATATTGCGTTGAACTTAAAATTGATGGTTTGAAAGCGGTTTTAACTTATAAAAAAGGAGGTTTAAAAGTCGGGGCAACCAGAGGAGACGGTTCTGTCGGCGAAGATGTTACTCAAAATACAAAAACAATCAAAGATATCCCGCTTATTTTGAATGAAAAGGCGGAGGTAATCGTTGCGGGTGAGATTTGGTTGCCTAAAAAAGAATTGCGGAGAATAAATATTGAAAGGAAAAAACAAGGCAAACCGGAATTCGCGAATACTCGTAACGCCGGCGCGGGTTCTGTTCGTCAACTGGATTCAAAAATAACGGCTGGCAGGAATTTAAAATCTTTTATGTATGATTTGGATTTATTTAAAAATGCCGAGCAACCCAAAACACAAATAGATGAATTGAAACTTTTGAAAAAATTAGGATTTAATGTCAACTCGCATTATAAATTATGCGACTCTTTAGAGGAGGTTGAAAAATATTATCAAACTTGGATAAAGAAAAAAGAAAATCAGGAATATGGTATAGACGGAGTTGTCGTTAAAGTTAATTCTCTAAAAGTCCGGAAAATTTTAGGATATACGGGGAAATCGCCCCGTTGGGGAATCGCTTATAAATTTCCGGCAGAACAAGTCACGACTGTGGTGGAAGATATTGTTTTACAAATCGGGAGAACGGGAGTTTTGACACCGGTAGCTCATTTGACGCCTGTGTTTGTAGACGGGTCAACCGTTTCAAGGGCGACTTTGCATAATGAGGACGAGATTAAACGATTGGATATTCGCGTTGGAGACACGATTATTTTGGAAAAAGCGGGCGATGTTATTCCAAAAGTCGTTTCCGTCCTCAAGGAAATGCGAAGCGGGGGAGAAAAGAAATATCATTTTCCAAAAAAGGTGCCGGCTTGCGGCAACGGCGGCAAAATAGAGCGAGTGCCGGGGCAAGCGGCGCATCGTTGCGTGAATAAAAATTCTTTCGCCCAGCTGAAAAGAAAATTTCAGTATTTTGTCGCCAAAAGCGCCTTTGATGTTGAAGGGCTGGGACCAAAAGTAGTGGCTGTGTTATTGGAGGAAGCTTTGGTAGCGTCATTTGACGATATTTTCTCGTTAAAGAAAGGAGATTTGCTGGCGTTGCCGAGGTTCGCGGAGAAATCGGTTGATAATTTATTGGCGGCGATTGACGACGCGCGCCGGATTGAATTGGCTAAATTTTTGACGGCTTTGGGAATTGACCAAGTCGGGGAGGAAACGGCGATTGATTTAACTAATCATTTTGGAAATTTGAAGGCGGTGAAAATGGCAACCATTGAAGAATTGGCGATAATAGAAGGGGTTGGAGAAGTGGTGGCGGATTCAATTTACAAATGGTTTCAAAATAAGGACAACCAAGAAATGTTGGAGCGATTATTAAAGGAAATCACAATCATCAACCCCAAAAAATCACTTGGAAGCTTAGCTTCCAAGTCGGGAAAATTGGAAAATAAGACCTTTGTTTTGACAGGAACAATGGAAACTTTGAGCAGAGATGACGCTAAAGAAAAAATTCGCCAATTGGGCGGAAAGATTTCCGGTTCGGTTTCCGCCCGAACGGATTTTGTCGTGGCGGGAGAACAAACCGGTTCCAAATTAGCCAAAGCAAAACAATTCGGAATAAAGATTTTAGGCGAAAAAGAGTTTTTGGACTTGTTAAGCCGATAAAAACAATAAACAAATATATTTTTTAATATTTAAATTGTCAATTATTTATTAAAAAACATTTTTGAACCCGTATTGTAGCAAATACTACAGTTAACTGAAGTATATTGATTTTATATCAAAGAGATTAAATATGGAGACAAAACTAAATACTTCAGTTAACTGAAGTAAATATGTTATACTTGTTTCAAGGTTTAGCGCTGGAAACAAGTTTCTGTTTTTTAATAATTTAATTAAATTATTTAATAATATGGTAAATATATCTAAAAGAAAATTAAAAAAAGATATCTTGAATAAGATTAATAATAAGTTAATTGAAACTATTTATAAATTAGATGATAAAAAATCGATAAATCTTTTTCTAAACGATCTATTAACTTATTCGGAAAAAGTAGTTTTGATAAAAAGATTATCAATTATTTTTATGCTTTACGAAGGATTGTCCGGATATCGTATTCACATGATGCTAAATGTAAGTCAGGCCACGGTTCTGAAAATTGCCGTTAAAATTGATAAGGGCGGATATGAAAATATTCTTAAAATTGTAAAGCAAAAGAAAAATCGCGCAACGTTTTGGGCGGGAATGGAGATGGTATTGCAATGCGGAATGCCGCCGATTGTCGGGAAAGGCCGCTGGAGTTTTTTAGATGAATTGTACGGGAAATATAATCTGAAAAAATAATTAAACTAAATTAAACTAAATTAAATTAAATTAAATTAAACGATTTTTTTATTTAGTTTACTGTGGAATTTTTGATTCAAAAATACTTCAGTTGACTGAAGTGTTTTGATTTTATATCAAAGAGATTAAATATGGAGACAAAACTAAATACTTCAGTTAACTGAAGTATTTTAAATTTGTTTTTATAAATAAAAAGAAATTATATAGTATATAAAAAGCCCCATAAAAAGTGGGCTTTTTATGGGGTTCGGACAAAATTATTTAGTCCGAGTTTCGAAGGGCAAAGTTCTTCAAAAAAATTTTCTCATCAACATTGCAAGAAATCTGATAACAGATGTCATCGGTCATATCTCTATTGAAAGCAATTTTCGCATTAAGTATTTTACCCTCTCGGATTAATTTTAATATCCTTTCAAAGGGTAAAGTTTTGTCTTCAAAGATTACTTCTTCAATATTCATCTTTTTTCTCCTTTTCTTTTTGATCAAAAAATTAACGACAAGGTACTAATCTACTCTCCGCGATACACAAAAACTAAAAATTTGTCAAGTGTTTTAGAATTTCATTTTTTAAGATATACTTGCCCCTATGGAACTAAAAGAAATAGATAATTTGGCGGAACTATGTCGGATTGAGATACCGGAGAAGGAAAAAAAAGAATTGCTGGGCGAAATGAGCGCTGTTTTGGATTTTGTAAAGCAAATTCAAGAAGTAGAGACGGTAGAAAAAAAGCCAACCGCTGGGGAATTAAGAAATGTCTTGCGGGAGGATAAAAATCCGCGCGCGGGCGGAATATATACGAAAGATATTTTAGCGGAAGCGCCAAAGACGGAGAAAGGATATATTAAAGTAAAGAAAATACTTTAACGAATTTTGAATTTGAAATTTCGAATTTTGATTCAATTTTGAATGAAAGAATGTTGAATGTTTAAATATTCAATCATTGAAACATTAGTCATTCAATCAAAATTCAAAATTCAAAATTTTAAATTCAAAATTAT
>JAGMBS010000003.1 GCA_023129575.1 Minisyncoccota bacterium
TAGACGAATTAGGAGAAAACCCTCTCGGGGCCGTTCTTAATATCAAAGCCGAAGAAATCGGCCAGTATGCCGGTATTGCCGACTTTTTAAAATCCGAAACGGTTCTCGTCAAAGGCAACGACAGCATTATTGAAAAAATCAATTATTATCAAAACAAAACCGCCATAAATAAACTTAATAAAATTATTAACGCCGTCAATAAATTTGGCTTGACCCTGGCGATTATTTTAATGATAATTTCCACTTTAATTACTTTCAATACCATTCGCTTGGCGATTTATATTTCCCGCGAAGAGATAAAAGTGATGCGTTTGGTGGGAGCGAATAACAGTTATATCAGGGGGCCTTTTATTTTTGAAGGAGTGATTTACGGCGCGCTTTCCGCCCTTCTTACCACGATTCTTTTTTACCCTTTTCTTTTTTGGCTTAATCCTTTTATTGAAAATATGTTTTTTATAGATCTGCTCGCTTATTATTCTTCTCATCTTCTTTCAATTTTTGCGACCACGCTTGTCGTCGGCATTTTTGTTGGCGTTCTTTCCTCTCTCCTCGCCGTCCGCAAATATCTTTTTGTCTAAGTTTTGCAAGAATCCAGTCACGAGGTTTGACCTTTTGTAGCACCACTCATCACGAGGTCGAACCTCTAAATTACTTCTCGCTGTTTTTTCTTCAAACACAAACTTGGACGTCTCACGTCCAAGTCAACATTCAAGCACATGTTCAAGTATCTTATCCCCATCTAAACTTGGACGTGAGACGTCCAAGTGGTAATATATAAAACATAATGAGAAAAGTTCCATTTGTACAAGGCGAATATTATCATATTTATAATCGTGGAGTTGATAAACGAGCGATATTTGGCGACATTTTTGATGTATTAAGATTTTATCAAAGTATGGAAGAATTTAATGTTATTGAACCGATTGGCAGCATTTATGAAAATCGTTTCAACAAAAAAGATAAAACTAAACTTGGACGTGAGACGTCCAAGTCAGGAAAATTAGTAGATATTGTGGCTTATTGTCTTAACCCGAATCATTTCCATCTTATATTAATTCCTTTGGTGGAAAATGGAATTAGTGAATTTATGAAAAGATTGTCAGGTGGATACACTAAGTTTTTTAACATAAAATATAAGAGAAGCGGAGCTTTATTTCAAGGGAATTTTAAAGATGTTCACATTGATACTGATGAATATCTAATGTATGTAAGCGCCTATGTAAACTTAAATAATCGTGTTCACAAACCACTTGGACGTGAGACGTCCAAGTTTAAGTTGATGAAGTCAAGTTGGAATGAGTATATGAATACAAAAATAATTAAAGATAAAAAAGGTGACAATAAGTTATCAGGCAATCCAAATGATATTTGCCAAAAGGACATTATTTTAGAGAGATTTGATGACATAAGAGATTATAAAAAATTTGCTGAAAGCGCATTACAAAGTATTTTAAAAAGGCGATATGAGATGGATACATTGGAATAATTTTGCTCAGGTACTTTGTTTTCAAAATTTAGACAAACTTGGACGTGAGACGTCCAAGTTTGAAAGTTAGGTATTTGTGAGTTTTGAAAAGAGAAAAAAATAAGAGAAAATTTGTTTTGATTTTTAAATGGGTTATAATTATTGCCAATGAAAAATCGCAAGTATATTTTTGTTGCCGGAGGAGTGATGTCCGGCATAGGCAAAGGCATTACCGTTTCTTCCGTCGGAAAAATCTTGCAATCGCGCGGTTTCAAAATCACCGCCCTCAAAGTTGACCCCTATGTGAATGTGGACGCCGGCACAATGAATCCCACCGAGCACGGCGAAGTGGCTGTTCTGGATGACGGTTATGAAACGGACCAAGATATGCTCAACTACGAGCGTTTTTTGAATGTGACTTTGCCGAATTTAAATTATATGACGACCGGGCGGGTGTATCGTTCCGTTATAGAGCGGGAAAGAAATCTTGGTTACAAAGGCAAATGCGTGCAAGTTGTTCCCCATATTCCCTTGGAGATAATCGGGCGGATTGAAAAAGCGGCCAAATTGGCCGAGGCCGATATTGCCATCATAGAAATTGGTGGCACCATTGGCGAGTATGAAAATATTCTTTTTTTGGAGGCGGCGCGAATGTTAAAAATAAAGTATCCAAAAGATGTTTTGTTTATTATGCTTTCTTATTTGCCGATTCCAAGCAAAATCGGCGAGATGAAAACTAAGCCGACTCAGCACGCGGCGCGCGCCTTAAACGCTACCGGCATCCAGCCGGATATTTTGATTGCCCGCAGCGAGGTTCCCTTGGATAAAAAACGAAAAGAAAAAATAGCGTTATTTTGCAACATTAATGCCGAAGATGTGATTTCCGCGCCGGATGTTGAGAGCATTTACGATGTTCCTCTTAATTTTGAAAAAGATAAAATTAGCGATTCAATTATCAAAAAACTCGGGCTTCAAAAGCGAGCTAAAAAAAGCAATCTCAAACGCTGGAAAAATTTTGTGAAAAAAACTCATAATGGCGGCCGGGAAATTAATATCGCCATTATCGGAAAATATTTTGACTCGGGCGATTTCGTTTTGTCCGACGCTTACATTTCCGTCATAGAAGCGATTAAATTTTCCGCTTACAAAATAAATTGCAAACCGAAAATTCACTGGCTTAATTCCAAAGATTTTGAGGGCGGACGGGCGGACGGGCAAGCCCGTCCGCCTGTCCGCCGGCTGGCAGCGCTTAAAAAATATGACGGCGTGATTGTGCCGGGCGGTTTTGGTTCAAGCGGGGTAGAAGGGAAGATTAAAGTTATTCAATACGCGCGCGAAAACAAAATTCCGTTTTTCGGATTGTGCTACGGAATGCAATTGGCGGTGGTGGAATTTGCGCGCAATGTTCTCGGGTGGAAAGACGCGCACACTGCTGAAATTAATCCTCGGACAACTCACCCCGTTATTGACATAATGCCGGAGCAAAAAGAAAAATTGGCGAGGGACAACTATGGCGGAACAATGCGTCTCGGCGCGTATCCGACTGTTCTTAAAAAGGGGACAATTGCCCGCGCGGCCTACGGCCGCGCGGAAATCTCCGAACGCCACCGCCATCGCTTTGAAGTCAATCCGGAATTCATTTCGCGGCTCACGCAAGCGGGGTTGATTTTTTCCGGAACTTCGCCGGACGGGCGATTGATGGAAATTGTGGAACTTGGACATACTATGTCCAAGTTGGGGAAATTGGCGGAAACACATCCGTTTTTTGTGGCGACTCAATTTCATCCGGAGTTTTTGGCGCGCCCGCTTTCTCCCCATCCGCTTTTCACGGAATTTTTGAAAGTCTGCAAGAAAAAATAAAGCAGTTTATTTTTTATCCCCACTTTTCCACAATTTTGCTCCCGTTTTTCTTGCTTTTTGCGGTATAATATCAATGTAAGTTGCGCCAAAAATCAGCGAGGTTTTTTGTTGTTCTGAAAAATTCCAAAAATAATAAAAATGAAATTTAGAATTAATAAAAAGATAAAAAAAGATTTTGATTCTTGGAATATCCAGAAGAAAAAAATTCATGATTTTCGACAAAATAAATTATATCAAGTAAGAGATATTTGGTGGTGCAGTTTGGGTTTGAATGTTGGTTTTGAACAAGATGGAACAGGTAAAAGTAATGGAAGACCCATCTTAATCCTCAAGGGATTTAGTAAAGAAGTTTGTTTGGTAATTCCTTTGTCAACTTCACAGAAAGAGAATAAGTACTATTTAAAAGTAGGGAAAATTAAAAATAAAAAAGCCTCGGTTATACTTTCTCAAATTCGTCTTTTAGATACTAAAAGATTAGTAAATAAATTAGGTAAATTGGAAAAGAAGAAATTTGAAGAAATCAAAAAAGCCGTCAAAAATTTAATCTGACGACTTTTCTGACTTTTTCTCCCGCCTAAGGCGGGCAAGCCCGAAGGCATTTGTACTCAAATAATATCAGGTGTAAAAAAAAAGTCAAGGGGAGTTTAACATACGAATATACGAACAATGCGAATGATACGAATAACAACAAATAAAAAATAAAAAATGAAAATTGAAATCAATAAAAAAATAACGGTTAAAAAGGCAGCCAAGGAACGGCTCAACAGGTTGAGCCGTTCCTTAGCCGCCTTTGTCCTTCTTTTTTCTCTGATTTTTAGTCCCTTTAATTCAGCTTTTTCGTTCGCGGAAGATAATGAAAGTTCGGGTTTTTTGAATT
Organism: Minisyncoccota bacterium; assembly: GCA_023129575.1. GTDB lineage: Bacteria > Patescibacteriota > Minisyncoccia > Phycocordibacterales > UBA12079 > JAGMBS01. Next base: position 4,203 of record JAGMBS010000003.1, read on the forward strand.
TCAAAACGGGCTTGAACGCCACGGCGTTTTTTGTTTTTAAAACAATTAATTCTTGGTTTCAAATATCCGATTCCGATTCCGAGCAAAAAAAATCACAAACTGAAGGCTCATTTTTACAATCCCAAACAGAAACTATTGCGGAGGGCGGGCGCGCGACGCCCGCCCTCCCTCTCGCCCCCGCGGATTCCTCCGCCGCTGAAACTCAAATCTCCGCGGGCCAAAAATTAATAAAAAAAATCGCCCAATTAAGTCCGCCGGCCATCTTGCCTCAAGCGCTTTCGGTTCAGAGCGCCGGCATCAGCCAAGAGGAACTCGCGAGAGAATTAAATATTTTGGAAAATTCTTTGAAAGCGGAAATTTACCGAATGGCTTCGCAATTGGCGCCCGCCGCGCCCGCCGCTCAAACACCCGCCAGCAATTTTCAGGCCATCGCGCTTTCGCAGAGAATAGATAATTTGGATCAGGTTACCATTTCCAACGCCACCATCTCTAAATCCACTTTTAGCGGTTCAACCGGAACAATCACCGATTTAACGGCAACTGATTTGACAGCCACCGATTTCACGACCGCCAATTTGTCCGCTTCAAATAATAGTTATTTTACCGCTTTAAGCCAAGGATCAATCCCGTTCATCGGAGCAAGCGGACTTCTGTTGCAAGACAACACCAATCTTTTTTGGGACGATACAAATAACCGCTTGGGTTTGGGAACAATTACTCCTAATTATACGCTTGATGTCAGCGGGGACATTCGCACCAGCGCCACTCTTTACGCTTCCACTACCGAAATAACCAATCTGACAATAACTACCGCTTCCTCCACGCAATTAACTGTCTCGGATAAATCGTGGCTGGGGACTGTTCTGGGCGGAACTTGGCAGGGGACAATCATCGGCGACGATTACATTACCAAAACAGGTGATTGGTCCGGGACTGTTTCAGGAAGTTATACAGGATTTGGCAATGATTTTTATACATATTTCAACGCGACCAGCACAAACGCTCTCGCGGAAGGCGCGAGCAATTTATATTGGACGCAAAACAGATGGGATCAAGCGATGACCGCGACCACCACTCTGCCGACAATCACAACTTTGCTTAATTTAACTAATGCTTCTACCACTCAACTCACAGTCAGCGATAAATCGTGGATAGGAACTGTGCTGGGCGGGACTTGGCAAGGGACATCCATTACCGACACTTATATTGATGATGACATCACTTTGACGAATATCACGCAGATAACAAGTCGGGCGATTTCGGATACTTCGGGAACGCTTTTGGTCGGCCGGGGCGGCACGGGTTTGACTACATTAACAAGCGGTTCTATTTTATACGCCGACGGAGACGATAATTTAACCGCTCTGGCAAGTTCAACGGACGGTTATGTTTTGGTTTTGGACGCGAACGGCCGGCCGTCTTGGAATGATTTTACCGGAACGGGCAAAGTGGTTTATGACACTTCGCCGACTTTCACGACCGGGATTACAGTGCCGGCGGACAGCATCAGCCACACGGAATTAAGCGAGGGGGACGCTTTCACTTGGACGGGTTCGCATAGTTTCAGCGGAGCAGGCGATATAGATTTGCCGGCTGACAGCGTGGATGCCGGAGATGTGAATTTCAATTACGCCGCCAGCGGTTCAGAGGGCGGTTCGGCGACTTCGGGAGACAGCGCGTCAGCGTTCTTTTCAACGGGGACAATCGAGCACGAATATGGCGGCTTGCAGGCGGATGTCGGTTCTTACGCGGGTTTGCTTTCAATTACGGGCGGAGCCACCGCGCAGGTGGATAGCGTCAGCGAATTGAACGCTCTTTTATTGGGAGAGAGTGTCGCTTCCACAACGAATGTTTGGGCGGACGCTTATATTTCTTCGGCTTCAACTTGGAACGCAAAATGGGACGCGTTGTCGGATATTTCGTTGGCTCATAAGTCAATTTTTGTTGGGGACAGTTCCGGCCATCCGGTCGCGACTTCCACGATAACTGTTTTAGATAGCGGTTTTGTCGGCATCGGAACAACGGTCATCGGCACTCCAAATCAACTCTGGTCTAGTGGAACCCCTATTGTAGAAATAGGTGGTGTTACGAGTAATATGTATAGCCTTTTGAATCTGGCGGGGAAAGATAATGATGATGGGGCGAATGTTGCAGTAATTACTTTCAATAATATGGAGAATTCCGATGCTTCTGATGCTACAAGCCAGAATTTAGCAGCAATCTATGCTCAAACGGAAACATCTGACAGTAATGCAGGAGATGATTCAGGCGGGCATTTAGTATTTCTGACAAAACCAGAAGCGGGAACTGCTGCAGAAAGAATGAGAATAGATAGCGACGGCAACATCGGCATCGGCACGACGACGCCCACGGCGCTGACGCACATCCTCCAAACAGGCGCGACGGACGCATTCAGAGTAGATGATGAATTGGCGGATACAAGTCCATTCGTAATCGATGACGACGGCAACGTCGGGATTGGGACGGATAGTCCGACAAGTAAATTACATTTACCATCAGAAAACGATGAAACAACTCCGACATTATCTTTTGGTGATGGGGATTCTGGATTTTATGAAAGGAACGATGATGAGCTAGCAGTTTCTCTAGGTGGGGTTGGAAAATTTTATTTTGGTAGTTCTTGGGTGAGATATTTAGGAAATGGATGGTTGCTAAAGAATTCTAACACATCTAGTACAAATCCAGCTTTTTCGTTTGAAGGTGATGTGGACACAGGTATTGGCAGGGCAGGAGCAAATGAATTATCTTTGATTACTGGAGCGACGGAACGGATCAGGATAGACAATAGCGGCAACGTCGGCATAGGGACGACGACGCCACAGGCGGCATTAGATATCCAAAAACCCGCGACGGGGGATTATCTAAACATATCAAATGACTTGCACGGGGACATAGTTACGGTCAATAGTTCGGGAAATCTCGGCATCGGCACGACGGCACCTACAGCCAAGTTAGACATAGACGGCACATCTAAATTTGGTGGAATAATAAATACAGGTGGTAATTGGATAAGCGGAGACGGAGGTGCGGAGGGAATTAGTGTTGACAGCGATGGAAAAGTCGGCATCGGCACGACGGAGCCAGAGGCGAAGTTGCATATGAAATCAGCATCCGCAGTGATAGCCAAATTTGAAGGAACAGGATCAAATGATGCTTTTCTTTCTTTTGATGTTCCTGCTACTCGTAATGCACTTATGGAATTTAAAGAAAACGATGTTGGTAAATGGTATATTGGAAATGTAGCGGCTAATGATAGATTTGAATTTCATAATGGTACTAGTGAAGTTTTTTCAATTTTAAGTTCGGGCAACGTCGGCATCGGGACGACGAGTCCGAGTAGATTATTTCATGTGAGTCATGCTACTACTAATGATGTTGCTCAGTTTGAAAGTTTAGACGAGAAGGCTGGAATAATTTTAGCTGACCCAACTGGGAGTGTAGCATTAGAAACTATCGGTGGTGATTTTAGGGTGGATGTTACTGGTGATGGGAATTATGAGTTTTATGTCAAAGAGGACGGCAACATCGGCATCGGCACAACGGGGCCGGATGAGAAGTTGCATGTTAAAGGCGGAGTTTGCATTACAGACAGCGATACTTGCGCCGGCTCTCCAGGCGATGGCGATATATGGATACTTGGCAATATGTCCGCTCTCTCTGTTACCGACCGCACGCCCATTTTTGAAGGCGACGCTTTGTCTGAAATCAAAAAAATTAAGGGAAAAGACGGGAAAATTGACCACTCCACTTTGCCGGAATTTGTGCGGGCGGAGATAGAAAAACCAATTTTTGAAAAACGGGAAGTGGAAGAAGAATTTTTTGACGAGGAATTAAATAAGACAATAATTAAATTGGTTGAAAAGGATACGCAAATCGGAACCCGCGTGGCAACAGAAAGAAATCTTGGCAATATGATTTCAATGAATGTGAGGGCTATTCAGCAATTGGCGGAAAAAATGGGAAACAAGGTTTTCAAGGGCGATGTCATCAATTACAACGCCGGGCAATTGGCGTTGGAAAATGACAGCGGCGAGCCGCAAATGAAAATCGCTTTTGACGCCGAAAATTTTGCCGAGCTGCAAGTTAACGCGGTCGGGGATTTGACGATTACGACGGCCGGCGCCGATTTGAATTTGCCGAACGACAATTTGTCTGTTTGTTCGGGGGGAGCGTGTCCGGCGGCCGCGCGTCAAATGAACGGCGCCGGCAACTTAACAGTGGAGAATACCGCTTTTGTCGCCGGAGCTTTGGGTGTCGGCACCAGCAGTCCGGACCGCGTTTTTAATGTTTTTGAAACGGCCGCGCGCCCGCAGATGAAAATTTCTTATGACACCGATAATTACGCCGAGCTGCAGGTCTCGGCCGCGGGGGATTTGGCCTTGAGCGCGCGCGGAGGCGACATTCGCCTGCCGAATGAAAATTTGGCTATTTGCTCGGGCGGCGCCTGCCCTGCTTCCGCCGGCCTTCTAACAGGAGCGGGAAATTTAACGGTGGAAAATACGGTCTTTGTGGCGGGCGCCTTGGGCGTGGGAACCGCTCGACCCGGCCGCGCTTTGGATGTTTTTGAAACGCGCACCAGCCCGCAGATGAGAATTTCCTATGATGAGGATTTGTATTCCGAACTGAATGTCTCCGCCACGGGCGATCTTATAATTTCAGCCCGGGGCGGCGATGTCTCCATTTTAAACGAGAATTTTAAGATTTGTTCGGAAAACGGCTGTCCGGCGGAAGCAAACCTCTTAAACGGCGCGGGCAATCTGGTGGTGGAAAACAGCATTTTGGCCTTGGGCGGCATCGGAATAAACACCGCCTCCCCGTCTTATACTTTGGATGTGAACGGCACCTTGCGGGCTTATGGAATTACGGACGCTTCGGATGAGCGGTTAAAAACAAATATCCAAAATCTAAGTGAACTTGGACGTGAGACGTCCAAGTTGAATTTGAACTTGGACGTCTCACGTCCAAGTGGGTCAAGTGGATTAAACGGGACTCTGGCTAAAATCAACAATCTCCGCGGAGTAACTTTTCATTGGCGCAATGCCGACTTGGGAACTGCTCGGCAAATCGGACTGATTGCGCAAGAATTGGAAATAGAATATCCGGAACTTGTGAGCACCGATAACAAAGGTTTTAAATCAATTCAATACGGCAAATTCACGGCGGTTTTGCTGGAGGCCGTCAAAGAATTATTTAGTATGAGCCGAACAATTGAATACAGATCCGCGAATTTGGAGAACCGAACGGCGGATTTGGAAAAGCAAAACAAATTGCTCGCGGCCAAAACAGAAAAATTGGAAGAGCGTCTGCGCGCCCTTGAGCAAATACTTGTCCAATAAATTTCCAATTCTTGACTTCATATTTTTAACTTATATAATTTAAGTATGAGAAAAAATCGCGAAAAAGAAATCGTCACAAATAAATTTTTAGAAAAAACATTAAAACGCTCTTTTGACGATTTTGCCGTTATTATGGCAAAAAGTTTTACTTTTTCTGATAAGCGGTCTGATAAATTGAAAAAACATTTTCTTTCCGCAAAAATGAGTATAGAAGAAAATTTTATTTCGGTTCATCAAGAGCTTGCTCAAATTAGACAGGAAATAAATATGCTCAGTATGGAAGTTGTCAGATTAAAAAGCAAAGTAGATTTAATTTCTGAAACAGAAAAAGAAGATACGGAGGTCTTATTTAAAGATATGGAAAAATTAAAAATCCGAGTGTCTGAATTGGATAAACAAGTCCAATTTGTCAAAAATTAAACTCCCGAATTCTTTTGAGCTCTTTGATTTATAAAAAATTCGGGAGTTTTGAGTTCCTGAACTTGGGAGATAAAACGCTTTTCACGGCTCAACAAAGCCATATAATTTTTGACATTGAACGCGGTTGTTGTTTAAAGCCATATTTTCTCCAATTCCCTTAAAATCAGCCTAATTTTATGTGAAATACCCCTTTTTACCCATTTTTTCTATCAAATTTTCAGGAGTTTTTACCAAAATTTGCCTCATTTCGCCCCAAAATTTGCCTTTCCCAAATATCCGTCCTATAATTCCCAAAAAGCGAGAGTTATTATTAGTTTAATTTTGAATTTCAAATTTTGAATTTTGATTCAATTTTGAATGATTGAATTTTTAATTTTTAAAAAATTATGAATTTTAATTTGCAAAAAAGAAATTCAGGAAACTAAACATTGGTTAAAAATGGCAGTTGTGGCTGTTCCGAATAAAAAAATTGAAGCAAGAAAATTATGGAAAGAAGCTCAAGAATTAACTCTGATTTTTGGTAAAATTGTTTCAACATTAAATCATTAGAAATTAAATTATTCAATCAAAATTCAAAATTCGAAATTCATTTAACTATGTTCAAAAAATACCAACCCAATTTTCGCTCTAAATTTTCCGCGGGCGGCCGGGGAAAACGAGGCGGTTTTCGCGTGCGCGGCCCGATTAAAAGTTTCCGCGATTTGGATGTTTATACCAAAAGCACGGCTTTGTCGGCGGAGATTTTTGCTTTGCGCGCTCCCAAGAATTTTGAATTGGACGAGGAATTGAAAATTCTAAAAGACCTTTCCAAATATATTCCCAAGATGATCGCGGAAAGTTACGGCAACCGTTTTGATAATTTTGCCGTGGCGGAACGAAAATTGGAAAAAACGGCTGAAATTATCACGGCGATTATTTCCAAACTTGATTTTATAATTTTGGTTCTCAAAGGCAAAGAAAAAATTTCTCTCGCGGAAGAAATTAAAGAATTCCAGGAAAAAATGGAACGGCTGTTAAAAGATTATTCCACTCTCCGCGCTAAAACATTAAATCTCAAAAGGGCTTGGATTAGAATTAACGAAAATTTCAACAAAAAAACTTAGGCATTAGATGCCTAAGTTAATGTGTATCTGTATGAGAAAAGAAAAGGAAAAAGAAAAAAAAGAAAAAATATTGACGCATTGCCCTTATTGTCAGGGTAAAACAATCGTTAAAAGCGGAGTGAGAAAGAAAAAACATGAAGCGGTCCAGATTTATTATTGCAAAAATTGCGAGAAAAAATTTGTGTCCGGAGTAACCAAAAATTTAACCTACCCCTTGCGGGTAATTTTGGAAGCGATTACCAATTATAATTCTTTTAATTCTTTGGAGGAAGCGGCTCAAATGGCGGGGGAAAAATACGGCTTGCCGGTGAGCGCCCAGAATGTCAATAATTGGCTGAAAGGTTTTAAGGAATATCTGCCCTTTGCCCGAATGCGGGATTATATCGCGAAAAAATACGACAAGCGGGATATTTTTGTCCGGTCCAAATTATTTCACGGCCAAATTTATGATTTTATATATCACCGCGCAAAATTAAATTGTATTTTGGATGAATTTTTTAAGCATCAAAAATTCAAGCCCTTGCAAAGTTTTTTGGAAATTATTGACGCCGAATGCCCCCACCAGATTTTTCAGGAGAGCTCCAAACGGGCGTCCGAATATAAAAATGTTTTCAATTTGGACCAGGTTAAAATCACTCCCCGCCCCAATTTTGCCGTGAAAATGGCGCGGCTTGTTATCCAAACGGTGTTGAATAACAAACTTCGCCACGAGGTCCTGCAGAATTTTATGCTGGTTAATGATTCGGTAACCGTGGCGACGGAGCTGCCGATCTTGCTGGACAAGGCGGACCTTGACCATTATAAAAACACTTTGAAATTTGTCACGCCCTTGGAATTGGCGGAGGGCGAAGTCATAACCGGCCATATTGACATAGTGCAAGTCAGAAACGGGGCGGTGCATATTTTGGATTATAAGCCGAGTGCCAAAAAAGTTAAACCGCTTGAGCAATTGACGATTTACGCTCTCGCCCTGTCCCGTTTAACCGGTTTGAAACTTTTTCATTTCAAATGCGCCTGGTTTGACGAGAATGATTATTTTGAGTTTTATCCTCTCCATGTCGTAATGAAAAAGAAGAAAAATAAAGCGGCCGTCCGATAGCCGGCTTGATTTTTTTGTTTTTCAATTATCCACTTGACTTGTTATTTAAAAACAAAAAATAGTATATAATATATTCACAATTCAGAATTTAATCGCGTATTATGTTTGATCAAATAATTGATCTGATTAAAGAGAGTGTTACAACCGTGGTTGCTTTGGCTGTGGGCGTTTTAGGGTTGGGCGATGCGGCATTGTTTAACCCGGATGTTGTTCCGCCGGCGGAGGATATTAAGATTTCCGAAGACCTGCCCGCCGGTGAGGCGGGATTGTCGGATAACGCGGATATTTTTGAAACGCAATTGGCGAGTATCTCGCAAGCGCTGCAAGGCGATGAGGGCGGCGGCTTTGCCGCCGCCCCGACCGAGAGCGCCGACGGCGCTCTCGCGCTTGCGGAAAATACCCAAACAGCTGTTGAAAACGAAACACAGCTTGCTCCGCTGCTCACGTCAACCGAGCCGGAAATTCGCCCGATTAATCCGATTAAATCCACCAAACAAACAAAGCCGGTGGATGTTTCGTCTCTGCTCAAAGAAGATTTTGATAAATTTGACGCTAATTTGCAAATTACGAAAATAATTGAAGACGGGGGTAATTTTTATGTTAATTATCAATTTTTGTCTTACGGAATAAAAAATAAAATTTGGACGAAAATTTTAAAGGAAAAAAAGATGCTGGTTTCCGAAACTCTTTTGGGAGAAAAAAATTTGAGCGCTTATCTTTCCGAGGAATTGGGCGAAGTGCTTGATAATGAAATTGTCTTTCTGAAAGAAGTTCAAGAAATTCAAAAAGTCAAGCAGGCCAAAACTGAAAGCGCGGCCCAAGGGGCTCAAACAATTTCATCAAAATACAGCGCCTTGATTGGTCGGGTGCTTGATGTGAATAATGAACAATTTGGCGATTATATCCCCGTTGCAACGGAAGAAAAAACAGACAATTTAATAAATGACGGCAGAGTTGATGAAGAAAAAACAGACAATTTAACAAATGACGGCCGAGTTGATAACGAAGCGCCAATTATAATTATCCAAGGAAATAATCCGGCTTTGATTCAAATTGGTTCAAGTTATATAGATTTGGGAGCGAAAGCGGTTGATAATATCAGCAATAATTTAGATGTAAAGATTAGCGGTGATTTAGTGAATACCGAAGTTAAAGGTTCTTATTTTGTCATTTATACCGCTACTGACGAAGCCGGCAACGTCGCCACAGCGACCAGAGAAGTGATTGTTTATGATTATGGCGCCGCGCCGGAAGTGAAGCAAATTGAAAAACCGGCCGCGCCGGAACCGCTTATAGAGATTGTCACGGAAAAACCGCTTGTAAAAATTAACGCGGAACCGGCCGCGGAGGAGAAAAAGCCGGCAGCGGTTATTGAGAAAAAAGAAATAATAGCGACAACAACGGAAATTGCGGCGGACGAAACGGCCACGACAACAATAATGATGGCGGACGAAACAGCGACCACAACCGCGCCGGCGGCATCGTCGGCATCTGTGATTGAAACAATAAAGGAAGCGGCGGCAAAAACGATTGATACAACATTGGAAACATCCGGCGCTGTTGTTGAGGGAGTTGTGGAAGGCGGCAAGAAAGCGGGCCGTAAAATTGGCGAAAAAACCAAGGAAGCGGTTGAGATTATAAGCGAGACAACCGAAGCGGCCGCGGAGACAATTAGCGAGACAAGCGCCGCGGCGCTTGAACAGGTTTCCAAAGCGCTTGAAACCGTGACGGAGGAGGTTTCAGCGATGATTAAAAAAGTTCATTTTATGGAATTGCTTGGCAATATCCGTTCCGCTTTGCAATCAAGTGTCGTGGTTGCCGGCGAGGGAACCACTGAAATTTTTGAACTTATGGAACAATTTTTGCGCCCGGCGGCGGAAAATACTTATTTGATTATAAATTCGGCGGCGCGTAAAACTTATGGCGCTTTAATAAATATTTGGCAAAAAATAGGCATTAACCAAGCAATTGCTCGGATTTCAGACCGCGTCATTGCCAATATCAGCGATTATAAAAAAGAAAACGATTTGTTTGTCAAAGAAGAAAATTTTGAACCCGACGGAACCGTCGGGTTTGAACCCGACAGAACCGTCGGGTTTGAATATTCGGAATATCAAGAAAGAAATTTTACCGGTTTTGTGTTTGGTAAAACAATAGAAATAGCAATAACGGCTCTTGATAAAACAATCAATCTCGCGTCCGCGCTGACCGCGACCGTCAGAGATTTCGGCGGAATCGTCAGTTCGGATTTGAAAGATGTTGGTGCGGAAGTTGATCAAAAAATAAATGAGACGGATTTTAGCGTTAAAGCTCTGCTCAATTTTTTCAGAAATCATCGCCCGCTCTAAAAAGCTTTCTTGTTTTTGTGAAGAAATTTCGGAAAGAGATTGTTCCTCGAGGAGGAGCGAAGTGACGGAAGAGGTGCGACCTCGAGGAGAAATTTTTGAAGCAATCTAGCCGAAAGATATTATGCAAACTCCAAAAAAAATCAAAGTGGCGATTAACGGTTTCGGGCGAATTGGCAGAGCTTTTTTTAAATTGGCGATTGAAAATCCAAGAATTGAAATTGTGGCGGTTAATGATTTGGCCGATATTGAAAACCTCGCTTATCTTCTCAAATACGACAGTCCTTATCCAACTTGGACGTCTCACGTCCAAGTGATGGATTTAAACTTGGACGTGAGACGTCCAAGTGAACCAAGTAAAAATATTTTGCAAATTGCCGGCAAAGATATTCCGTTTTTTAGCGAGCCGGATCCGTGTTATTTGCCGTGGAAGGATTTGAAAGTGGATATTGCGGTAGAAGCGACCGGAATTTTTAATACCTATCAAAAAGCGCGGGCTCATCTTGAAGCGGGCGCGAACAGAGTTATTTTAACGGCCCCCGCCAAAGATGAAACAGAGGCGGATTGTTGTTCCGCCGCGCGGAACAACAATCCGCCTCAGCCGCTTCAAACTCCCGATTACGGCGTCATTGGCAAAACAATTTTAATGGGCATCAACGATGAGGAATTAAAAGATTGTCAAATAAGCGCCAACGGCTCTTGCACCACCAACGCGGTTAGTCCGGTTTTACAAATTCTCAATCAAAGCATCGGCGTGGAAAAAGCGCTTCTAAATACGATTCATTCCTATACCGCCGCCCAAAAAATAGTTGATTCCGCCGACAAAAAAGATTTTCGCCGCGGCCGCGCCGGCGCGCAAAATATTATTCCGACTACAACCGGCGCCGCCAGCGCGACCACTTTGGCGATTAAAGAATTGGCGGGGCGCTTTGACGGACTGGCGGTTAGAGTGCCGACCGTGCTGGGTTCACTGGCCGATTTAACTTTTACGGCCAAGAGAAATACGAGCGAAAAAGAAATTAACAAGATTTTGAAACAGGCCTCCCAAGAGGAAAAATGGCGAGGGATTTTTACAACCACCGAAAAGCCGGTTGTTTCTTCGGATATTATCGGGAACATTTACGCTTCCATCGCCGATTTATCATTGACAAAAGTTGTGGGCGGAAATCTTGCCAAAGTTCTGATTTGGTATGATAATGAAATGGGTTACGCCAACACTCTCATTAAACATATAAATAAAATAAGAGAGATTTTATAAATTATAAGATAACATGAAAATACTTATTACATCAGATCACGCGGGTTTTGAACTGAAAAACGAATTACTTTCGTATCTGATTGGTTTAGGATATGAAGTGGAGGATAAGGGACCCGCGCAATATCGTTCCGAGGATGATTACCCTGATTTTATCGCGCCGGTCGCGCGCGCGGTCTCCCAAAATCCGCGCCGGTCCAAAGCAATTGTAATTGGCGGTTCGGGGCAAGGCGAGGCGATAGTGGCAAATCGTTTTGCAAATGTCCGAGCGGTTGTTTATAACGCGCCTAATCTTAATGTTATAAAACTCTCGCGCGCGCATAATGACGCGAATATCTTGTCTCTCGGCGCGCGTTTTTTGTCGATGGACGAAGCAAAGGAAGCGGTTAAACTTTGGTTGGAAACTGAATTTTCAAATGTGGAACGCCATTTCCGCCGTATTCAAAAAATAGAATCACTTAGAGGTTCAACCTCTAACAAAATTGGGGATAACTTATAAAATTTTGTAATTATTGTTATTATGAATGTGATGAAAAATATAGAAATAATACCGGCAATTTTACCAAAGGATTTTGACGAACTGGAACAAAAATTGACTCGGCTTAAAAAAGCGTTTTTGATTTTGAACAAAAAAACAAAACCGGCCATTCAGATTGATATTTGCGACGGGCAATTTGTTTCGTCCGAAACTTGTCCTTGGACGGGCAAAGGTCAAACAATTTCTCAATTGGCGGAATTTGCGGATAATTTTGATTTTGAACTTGATTTGATGGTTCAAAATCCAAAAGAATTGCTGGAAAATTGGCAAAATGACGAACGGCTCAACGACTTGAGCCGTTCAGGTCTTTGTAGAATAATAATGCACTTTGAAAGTTTTGAAAGCGAAAAGGACAATTTGGAAACTAATCCTCCAAATTTATTTGGGGACTTAGTCTCCAAATTGTCCGCTTATTCAATTCAGGTTGGTATTGCGTTTAATCCCGACACGCTGGCGGAAAAAATAATTCCGTATTTGCAAATTGCGGATTTTGTTCAATTTATGGGCATTGATAAAATTGGCTATCAAGGGCAAAATTTTAACCCAACAGTGATTTCAAAAATTCAAAAATTTCGCGCGCGAAATCCTCAGATGATAATTTCAGTAGACGGGGGAGTTAATTTGGAAAACGCGCCGAAACTTGTCAGAGCCGGCGTTAATCGTTTAGTAATCGGGTCGGCGATTTTTGCCGACGCGGACGCGGAAATAATCGCGGAAAGAATTAAAAAATTTACCCTGTTAACCCTGTTAAAAAATTAGTATTTAACAGAATTAAATAAAAATGATAAATTGTAATAAGGAAAAAATCGAGAAATTGGAAAAAATCGCTAAAACAATTCGGCGGGAAATAATTGAAATGCTGGCGCGGGCCGGCTCCGGCCACACGGCCGGTTCGCTTGATATGGTGGAAATTCTGGCCGCTTTATATTTTGAGATTTTGAAGCATAACCCGCAAAATCCCGCTTGGGAAAAAAGGGACCGCCTTATTTTATCGCACGGGCATACTTGCCCGGCGCTTTACGCGACGCTGGCGGAAGCCGAGTATTTTCCAAAAACGGACTTGCGAACTCTGCGAAAATTTGGTTCGTCTCTGCAAGGACATCCGCACCGCGAATGGCTCAAGGGCTTGGAAACCAGTTCCGGTCCGCTTGGCTCCGGACTTTCGCAAGCCATTGGAATGGCTCTCGCCGACCGCGTCAATAAATTTGGAGGCAAGGCCTCCAAAGATTCTGGGGATAAGTATTTTTATTGTTTGATGTCAGATGGGGAAATGCAATGCGGACAAACCTGGGAGGCCTTAATGTTGGCGGGCAAAGAAAAATTAACAAATCTTATCGCCATTATTGATAGAAACGGTATTCAAATCAGCGGACAAACAAAAAAAGTAATGCCTTTGGAATCGCTGCGGAAAAAATTGGAGGCCTTTAATTGGCAGGTTTTGGAAATTGACGGGCATAATTTTGAACAAATTATCGAAGCGGTTGGAACCGCCAAAAAAACCGCGGCAAAACCGACAATAATTATCGCGCGAACAATTCCCGGCAAGGGCTTTGCGGAATTTGAAAATGATTATCGCTGGCACGGCAAAGCCCCAAACACAGAACAAGTTGATAAAATTTTAAAAGATAAAAAATAATATGAAAAAACAATCAAAACTTTTTTTAAAAAAGAATCCAACAATGCAGAATTTTCAGCAATATGTTTTAGATATGGAAAATGAAAGAGAATTTTCAAAAGACATTCTCCATAATTGTCTTCAGATGGGAGAGGAAGTTGGGGAATTATTTAAAGCTGTTCGCAAAGAAATTAATATTCAAATAGATAATAATTCAAAAGTTGGTTCAGTGGATGAAGAAATTGTTGATATTTTTATTTTTCTTTGCGCGATTGCAAATAAATTCAATATTGATTTAGAAAAAGCTTTTCGTGAAAAAGAAGAAATAAATAAAAATCGTATTTGGAAATAATTTAAAACAATATTAATTTATTGAAATATAACAAAAAATACGGTTTATAATTAAGTAAAATATATTATATTATTATATATAATATTATAAAAATAATGTATAAATTAATTCAAAATTTCATATGAAGTTCACAGGAAAACAGGTAAAATTGTTGGAGCTTTTTTCAAAGGCGGTAGCAAACAGAAACAGAATTAAAATTTTAGTTTTAATTAACAAAAAACCTAAATTAAATGTTGCGGAAATTTCAGATATTTTAAAAATGAATTACCAATCTGGAGCAGTTCATATTCAAAGATTGGAAAAAGTTGGTTTTGTATATAAAAGATATAAAGGTTTGTCAGTAGAACATGTAATTACTGAAAGAGGTAAACTTTTTTTAATTTTTTTTGAAAAAATTTTGAATTTAAAATCTTAAAATTAATACATTATATTATTATATATAATAATATAATGTATTAAAGCATAGACATAAAAATAAATAAGATGAAAAATAAAATAAATTATAAAAACAAAAAGGTTTTTGTGGCTTTGTCCGGCGGAGTGGATTCATCGGTGACGGCGATTTTGCTTAAGAAACAAGGTTATGCCGTGACAGGTGTTTTCATTAAAGTTTGGCAACCCGATTTTGCGGGAAGCCAATGGAAAAAAGATTGCGCCGACGCTAAACAAATTTGCGATATTTTAGATATTCCCTTTGTTGTTTTAAATTTGGGAAAAGAATATCGGCGGAGTGTTTTTGATTATATGATTACCGAATACCAAAAGGGACGGACGCCCAATCCGGATGTAATGTGCAATAAAAAATTGAAATTCGGGGCGTTTTTGGACTTTGCGTTAAAAAATGGAGCGGATTTTATTGCTACAGGACATTATGTTTATACGAGTGAAAACTTGGACGTCTCACGTCCAAGTTTAAAACTTGGACGTGAGACGTCCAAGTTTTTTAAATCTAAAGATAGGAAATTGATGGCGGGAGCGGATAAAAATAAGGATCAGTCGTATTTTCTTTGGACATTAACGCAAAAGCAATTAAAGTATTGCCTTTTCCCGATTGGACAATACAAAAAATCTCAAGTCAGAAAATTGGCAGAGGAGTTTGGATTGCCTACTGCCCGGAAAAAAGACAGCCAGGGCCTTTGTATTATTGGAAAGGTAAAAATGAAAGAATTTTTACGGCGTTTTATTCCCCAGAAACAGGGAGATGTTTTGAATCAAGACGGAGAAATAATTGGTCGGCATAAGGGAGTGTATTTTTATACATTGGGTCAAAGGCATGGATTTGAAATTAGCAAAAAAGGCGTCCTGGACAAACCGTATTATATTTTTGCCAAAGATTTCAAAAATAACAGCTTGACTGTTTTGAATAAACCGGCCGGGGGTTTTGCTTCCAAGTATGGAAAAAACGAGATTGAGATTAAGGACATTAATTGGATTGCCGGCGCGCCGCCCGATTTGAGCAGGAAATACAAGGCCAGAATCAGATACCGCCAGCCCTTACAAGGTTGCGGTTTACAAAACAATGCCAAGAAAATAATTGTTAAATTTGATATTCCGCAGTGGGCGGCGACTCCCGGGCAGTCGCTTGTTATTTATGACGGCGAAATATGTCTTGGAGGCGGAGTGATTGTTTGATATAATAAAAGTGGTGAGCAAACAAATTTACATAATTAAAGCCAACGGCGAGAAGGAATTTTTTGACAATTCTAAATTGGAGAATTCGCTTCGCAAAGCCGGAGCCGGCGCGCCGGTCATTGCGACAATCGTAAACAAAATTGAAAATGAATTGAAAGACGGGACGGAAACGATTGAAATTTATCGGCGGGCTTTTGATTTATTGGACAAATTTGAAAGAGGAACAGCGGCGCAATATTCATTGCGTCACGCGGTGCTGGAATTAGGGCCAACCGGTTTTCCTTTTGAAAATTTTATCGGGGCGATTTTTCGGGCGAAAGGATTTGAGACAAAATTGCGGCAAAGAATCAAGGGTTTATGTATCAGTTACGAGGTTGATTTAATGGCGCGCAACGATGAGAAATTTATAATAGGAGAAGTAAAATTTCATAACAAACGAGGCATTAAGTCCGATTTGAAAGTTGTGTTGTATGTAAAAGAAAGATTTGATGATATTGAAAAAGGCGAATTTTACGGAAATATCGACAGAAATTTGAAAAAAGAAAAATGGCTGATAACTAACACTAAATTTACGACCAGAGCGATTGATTATGGCCGCTGCTGCGCGGATTTAATGTTGGTTAGCTGGAATTATCCCAAGCAAGGCAATCTGTATCAATTGATTACGGAGGCCGGTTTGTACCCGATTACTTGTCTGAAAACTCTCGGCCGCAATGACAAAAAATTGTTTTTGGATAGAAATATCGTTTTATGCCGCGAATTGTCGCAGGGCAGAGAGAGGTTGTTTAATTTGGTGGGAATCCCCGCCGAAAAAAGAGAAAACGCTTTGGAAGAAATTAGTAACTTAATTCCTAATACCTAAATTATGATTTACGATTTTACAAAATTAAAAGCCGGGACTAAAAATATAGAAGATTGGTTGGCGAAAGAATTTGCCAATATCAGAGCGGGAGCGATTTCCGCGACTTTATTGGATAATGTTAAGGCGGAGAATTACGGTGTTTTGGTCCCGCTTAATCAAATGGCCAGTGTTGTTACGGAGGACGCGAGGACATTGCGCGTTAATTTATGGGATGTGTCCCAGATTAAAGAGTTGGAAACGGCTATTCGCAAGGCCGATTTGGGAGCGTCATTGTCGGTGGACGGAGCGGGTTTAAGATTGTCTTTTCCTGAATTGACGGGGGAAAGACGCCAATTACTCGTGAAAATGGCGAAAAATAAATTGGAACAGGCCAAAATATCTTTGCGCGCGGAACGAGACAAGGTCTGGAATGAAATTAAAGATAAAGAAAAAATAAATGAAATCGGCCAGGATGAAAAATTCCAATTAAAAGATGAGATGCAAAAAATTGTTGATGATACAAACGCGGTTCTTGCGAAAATTTTTGCTAAAAAAGAAAAGGAAATAATGGGATGAATTACAAAATCCAAATTATTCCAAATTACTCAAATTAAATCCAAATGACAAAATCCAAAATTTGTTTGACATTTGAATTTTGGATTTCATTTGGAATACTTTGGATTTTGGATTTTGAAATTTTAAAAATAATATGTCAATTTTAATTTTTATAATAGTTTTAGGGATATTGATTCTGGTTCATGAACTGGGACATTTTATTGTTGCCAAAAAAACTGGAATGTTAGTGGAAGAATTCGCGATCGGTTTTCCGCCCCGTCTGTTCAGTTTTCAAAAAGGGGAGACCAAATATTCTATCGGGCTTATTCCCCTCGGCGGATTTGTGAAGATATTCGGCGAGGATTATGCCATGGCAAACGCGCTTGATGATGACAAGCGCGTTAGATGTTTTACAAATAAGCCAAAATGGGCGCAGGCCTTGGTGCTTGTCGCCGGCGTTTTTTTTAATCTTCTTTTGGCTTGGGGGCTTATTTCGGTTGGTTTTATGTCGGGCTTGCCGGTCTCGGTTAGCCAATTTACGGGAGAAACCATTGATAATCCGGAACTTATATTGGTTGATATTTTGCCGGACTCTCCGGCGGAAAAAGCCGGGTTGCAGGCGGGAGATATTATTTTATCGCTTGGAGTTGGCAAATCGGAATCTATCCAAGATTTTAAAAATAGCGCAAGTGCGACGAATTTTATCGCTTCGCGCGGCGGCCGGGAAATAGAGGTCTTGTATAAACGAGGCCCGGAAACATCTTTGGTTCATTTAACGCCCGAACAAGGAATAATAGAAAACAAATTTGCTATCGGTGTGTCTTTAGATGTAGTCGGGACGGTCAAATTTCCAATTCACCGCGCCTTTTGGGAAGGGCTTAAGGCGACAATTTTTTGGACAAGCGCCACGGCGGCCGGCTTGTTCGGCTTTTTGCTGAGCGCTGTCACCGGTCAAGCCGATTTGTCCCAAATTTCAGGTCCGATTGGCATTATTTCTTTGGTGGGCAACGCTTTCCAATTTGGTTTTGTCTATTTGCTTAGTTTTGTCGCCATCATTTCAATAAATTTGGCGGTTATAAATTTAATTCCCATTCCGGCCCTGGACGGCGGACGGCTTTTATTTGTTTTAATAGAGGCCGTTAAAGGTTCGCCCATTAAACCGCGGTTGGCAAACGCGCTTAATCTGGCGGGTTTCGCTTTTCTCATTTTGCTGATGATAATTATCACCGCCAGCGATGTGTTTAAACTTTTTTAATTAGATATTTTGACCTGAACGATAGAATAGGTTATCATTATGGCAATGAAACAGAGCCGCTTATTTACAAAAACAAGAAAAGAAGCGCCCAAAGACGAGCTGGCAAAAAACGCTCAACTTTTAATCAGGGCGGGTTTTATTCATAAGGAAATGGCGGGGGTGTATTCTTATTTGCCTTTAGGGCTGAGAGTGATAAAAAAAATTGAAGAGATTGTCAGACGGGAAATGAACGAAATTGGCGGGGTGGAATTGCAAACAACCGCCCTGCAAAAAAAAGAAGTTTGGGAAAAAACCAATCGCTGGGACGACGCAGTGGTGGATAATTGGTTCAAAACAAAATTGAAGAACGGGACGGAATTGGGCTTGGGCTTTACGCAGGAAGAGCCCTTGACCAACTTGATGACAAATTTTATTTCTTCCTATAAAAATTTGCCTGTTTTTGTTTATGATTTTCGGACGGTTTTCAGAAACGAAGAAAGGGCAAAATCGGGTTTGATAAGAGGGCGAGAATTTTATTGGAAAGCGTTGTATTCTTTTTCCAAAAATGAGAACGAGCATAATGTTTTTTACGCGCGCGCCCAACAGGCCTATCAAAATATTTTTGAGAAAACAGGGCTGGGAGAGATTACTTTTTTAACTTTTGCTTCGGGCGGAACTTTTTCCAAATACTCCCACGAATATCAAACCATCGCGCCGGCCGGCGAAGACACCATTTATCTTTCCAAAGAAAAACGAATTGCCGTTAACCAAGAGGTCTATACGGACGAGGTCTTAAGCGATTTGGGGCTGGCGAAAGACGAATTGACAAAAAGCAAAGCGATTGAAGTAGGCAATATTTTTCCCCTGCATTACCGATTTTCCGAACCCTTTGGCTTGCAATACAAAGATGAAAAGGGAGAAAAAAAATTGGTTTTTATGGGCAGTTATGGCTTGGGAATTTCCCGTTTGCTGGGGACGATTGTGGAAACATTAAGCGATGAAAAAGGCATTGTTTGGCCGGCGTCCGTCGCGCCGTTTAAAATTCATCTATTGAGTTTGGGGCAAAATGAAAAAGCGGAGGAAATTTATAAAAAATTAAAGGTGGCGGGCGCGGAAGTTTTGTATGATGACCGGGATATAACGGCCGGCGAGAAATTTGCGGAGGCCGATTTAATAGGTTTGCCTTATCGGGCTGTGGTTAGCGAAAAAACTGTGGCGGCCGGCGGAGCGGAATTAAAAAGAAGAAACGCGGAAAAATCAAAAATTGTCGGTCTGGAAGAATTGATAAAATTAAAATAGAAATAGTTTTCATTAAAATATCATTGCTATGAATAAATTCATAAACAACGCAAAAAAGAAATTCAAAAATCTGTTTTCCAATGATATTGGAATTGATTTGGGGACGGCTAATACTTTGGTGTATGTGCAAGGCCGGGGAATTGTGTTGAATGAGCCCTCGGTGGTGGCTCTCAATGAAAAAACGGGGCGGGTGGTGGCGGTTGGCAGCCAGGCGCAAAAAATGATTGGCCGGACTCCCTCCCATATCACGGCCGTTCGTCCTCTGGTGGATGGGGTGATTTCCGATTTTGAAGTGACGGAAGAAATGATTGCTTATTTGATTAACAAATCGCAGGAAAACGCGAAAAAAATAATCGGTCCGAGGGTGCTGGTAGGAGTGCCTTCCGGAATTACAAATGTTGAAACGCGCGCGGTGCGGGACGCGGTTATAAACACCGGCGCGCGGGAAGTGCGGATTGTGGAAGAGCCGATGGCGGCGGCGATTGGAAGCCGTTTGCCAATCAAAGACGCGGTGGGCAGTGTCGTAATTGATTTGGGCGGAGGAACATCCGATATTGCGGTTATTTCTTTGGGCGGGGTCGTCAATTCAAAAAATGTGCGGGTGGCGGGCGATAAGTTTAACGAGGACATTATTCAATATGTCAGAAATAAATTTAAAATTTTAATCGGCGAGAAAACGGCTGAGCGACTCAAGATAGATATCGGCGCGGTTATTCCTTTGGAGGAGCCGTTGGAAACAACAATGCGGGGCAGGGACTTGGTTACCGGTTTGCCAAAAGAGGTAAAAATTAACGACGCGCATATTCGCAGGGCCATTTCTTCGTCTCTAATTATTTTATTGGACGCGATTAAAGAGGTTTTGGAAATGGCTCCGCCGGAAATAGTGTCCGATATTTTGAACAGAGGGGTTTATTTAACGGGAGGAGGGGCTTTATTAAAAAAATTGGATGTTCTTTTGAGCGATATAATAAAAGTTCCCGTTTATATTGTGGATGACCCTTTGACTTCGGTCGCGCGCGGAACGGGTATTATTTTAGCGGATTTAAACGAATTTGAAGAAATTCTTATTCAAAACGAAGATGGCGCGCCTCTTAAAGAATAACAGAAAAATAAAAATAGAGATAAGAAAAAAACTTTTTTTTACGGCTGTTGTATTGTTGTTAATTTTGGCTTTTTGTTCGGGAACGATGTCTTTTTTGTCCGGACCTTTGCAGTTTGTCGGCCGCCCTATATGGAAAATTAAAAATTACTCCGTTGATTTTGTTTCCGAGCTCGGAGTTTTTTTTAAAACAAAGGAAAAATTAAGGGAAGAGAATAAAATTTTAAAAAATAAATTGGGAAAAGCCAATTTTCAATTATTTAACAGAAAAGCGCTGTTGGAAGAAAACATAAAATTAAAAGAAATATTGGGACGGAAAAACGAGGACTTTAAATTTATTTTGGCGAATGTTATCGCCAAACCGAATTTATCGCCTTACGATTCTTTAATTTTAGACAGAGGGAGCCAAGACGGGGTTAAAAAAGGTAATAAAGTTTTGGCGGACGCCGATATTATAATTGGTGAAATTGCAGAAATTTATAGCAAGACGTCCAAAGCCAAACTTTATTCTTTTCCGCGAGACACTTTAAATGTCGCGCTTGGCTTTGATAAAATTTTTGCTCAAGCGGTCGGAAAAGGCGGCGGTAATTTTGAACTTAAATTGCCTCAAGGAACGCCTATCGCGTTGGGCGATTTGGTCACTTTACCGGAAATGGGCTTGCTTGTTTTGGGGCGGGTGGAAGAAATAGATCTTCGCCCGGAAGATCCGTTCCAGACGGTTTTATTTAAAAGTCCGGTTAATATCTTTGAATTAAGATGGGTTCAAATTCTACAAGAATAATCGCAGTTGTCTTGTTGCTTTTAAGCGTTTTTGTTTTGCCCTGGTGGTTGCTGGTTATTTTCGCTGCGGTCTTATTTTTTTATTACGCGCCCTTTTTTGAGGGTTTGGCCATAGGATTAATCGCCGATTTGCTTTATTCCGTTCCGAGAGAAATCTTTTGGGATTTGCCGATATTTTTTGTTTGCTTTCTTATCTGTTTTTTGTTATGTAAAATAGTCCATAAACAATTAAGAATTAGTAATTAGCAATTAGAGATTAGAGATTAGGTAATTAGTTTTTAGGAAAAAATTGGCAAAGCCAATTTTTTCCTCTAATCACTTAAATCATTATGTTTTTTCATAAACATCACAATAAAAGAGGAGAAGAAATTGCTCCGGACGATATTTTTTTAGATTCCAGCAATCTGCCTGATTTTGACACCGACCAGTTTGAAGGACGGCTGGAAAAAACTATTTCAAGAAAAACCGTTATTTTTGTCGGTTGTTTTTTTGCTTTGCTGTTGGTTCTCTGCCTTGTTAGAGTGGGCAATTTGCAATTAAAACAAGGGGAAAATTATTTGGCGAGAAGCGAAAATAATCGTCTGCAACATTCAATTATATTTTCGGAAAGAGGAGTGATTTATGACAGAAACGGCGAAGAACTTGCCCGGAATTCTTTTTCCAAAGAGAATCAGCGAGATTTTTTCAGAAGGGAATATTCTGAATATAGCGGATTGGCGCATATTCTTGGTTATGTCAGTTATCCTAAAAAAGACAGTTCCGGAAATTATTATCAGGATAAATATATCGGAAAAAGCGGAGTGGAAAGTTTTTTTAATGAAAAATTAAGTGGCGCGAACGGGCTAAAAATTGTTGAAAAAAACGCTTTGCTTGAGATTAAATCGGAATCAACCATCCAGCCGTCCAAAACCGGAGAGAGTGTGACGCTTTCTATTGACGCGCGCGTTCAAAATGTTTTTTACGGTTTTATTTCTGATTTGGCGCGCCGGGTCGGTTTTAACGGAGGAGCGGGAGTAATAATGGATGTCCGAAACGGCGAAATTTTAGCTTTGGTCAATTATCCGGAATACGACCTCAAAATAATCTCTGACGGGGAAAATAAAAAAGTCATTGAAAAATACATCAGAGACGAAAACAAGCCCTTTTTAAATCGGGCGACTATGGGACTTTACACGCCCGGCTCCATTGTAAAGCCCTTTTTGGCTCTCGGGGCGCTTAATGAAAAAATTATCAGTCCGACGCAACAGATATTATCCACCGGTTCCATTGTCATCCCTAATCCGTATTTTCCGAAAGAAAAATCAATTTTTAAGGATTGGAAAGCGCATGGCTGGGTTGATCTGAAAGACGCTCTGGCTGTTTCTTCCAATGTGTATTTTTACGAGATTGGGGGCGGTTATGAAAAACAGAAAGGATTGGGTATTAAAAATATAAACAAATATATTAAACTTTTTGGTTTTAATGAAGAGTCCGGCATAGAAGCGTTTATCGAGGAAAGAGGAATTGTCCCCAATCCCGAATGGAAAGCGAAAATGTTTAACGGAGAAATATGGCGAATCGGCGACACTTATCATACCGCCATCGGCCAATATGGTTTTCAGGTGACGCCTTTGCAAGTCGCGCGCGCGATGGGCGCGCTTGCCAATAATGGCCGGCTTCTCCGCCCGACTATTATATTGGGCAGAGGTAATGCCAAGAGTTATAAAAATATCGCCATCGAAGACGAGTATTTTCAAATTGTCAAAGACGGTTTGCGGCAGGCGGTTACGGCTGGAACAGCGCAAGGATTGAATTTGCCTTTTATAAAAGTGTCGGCTAAAACGGGCACGGCGGAAAGAGGAACGGCGAAGAAAAAAGTTAATTCTTGGATAACCGGTTTTTTTCCGTCTGACGCCCCGCGTTACGCGTTTGTGGTGTTGATGGAAGAAGGGCCCCAAGAAAATCAAATTGGCGGATTGTTTGTTTTCCGCCAACTTTTGAAATGGATGCGGATTAATACGCCGGAGTATTTAACAGGTGCGTAAAGGATGTTCAAGGACAAAGTTTAAGTCTTTGATAAGAAGATTTTAATTTTGAATTTAAAATTTTTGCTTAATTATTCCAAAATCCAAATTATTTCAAATTACTCAAATTAAATTCAAATGACAAAATCCAAAACACAATTTGACATTTGAACTTTGGACTTGATTTGAAACAATTTGAGTTTTGGATTTTGAAATTTGTGCATAGGTTTGTCTTTTGTTCTTAGATATATTAGAATAGGCGTTATGGAAATTGAAAAAGAATATTTAACAAAGAAAAAATATGAAGAACTCGGCGGGGAACTTGAATGGCTTAAAACTACTCGCCGGCAGGAATTGGCCGGCCGTTTGAAGGAAGCTTTGTCTTTGGGCGATTTGAGCGAGAACGCGGAGTATCATCAGGCGAGAGAAGACCAGGCCAATGCTGAGAAACGCATCAGGGAAATAGAAACGATTTTAAGAAATGTGGCTATTGTTGAGGGAAGTAGTTTTGACAAAATCGCCGTCGGAGCAACCGTAACGATTCAACCAAAGGGGAAAAAAGACAAAGTCCAATATTCAATTGTTGGCAGCCAAGAAGCGGATATGGCGAAAAATAAAATTTCAGTCGCTTCGCCGTTGGTGCAGGCGATGTTGGGCAAGAAAACAGGCGATTCATTTTTTTTCGAGTCGCCCCAGGGTATTAAAAATTATAAAATAATTGAGATTAAGTAAAAAATGGAGGGTGGAAAGTGGAGGGTGGAAAGTGAAAAAAATTTGCTCTGCGAATTTTTTCACTACATTCTACGCTCCACATTCTACATACTAAATTATTATGGCTTCTTTAGATGAAATCCGTCAAACACGCTTGGAAAAAAAAGCGAAATTGGAAAAAAACGGCGTCAATCCGTATCCGTCCACGGTTGATTTTGATTGTCCCCTGCAAGAAGCTTTAGCGGGTTTTTCAGAAGGGCGGGAAATTAAAGTGGTCGGCCGAATAATGTCTTTGCGTTCGCAGGGCGCTTTGGTTTTTTTTGATTTGAACGACGGAACCGAAAAAATGCAGGCGCTGTTGAAAAAAGCGGCTGTCTCGGAGAAAAATTTTCAACTCTTTTCCGAAACGGTTGATATTGGCGATTTTATTTCCGTCCAAGGGAAAATGTTTCTTACCAAAAAGGGCGAAAAAACAGTGGCCGTATCCGAATGGCGAATGCTCGCTAAAAGTTTGCGGCCTTTGCCGGAAAAATGGCACGGCATTAAAGACACCGAAGAAAGATACAGAAAAAGATATTTGGATATTTTATTTAATCCTAAAGTGCGCGAAATGATAGAAAAAAAAGCGGTGTTCTGGAATGCGGTCAGGGAATTTCATATTGGGCAAGGATTCTTGGAAGTAACTACGCCTGTTCTTGAAAACACGGTTGGAGGAGCGGACGCGCGGCCTTTTGTTACTCATCATAATGCGTTAGATATGGATGTCTATCTTCGCATTTCTGCTGGCGAACTTTGGCAAAAGCGTTTGATAATTGCTGGTTTTGAGAAAACTTTTGAAATTGGACGGATTTTCAGAAACGAAGGAATGTCAGCAGAGCATTCACAAGATTACACTCAGTGTGAGGCTTATTGGGCTTATAGTGATTATAAAGATATGTATAAATTCCTTCGTGATTGTTATTGTTATGTAGCAGAGAAAACATTTGGCACTTTGAAGTTCGAAATCGGAAAATTTAAAGTAGATTTAGGGGGAAATTGGCCATTGCTTGATTATAAAAAGGAAGTGGAAAGACAAACCGGCATAAATATCTGGGAAGATGATTCTGAAAAAATAATTAAAAAATTAGAACAACTCAAAATAAAATTTGACACTGCTGACAAGGGAAGATTGGTTGATATTCTTTGGAAATACTGCCGGAAAAATATTGAAGGACCAGCCATTCTTGTTAATGAACCAAAAATAACATCTCCTTTGGCCAAGATTTCACCAGACAATCCAGAGACTGTAATGAGATTCCATTTTATCATTGCCGGTTCTGAGGTGGGGCAGGGTTATAGTGAACTTAACGATCCAATTGATCAAAAAGAAAGATTTCAAATTCAACAAAATTTGCGGGATGCTGGAGATGAAGAAGCCCAAATGATGGATGAAGAGTTTGTTGAAGCGCTGGAATATGGCATGCCGCCAACTTCTGGTCACGGATTTAGCGAGCGGCTCTTTTGGATTTTATCGGATATCTCCGCCCGCGAAGGCGCTCTTTTCCCTTTAATGAGACCTAAAGAATAGATTTTCAGTTATTGCTTGGACGAAGCAACCGGGATATCTTGATTTTAATTGCTGTTTTTGTTAGTATATCGTTTATGTTAAAAATAAGATTGCAAAGAGTCGGCAAGAAAAATGATCCTTCCTTTAGAATTGTCTTAACCGATGTCAGACAAGGGCCCAAAAGCGGCAAATTTATAGAAAATTTGGGTTTTTACGACGCCATCAGAAAAATTAAACAGATAAAAAAAGAACGGGTTCAATATTGGATCGCGAACGGCGCGCGGGTTTCCGGTACGGTTCATAATATCTTGGTCGGCGAAAAAATAATCGCGGGCAAAAAAATAAATGTTCTCCCTAAAAAAACTCCGTTGGAAAAGAAAATTGAAAAAACAGAAAAAAAAGCCGCCTCCTTGGCAACTCCTTTAGAAGGCGAGCAAGAAAAAACAAAAGAAAAAGAAGAGATAATTGAGAAAACAAAGGAGAAATCGCCGGAAAAGCCGCAAGAAACAAAGAAAGTTGAAGAAAATAAAGCAAAAACAGAATAGAAATTATTAAAAGCATTGACAGATTAAATAAAATGGTCTAAACTGCATTTTAACTTTGATTGAGTTGCGGTTTTAAGTTTAGATTTTAGACATTAAGTTTAATATATTAATAATATATTTGTATTATTACAAAATATGCCTTCCAAAGGTGGCGCGGTGTTTTTGTTGTTTTATTCCATTTTTTAAGAATGGAAGGAATTTTTAGGGGCTTTTTTAATATTTAAGGGCGAAGATAATTTTCTATGAGCAAATCTAAAAAATTAGAGAAGAAATATTTTAGTAAATTTAAACAATCGTTAATTAAACTCCCCAATTTGGTGGAATCTCAATTGCTGTCTTATCAACAATTCGTAAATGAGGGTATCGCGGAAGTGTTTAAAGAATTTACCCCGATTGAGGATTATTCCGGTAAAAAATTTAAACTGGAATTTCTTGATTTTGAATTTAAAAAACCCAAAGAGGACGAATTTTACGCGAAAGAAAATAAACAAACCTACCAGGCGAGTATCAAAGTCGCGGTTAAACTTACCAATAAAATTTTAAAGATAGAAAAAGAACAGGACATTTTCTTGACCGATTTTCCTTTGATGACCGAGCATGGCACTTTTATTATCAACGGCGTGGAACGGGTGGTTGTCCCGCAGCTTTCCAGATCTTTTGGCGTTTTTTTTACCGCTCAAGAATTAAAAGAAGGAAGATATTTTGGAGCCAAAATTATCCCTTACCGGGGGGCTTGGATAGAAATAGAATCTGAACCGAGCGGTTTAATTTATGTCAAAATAGACCGAAAAAGAAAATTTCCGATTAGTTCGCTTTTGAGGGTGGTTGCTCCCGCGGGAACCGATTTGTTGTCGCTTTTCAAAGATGCGGAGACAAAAGAAATTATTCAAAAAATCATAGAAATTGACCCGGCCAAAAACACGGATGAGGCCTGTGTTGAAATCCACAAAAGATTGCGCGATGGTGAATTGACAACCGCCAGCCACGCCAAAGTTTTTGTCGAGGGTGTTTTAGGCGAGGAAAAATACGATTTGCACAAAGTAGGGCGGTTCTATTTTAATAAAAGGTTTGGCAAATCAATGGATAAAAAAGAACTTCAAAGAAAAACAATTTCAATTGATGATTTAGTGACAACCATTGAACATATTATAAAATTGAATAATACACCCGGGGCGGAAGAAGATGATATTGATCATTTGGGTTCTCGCCGTTTGCGGTATTTTGGCGAGATGATACAACAAAAATTTAGAACCGGAATGTTTCAAATTGAAAGAAACATCCAAGACAGAATGTCTATTATGGGAGTGGATGTGAGCTTGCCGATGCAATTTATCAGTCCGCGGCCTTTGCAAGCGCGCATCAAAGAGTTTTTTACGACCAATCAACTTTCTCAATTTATGCATCAGGACAATGTTTTGTCCGAATTGGAACATTTGAGAACCGTCTCCGCTTTGGGAGCGGGCGGTTTGGTGCGGGAGCGGGCCGGTATTGACATTCGTGATGTTCATCCTTCTCATTACGGGCGGTTGTGTCCGATTCAAACCCCGGAAGGTCCGAATATCGGGCTGATATTGCATTTGGCGAATTACGCGCGAGTTAATTCGTTTGGGATGGTGGAAACGCCTTACGCCAAAGTTAAAAAAGGGAGGATAACCGGCGAGATAGTTTATATGAACGCGGCAGATGAAGAAAAATATAATATCTCGGACGCGGTCATCGCTTATGATGAAAAGGGCAAAATTTTGAAAGAAATGATTGAAGTGCGAATTGCCGGCGACCCGGGTTTTGTGCGGAGAGAAGAGGTAGATTTTATTGATGTTTCCACGAAACAGGCCTTTTCGGTCGCGACTTCTATGATTCCTTTCTTAAACCATGACGACGCCAATCGGGCCTTGATGGGTTCTAATATGCAGAAACAATCGGTGTCTTGCATTATGCCGGAGATGCCGCTGGTGGCAACCGGCATTGAAGAGATAGCGGCTCGCAATACGGGGCGGCTTGCCATTGCCAAAGAAAACGGGATTGTTTCTTACGCGGACGCGCGGACAATTAGAATTAAAAATAATAAAGGAGATGAAACGGAATATAAATTGCTTAATTTTATGCGGACAAATAATTTTTCCGCACTTAGCCAAAGACCCTTGGTTGATTTAAATCAAAAAATAAAGAAAGGCGACATTTTAGCCGACGCGTCTTCTACCGCTAACGGGCAAATTGCTTTGGGACAAAATGTTTTAACGGCTTTTATGTCTTGGTATGGAGCCAATTACGAGGATGCGATTATTATTTCCAGCCGTTTGGTAAAAGACGATAAATTTACAAGCATTCAAATTGAAGAATTTACGGAAGATGTGAGAGACACAAAATTGGGTCCGGAAATAACCACTCATGATATTCCAAATGTGGGAGAGGTTAAATTAAAAAATTTAGATGAGGATGGAATTGTGCGAATCGGGGCTGAAGTTAATCCCGGAGATATTTTGGTGGGTAAAATTACTCCCAAAGGAGAAACGCAATTAACGCCGGAAGAAAGATTATTGCGGTCTATTTTTGGAGAAAAAGCGCAGGATGTAAAGGATACCTCGCTCAGAGTAAAAGGGGGAAAAAGAGGTTTTGTGATAAAAGTTAAAATTTTTTCCAGAGAAAAAGGAGAAATAAATGAACCGGGAGTTATCAAAAGAATATGCGTTGAAGTGGCGCAATTAAGAAATGTTTCTGTCGGCGACAAATTGGCGGGCCGACACGGCAATAAAGGAGTTATTTCAAAAATTTTACCCCAAGAAGATATGCCTTATATGAAGGACGGAACTCCGATTGATATTATCCTTACTCCTTTAGGTGTGCCTTCCCGTATGAATTTAGGGCAAATTTTAGAGTTGCATCTCGGAATGGCGGCCAATAGCTTAGGTTATCAAGCGATCGTGCCGCCTTTTGCCGGAGCCAGCGATAAAGAAATTAAAACGGAATTGAAAAAAGCGGGATTGAGCGAGGATGGAAAAATGGCTCTTTACGATGGTTTAACGGGGGAAACTTTTGACCAGAATATCGCGGTTGGTTATATGTATATGTTGAAATTGCACCATATGGTTGAAGATAAATTGCATATGCGTTCGGTCGGACCTTATTCGCTTATCAATCAACAGCCCTTGGGAGGCAAAGCGCAAAAAGGCGGACAGCGCTTCGGAGAAATGGAGGTCTGGGCCTTATTGGGCCATGGGACGGCCCATATTTTAAGAGAGGTTTTGACGATAAAGTCGGACGATATTATCGGCCGGTCGGCTGCTTTTGACGCGATTGTTAAAGGCAAAAAAATACCGGAACCGAATATTCCGGCGTCCTTTAATGTTTTATTAAACAATCTGCGCGGTTTGGCGTTGGATATAGAGTTGAAAAAGTAAAAAGTAAAAGTCAAAAATTTTAAACAATTTTTAATTTTTAATTTTATAATTTTTAAATAAATCAAAATTTTTAATTTTTAATGACGGATTTTGCTTCGCAAAATCCGTCAACGACCCGATAAGAAGTCGGAAAAATCACGAGTTAAAATAAAACAATATGATACAAAATAATATAATGAGAGACGGGACACAAAAACAAACCCCGTCAGATAAATCCGACGGGGCACTGTTACTTAAATCAATGATAGCAAAGAGAAAATATTTGTCAACCCTGTTAAATAAGATTTGACAAAAAATCAAATCTTAATTTTATTTTGAAAAAATAAAATTATTTAACAGGGTCAAGCGAATGAAATTAAAAGTTAGAATATGATTTACGATTTACGATTTAAGAATAAAAAATATTATCAATTATTATTAATTTAACAAAATTTTTATGAATAAAAATATAAAAACAATTTTAGGTCTAATCGTCGCGGTTTTGGCGGTGTGGGGGATTTATTCAATTTCGCAAAAACCGAGTGAGCCGACGGAAGGAGAGGTAATTAAAATTGGAGCGATTCTGCCATTGACTGGGAAAATAGCTTTAACCGGCGAACAAATTCAGAGCGGAATGGAATTAGCAGTGGAAGATATCAATGCAAAATATGAAAATAAAAAAATTTCAATATTATATGAAGATAGTAAGTTAGATCCAAAAGCAGGGGTTAGCGCTGTCAATAAATTAATAAATATTGAACATGTCAAATATATTCATACAGTTGCCACTTCAGTGATTTTGGCTGTGCAACCAATTACGGAAAAAAATAGTGTTGTAATGACTGCGGCTTCTCTTTCACCAACTATTTTAAAAGATACCAGTTATACATTGAGAATGATGTATAATCTTAACCAAGCAACAGAAAAATTAGCTGATTTTATAAACTTGCATCAATACAAAAAAATAGCTGTTTTATACCAAAATAATGATGCATGTGAAGATCAAGTGAGTCAATTGGAAAATGCAGGCATTAGTTTTTTGAAAAAAGAAAAATTTAATATTGATGAAAAAGATTTTAGAACACTTCTTTTAAAAATTAAATCAACAAATCCGGAAATAACCATGATGTTTGGTTATGGATCCATTTTTCCAATCATTTTTAAACAAATGAATGAATTGAGAATGGAAGATATGAATGTACTCGGGGGGCTTGATTTTTTAGAAGTGCCACCAGATACTTTATCGTTGTATAAAAATGTCAAATTTATAGTCCCAGCTTTTAACTTAAATCAGTCAAATAAATCTAGAAATTTTACAGAAAGGTATAAACAAAAATTTGGCAAAAATCCTAATCATCAAGCGGCGTATGCCTACGATACTGTTAATCTGCTATATCTTGGAATAACAAACACAGACGGTACTCCAACAAGTGTTATGAATTATTTAAAAAATATAGGTAACTATAATGGTGTTTTAGGAAAGACAGTGTTAATTAATGGAGATATGAAAAGTGATTTGTTGTTTGCTATGTATAAAAATAAGCAACTTATGCCGTATGAAAAATAAGAAAATCCAAAAAATGTGGACGAAAATTTGCGAAGCAAATTTTCGTCGTTATTCATAAATCTTAAATCTTAAAAAAAATTATGCAAAAAACAAATTCAAAAGAAACAGACAGAAATTTCGGCGCGGGCAAGTATGATAAAAAAATTGATGCCGCGGATTTTAATTCAATTTCTTTGAAATTGGCTTCTCCCGAAAAAATCTTGGAATGGTCTCATGGAGAAGTTAAAAAACCAGAAACTATTAATTATAGGACACAACGGAGCGAAAAAGGCGGGTTATTTGACGAAAAGATTTTTGGTCCCGACAAGGATTATGAATGCTATTGCGGGAAATATAAAGGTATCAGATATAAAGGAATTGTTTGCGAGAAATGCGGAGTGGAAATTACGAGGTCAATTGTCAGACGAGAAAGAATGGGGCATATAGAATTAGCCGTGCCGGTTTCTCATATTTGGTTTCTCAAAAGCGTGCCCTCGCGGATTAGTTTAATTTTGGACATTAAAATGGAGGATTTGAGAAAAGTAATTTATTTCGCCGGTCATATTATTATTTCCGTTAACGAGGATGAAAGAAAAAGAATTTTAAAAGAAGTGGAAAGCGAATATCGGACAAAAGTGAAAAAATTATTGGACGAGAAAACACGGGAAAAAATGAAGGAACTATTGTTGCGCGTTAAAAAAGAAATAAACGGTCTTCAGCTTGGAGCGGTTTTTGATGAAATAACTTACAATAAATATTCTCTTAAATACGGCATTATGTTTGAAGCGGGAATTGGCGCCGAGTCAATTTATGAAATATGCCGGCGGATAGATTTAAAAAAATTGAAAGAGGAGCTGGAAAAAGATTTGGAAACGGCCGGATCAATCAAAAAAATAAAGATTAGCAAACGATTGAACTTGGTCAAAGGCGCGCTGAAATCAGGCCTTCGTCCGGAATGGATGTTTTTAACCCGGATTCCGGTTATTCCGCCCGCTTTGCGGCCGATGGTTGTTTTATCGGCCGGGCGGCACGCCACCTCGGATGTTAACGATTTATACAGGCGAGTTATTAACCGAAATAATCGCCTTAAAAAATTACAGGAAATTAACGCGCCGGAAGTTATTTTAAGAAACGAAAAAAGAATTTTGCAAGAGGCGGTTGATTCCTTAATGGATAATTCAATCAGGTTCGGCGGGGCGGGTTCGGCTATGAGCCAAGCGCAACGACGGCCTCTTAAATCCTTGGCCGATAATTTGAAAGGGAAACAAGGTTTGTTTAGGCAAAACCTGTTGGGGAAAAGAGTGGATTATTCGGGCCGGTCGGTTATTGTGGTCGGGCCCCATTTGGAATTAAATCAATGCGGTTTGCCGAAACATATGGCGCTTGAATTGTTTCGGCCTTTTGTGATTTCAAGAATTCTAAAAGACGAATTGGCTCACAATATCAAATGGGCCGGCAAATTGATTGAAGAGGGCCCTCCGGAGGTCTGGGCTATTTTAGAGGATGTGATTAAAGACAAATATGTTTTGCTAAACCGGGCGCCCACCTTGCATCGTTTGGGAATTCAAGCGTTTCAACCTTTATTGATAGAAGGGAAAGCGATTCAGGTTCACCCTTTGGTTTGTTCGGCTTTTAACGCGGATTTTGACGGCGATATGATGGCTGTCCATGTGCCCTTAACTCAAAAAGCTCAAGCCGAGGCCAGAGAAATAATGTCGGCGGACAAAAATATATTAAAGCCGGGAACGGGAGATTCCATCATGGATCCTAAAATGGATATGGTCTTGGGTTGTTATTGGATGACAAAAATTGTCGCGGGGGCAAAAGGGGAAGGCAAATTTTTCTCCAATGTTAACAGCGCCATTATCGCGTTTGATTTTGGCCAACTGGATTTGAGGGCAAAAATAAAAGTTCTGCCGGTAAACAGCCCTAAATACGAGCTCTTTAATAATGAAGTGTTTGAAACAACCGTTGGGCGATTATTATTCAACAGTATTTTACCGAAAGATTATCCTTTTATAAATGAAAAAGTGGGCAAAAAAGATGTATCCGAATTAATTAACGATTTAATTGAACATTTTGGCATTAATAATATCGCGCCTATTTTAGGTAAAATAAAGGACTTTGGATTTAAATATGCGACCAAGTCGGGCATTACCTGGGGAATGGACAATGTGATGGTTCCTAAAGATAAAGATAAAATTATTGCCGACGCCCAAAGCAAATCGGCTGAAATTTGGTCTCAATACAATAATGGATTACTCACCGAGGATGAAAGGCATAGAAAAAATATAGAGATTTGGCATTCCACTAAAGACAAATTGGAAAAACTTATTCCGGCCTCTTTAGACCGGCAGGGTTCGGCTTATAATATGTGGAGTTCCGGAGCGAGAGGGTCACTCGGACAATTTACTCAAATGGCGGGGATGAGAGGCCTGATTCAAAATACCAAAGGCGAGACAATTGAATTTCCGGTTATTTCTTGTTTGAAGGAGGGCTTAACTCCGATTGAATATTTTACCACCACCCACGGTTCGCGAAAAGGTTTGGCTGATACCGCTCTAAATACCGCCAAAGCGGGTTATTTAACGCGGAAATTATTTGATGTCGCTCAAGATGTTGTTGTTTTGGAAGAAGATTGCGGGACAAAAGAATATATTTCGTTGAAAAAAGAAATTTTGTCCGGCATAGAAATCTCTTTGGCCAAAAATATTGCCGGACGGGTCTTGGCTAAAGGTCTCTCAGACAAAAAAGGAAAAATTTTATACAAAAAAGGGCATTTTATCACTAAAGAGGATGCTAAAAAGATTGAAATGTCCGATATTCAAGAAGTGGATGTTAGGTCTCCAATGACTTGTTCCTCCGCGCGCGGTGTTTGCCAAAAATGTTATGGAGCGGATTTGGGAACAAATAAAATAATTGATTTGGGCGAAGCGGTCGGAACAATAGCAGCTCAAGCTATCGGCGAACCGGGCACGCAACTTACAATGAGAACTTTCCATTCGGGCGGAACGGCTTCCGTTGGAGGCGATATTACCCAAGGTTTGCCGAGAGTGGAAGAAATTTTTGAACGGAGAATACCAAAAACGCCGGCCTTGGTCAGTAAAGTTAACGGAACAATTACAAGTGTGGATGAAAACAATCAAGAAAAAATAATCATAATTATGCCGGATATTGAAAGCCGTTCCTCTCTCAAAAAAGGAAAGCAACAAATTGAATATGTTGTTCCTTACAGCCGGATGCCCTTGGTTCAAGCGGGCGACTGTGTTAAAAAAGGCGACATTTTAACGGACGGCTCGGCTGATATTGCGGAATTATTTAAGTATGCCGGGAAAAGGAATACACAGGAATATATTATCAGGGAGACAATTAAAATTTATGAATTGCAAGGGGCTTCCACTTCCCGCAAGCATATGGAAGTGATTATTAAACAAATGCTGTCGCGTCGAAAAATTAAGAATGCGGGAGAAACGAAATTTTCCGCGGAAGAAATTGTGGAAGATTCCGAGTTGCGAAAAGTAAATCGGCAGGCGGAAGAAAAAGGGCTTGAGAAAGCCAAGGCGGAACAATTGGTTTTGGGTATCACGGCGGTTTCGCTTTCTCGTGAAAGTTTTTTGTCTTCGGTTTCATTCCAAAATACAACCAGGATGTTAATTAACGCTTCTGTGCGCGGCGCCGAAGATAATTTAGTGGGCTTGAAGGAAAATATTATCGTGGGCCGTTTAATTCCTGCCGGGTCGGGCTTTAAAGGCAGTAAAAAATGGGAGATGGTTCAAGCGGTTGCCGAACCGGAGGAAGAATAAAATAAGATTTAGGATTTAAGATTTAAGATGTATGAATAACGAAAATTTACTTCGTAAATTTTCTAAATTTTCTCCTAAATCCTAAATCCTAAATCTTAAATCCTAAATATGAACAATGTTGAAAAAATAAAAGAAAGGTTGAACATTGTTGATGTGGTGGAGAGCTGCGTTAAATTGGAAAAAGCCGGGTCAAATTTAAAGGCCTGTTGCCCCTTTCACAAAGAAAAAACGCCGTCTTTTTTTGTCTCGCCTGAACGGGGAACCTATAAGTGCTTCGGTTGCGGGGAAGGCGGAGATATTTTTTCGTTTGTGGAAAAATTTGAAGGGGTTGATTTTAGAGGGGCCTTAAAAATTTTGGCGGACAAAGCTGGAATAAAATTAACCGCCGAAAATCCGAAAATAACCGATGCAAAAAATAAATTATACGATATTCTGAAGCAAGCGACTGTTTTTTTTGAAGGAAATTTACGGAATAATAAATTGGCTTTGGAGTACCTGAAGAAAAGGGGCTTGACGGAAAAAACAATTCGGCGGTTCAGATTGGGTTTTGCCAAAGACGAATGGCAGGGTCTGTATAATTTTCTAAAAAAGGAAAATTATACCGATGCCGAAATAGAGAAAGCGGGACTGATAAAAAAAAGCGAGCAGGGGAAAAATTTTTATGATAGGTTCAGAAATAGAATAATTTTTCCGTTATTTGATAATTCAAATCAACCGCTTGCGTTTTCAGGACGTTTTTTTGGCAAAGACAATCAGGCCGACAAACAAGCAAAATATCTTAACAGTCCGGCCACACCGCTCTTTAACAAATCAAATGTTTTATACGGTTATAATTTCGCCAAGAACCAAATCCGAAAAAGGAATTTTTCCATTGTAGTTGAAGGTCAAATGGACTTGTTAATATGCCATCAATTTGGGTATGACAATACCGTGGCAAGTTCCGGAACCGCCCTAAGCGTTGGCCATATAAATTTGTTAAAACGCCTTTCAAATAGGGCCGTTATCGCTTTTGACGGCGACGAAGCCGGTTTTGCGTCAGCCGGTCGAGCGTCGAAAATAGCTCTGGCGGAAGGAATGGAAGTTCGCTTGCTGAAAATTCCCGCGGGTCTTGATCCGGCGGACTTTATTTTGCGAGATAAGCGGGACTGGCAAAAATCATTAAAAAATGCTAAACATATTATTGATTTTTATCTAAATAAACTGATTTTAGACATCCCGGACAGAAGAAAATTAGGGAAAAAAGCGCAAGAAAAAATCCTGCCTTTCGTGGCGGCGTTAAAGAGCGAAATTGAAAAAGCCAATTTTGTTAAAGAAATTGCCAATAAATTGGCTCTTCCCGAGAAGGCGATTTGGGCCGAATTGGATAAAATACAGGCCTCTGACGATATTACAGACGCGCAAAGCATGTCGGACGAAGAATTGTCGCCAAAAACCAACAGGAATAAATTGAGGCATATTTCGGGTTTATATTGGTGGCAGAAAAAAAGTAAGCGGCCAATTATGGATTTGCGAAAATTTGAGAAGGAAATTTTAAAAATCATCGGGACTGATATTTTTGAAAAAATTAAAAATTTATCGGAAAAGATTAAGAATGATATTATTTGGGAGGCGGAAACTTTTTATAAAAATGTAGAGCAAAATAAAGTTGTTGATAAAATTGAAGAAGATTTAAAGAATTTAGAAATTGAATTATTAGAAAAGAAAATGGAAACAATTATGGCGGAACAGAAAAAAGAGGAAGAGAGAGGAAACGCCCAAAAAGCTTTGCAAAAATTTGAATTGTATAATGAATTGTCAAAAAAGAAAAACAGATTAACTATATAAAATATTCCCGCCGTCCGCCTGGGGCGGACGGACCAGCCCCGGTTAAACAAAAAGGTTTAACGGGGCAAGCATTATTATGCCAAACACAACCAAAACAAAATTGTCTCAGCGACGAAAAATAACAGCCAAAAAACCCGCCGCGAAAAAAGGCGCTCGGAAAACCCCTGTTGTGAAAAAATTTATTTCTTCAATCGTTAATCAAAGAAGCGGAAAAAAAATTTCAAAAAAAACTCAATTGGGCGGAACAAAAAGAACCAATAAAAAAAAGATCGCGAATTTAATGAAAAAGGGGAAAGAAAAAGGATTCATTACTTATGATGATATTTTAAAAGCGTTTCCGTTTGTAGAAAAACAAATCTCGCTTTTGGAAGAGATATATGAGTTATTTGACAGAGCCGGTATTGATATTTTGGAAAGTGGCGGATTATTATCGTTGGAAGATGAAGAATTATTGCCTAAAATCGGCAAAGACACTCGCTCTCATGATTCTGTCCAAATGTATTTAAAAGAAATTGGACAATATGAACTTTTAACTCAGGCCCAAGAAAGAGAGTTGGCCCAAAGGATTGAGACCGGGGACGAAGAAGCGAAAAATCTGTTGGCGAGAGCCAATTTGCGCTTGGTAGTTTCCATCGCTAAAAAATATACCGGCCGCAGTCCCGATTTAACTTTGCTTGATTTAATCCAAGAGGGCAGCCTGGGCTTATTCAAGGCGGTTGAGAAATTTGACTGGACTAAAGGTTTTAAATTTTCCACTTACGCCACTTGGTGGATTAGGCAGGCGGTGACGCGCGCCTTGGCGGACCAATCCAGAACAATTAGAGTTCCTGTTCATATGGTGGAAACCATTGCCAAATATAAACAAGTTTTTAGAAGATTGTCTCAAGAACTGGGCCGTCCTCCTTTGTCGGAAGAGATTGCCACGGAAATGGATTTGCCGGTGGAGAAAGTATACGCCATTTTAAGAATAGACCGAAAAATTGTTTCTCTGGAAAAACCGGTCGGTGGCGAGGACAGTGACGGCAAATCAACGTTGGAAAATTTTGTTCCCGACAATAAAATTATTTCTCCCGAGCAGAGTGCGTCTAAAAGAATTTTAAGCGATCAAATTAGAGATATTTTGAATGATTTGTCGTCTAAAGAACGAAAAATTTTGGAAATGCGAAATGGTATAGAAGACGGCGTTTATCATACTTTGGAAGAAGTTGGAAAAGAATTTGGCGTTACTCGTGAGCGAATTCGCCAGATTGAAGCCA
>JAGMBS010000030.1 GCA_023129575.1 Minisyncoccota bacterium
CACGATTGGCAACGAATTATTTCCGCGCGAGACAAAATTACGGCTCGCAAATCATTTATTTATTCAATCCCGTTTTTAATAATTTTCATGCCTTTAGTGATTTTCTTAGGATTGGTGGCTTCTGTAATACTTGTAGATATACCAAAAGACACTGCTATCTTTTCTTTGATAGAAGCGTTGCTTCCCGCCGGTCTTGTCGGGGTGGGCTTTGCCGCAATTTTGGCCGTCATTATGTCTACTGTGGACAGTATGTTGATTGGCGGTTTAACTATAATACACAGGGCCTTATTTAAGGACAGAGGTATTAATTTTGCGAGATTGATTACGGCTGTTTTTGGCATTATTAGTTTCTCCATCGCGTTTTTGATTCCAAATATTGTCACTTTATTATTATTTCAGGCTTATTTTGCTCTGGCTTTTGTGCCCGCTATTTTAGCCGGTTTTTATTCAAAAAAATCGTCCAATGCCAGTTTTTATTCCATCTTAATTCCTTCAATTGTTTTGTTTGCTCTATTTTCAATCATAGGAAAAAATATTTTCATCTTAATCATACTTTTGTCAATTTTAATAATCGTTTTTTACGATAAATTTTTTGATATTTTTAAATTAAAATTATGCCAAAAGAAAAAATAACAATTTGGACGGATGGAGGGTCGCGGGGGAAAAATTAAAAAGCAGTTAAAATAATTTTTCCTTGACATCTTTTTTGCTTTTGATAGTATTATAGGTATAAACGCTTCCACTAGCCGAAAGGTCCGTGGGAGTTTTTGTTTTTATGATATAATTTTTGTATGAAAAATATATTATTAATCGACGGAGAAAATTTTAAATCAAAAATTAAATACTCATTATATAAAAATGATGTTGTTTGGCATAAATTTAATTTTAAAGGATTATTTGATTTGGTTTTGAATGGCTTTGATATAGACAAAGTTGTTTTTTATTTTGCTAAACTTAAAATTCATCAAGATACAAAGAAAAAATCTAAAGAACTTGTAGAAAAACAAAGATTATTAAAAACTCATTTGGAGAAACAAGGTTTTAAAGTTGTCTTTGCCGGAAGAGTTAGAGGGTTCAAAGAGAATATTATTTTAGGAAAAAAGATTTTGATATTCAAAGAAAAAGGGGTTGATGTCAGAATAGCCGTTGATATGGTTAGTATTGCTTGTGATAAAATATTTAATCAAATTATTTTAGGCAGTTCTGATTCTGATTTGCAACCGGCAATAAATGAGGTAAAAAATAGGGGTGTGCAAATTGTTTATTTAGGTTTTGAGGACAAGCCAAACAAGGGAATGTCTTATAATTCTCATAAAACGATTCTTGTTAGAAATTCAGAGATATTAAAATTTTTAAATTAAAATTATGCAAAAAGAAAAAATAATAATTTTTACTGATGGGGGATCGCGGGGAAATCCGGGGCCGGCGGGCGCCGGGGCGGTGATTATGGATAATCGCGGAGGCGAAATAAAAGGAGTTTCAAAGTTTTTGGGAACAAGGACGAATAATTGGGCGGAATACGAAGCGGTTATTTTAGGTTTGGAAACGGCGCGAAAATTATTCGGCAAACGAACCGCGGTGATGATTTTTGAAATTAAAATGGACAGCCAATTGGTACAGAGGCAATTGCGGGGAGAATATCAAGTTAAGGAGAAAACTCTGTTTGAGCAATATATTAGAATTCATAATTTAAGCGTGAAATATTTTCCGCGGATTAAATTCACGCATATTCCGCGGGAGGAAAATGAAAGAGCGGATGAATTGGCGAATGAAGCGATGGATAAGGGGCATTAGAAAAAATTTCTAATTTCTAATTTCTAAAAAACAAATTTTCACCAAAACAAAAAGTTAACATATCAAAACAATTTCAGAAACACTATTTGACAGACACACTTCGCCCCTCCGGCGGGGGCTCGTTAGTCCTCGGCGAATGACTCTGCCTTCGGCAAAGACCAAGCTCATTCGCCTGCGGAGTCTGCCAAACAGTGTTTCTGAAATTGTTTCGAGTTTTTGCTTGCCTTGTTGTGTTGTTTCACATTGTTTTTGGGATAATTTGGTATAGTTGAGGGCAATGAAAATTTCATTTTTTTATTTTTCTGTTTTGAGTTTTATCGCGGGAGTGGCGTTTTGTTCTCTGATTGATTTTGGGTTTTCCTTCGGTTTGTTTTTGGTTGGTTTGGCAGGGATGGTCTGGGTTGTTGGAAAGCGGGTCGCGCCTGACGGCGCGACCCGCCTTTCTCTTCCCCGAATTTATTTTTTCCTGCCTCTGCTGATTTTATTTTTCGCGCTGGGAACTTTAAGGTGTTCTCTTTCAAACGCGGTTCAAAACACGCAGATTTTGGATAATTTCGTCGGGCAAAAAATTTCCGCGTTTGGCATGGTAACGGATGAGCCGGACGAACGGGAAAATAATACAAAATTAACGGTTGAAATTTCAGAAATTTCAGAAATGAAAAATTCCCAAAAACTTGGAGACCTGGTCTCCAAGTCCAATGTAAAAGTTTTAATGACTGTTCCTCATTATCCTCAATTTGAATACGGCGATCAGATTAAATTTTCCGGTCTGCTCAAAAAACCGAAAAATTTCAAGACCGACGGCGGTCGTGAGTTTGATTATGTCAAATATCTCGCCAAAGACGGAATTTTTTACCAAATGTTTTATCCCGAAGTAAAACTTCTCTCAAAAGGCAACGGCAATTTTATAAAGGAAAAACTATTCGCGCTTAAAAAACTGTTTTTGAAAGAGGTAGAAAAAACAATTCCGGAACCGCAGGTTTCTCTTTTGGGCGGTCTGTTGGTGGGGGCGAAGCAATCGCTGGGAC
This sequence comes from Minisyncoccota bacterium, assembly GCA_023129575.1. Taxonomy (GTDB): domain Bacteria; phylum Patescibacteriota; class Minisyncoccia; order Phycocordibacterales; family UBA12079; genus JAGMBS01. The sequence goes on from JAGMBS010000030.1 coordinate 2,823, forward strand.
AAGAATTGCAAGACGATTTTCGGAAGGTCGGTCTCATTCATATCGTAGTTTTGTCCGGTTATAATGTAACCATCATCGCGGAATTTATGGCGAGGATTTTTTCTTTTTTGCCGCGAATATTGGGGATGGTTTTGGGCGCTTTAAGCATTGTTTTATTCGCGGTAATGGTGGGCGGTTCCGCCACGATTGTCCGCGCGTCTCTTATGGCTTTGTTGGTGATTTTGGCGAGGGCGACCGGGCGGACAAGCGATATGACGCGCGCGCTTTTTCTGGCGGGCTTTGTGATGGTTTTTCACAATCCGCAAATTGTCGTTTTTGACCCGTCTTTTCAATTGTCATTCGCGGCGACTTTGGGATTGATTTGTTTGTCTCCCAAAGTCGCGGCATTATTTAAATTTGTGCCGGCCAAATTTTATTTGCGGGAGGCGGCGGCGGCGACAATCTCAACCCAAATTTTTGTCCTGCCTTTATTGCTGTGGATGATGGGCGAGCTGTCGGTGGTGGCGGTTTTTGTCAATCTTTTGGTCTTAATGTTTATTCCGCTCACAATGCTATTTGGGTTTTTGGCGGGCGCGCTTGGTTTTATTTCTTCATACTTGGTTTTGCCGTTCGCGTATCTGACATATTTTCTTTTGTCTTATGAACTTAAAGTGGTGGAATTATTCGCCGGCCTGCCTTTCGCTTCAATCAAAATCCCTTTTTTCCCGCTGTGGCTGATGTTAATTATGTATGGACTATATTTTATATTTTTTGCGCGGTTTTTTGTTAAAAGCAAGAAGAAAGAAGAAAAAATTGATTTGCCGGATTAAAAGTATGATATAATTCAGAGTAGTTAATAATTAATTAATAATCCTAATTCGCCCGGGGCGGACGGACAAATAAAAGCGTTATGAATTTTCAAAAAATGTTTAAAAATTTTAATTTCAAAACGGCCCTAAAAATTTCAGGAGCCGTGGTTTTCGGTTTTGTGGTTTTAAGTTTGCTGGTCTCTTTGGGCGGCTTTGCTTTCAGGACGGCTTTTAATATCTCTCCAAATTATTATGGTAATTCAAAAGCGCCGTTGTCCTCCAATTACGGCAAAAGTTACTCCACAAGCATGGAACAAACGGAGATGCAATTATCCGCGCGGAATGTGATGATTGATATTGACGACGGATATATTTCCGGAAAAGACGCGGAAGATTTTGAAATTACGGAATATAACGCCCGTATTAAAACAGGCCGTTTGGATAAGGTTTGTGATGAAATCAAAGAATTGAAAACAAAAGATTATATTATTTTTGAAAGGGCAAATAAAAACGAAAATTATTGCGGTTATAGATTTAAGGTTGAGAAAAACCGAGCCGAAGAAGTTTTGCGGATTATTAAAAATTTGAAACCGGAAAATTTGGATATTAATACCAGCAGCATTAAAAAACGAATTGAGGATTTCACCGGCGAGGAAGAAATTTTGACAAAAAGATTGGCGCAAATAGAAGAAACTTTGGAGGACGCTCAAAACGCTTATAATGCTGTCACGCAATTGGCGACCAAAGCAAGGGATGTGGAAACTTTGGCGAAAATTATAAATGACAAAATAGTTTTAATTGAAAAATTAACCACGGAAAGATTGAACACGAAAAATAATCTGGATAAATTAAGCCAAGCGAAAGCGTTGCAATTAGATAAATTGGATTATACTTTTTTTACCGTGTCGGTTTATAAAAATTTGATAATTGATTTCAAAGCGATTGGGGATTCATGGGAACGAGAACTGAAAAATTTTGTCCGCGAATTTAACAATATGTTGCAGGGCATTTCAATCAAATTATTATTGTGCGCGACCAAACTTATTCAAGTGGCGATTTATTTGCTCATCGCGTTATTTGTCGCAAAATACGGCTGGAGATTTGTAAAATTTGTTTGGAGGAAATAAAGACAAAAGAAAAGGAGATGGATGTTTTAATAAAAAAACATTTTTAGGAAGATAAATAAAATATGATCTATATATTAACCTGGATTTCGTTAATTGTTATATCTGGCGGTTTAATTTTATTAGACAGATGGGTAAAAAAAGAAGCGCAAACTTATGCTCTGTTAGGATTGGTTTTTGTGGAAATATCTTTGATTTTGGTATTAAATTTTTTGAAATAATATATAAAAACATTATTTTTTCTTTTATTTTAAATTTAAAAATCTTTTTCTACAAAAAGCTATACCGGAACCGGTTTTTAAATATTTTTCAAAATTTAAAGCAGTTTCTTTATTTATAAAAGCACAATACCAAATTAATTTATAAGGTGTTTTTGCTTTAGTTGATTTAACAGTATGTTGATTGTGGGCGAGTAATCTATTTTTTAGATTTGATGAACTGCCTATATAATAACTTTTATCTTTTTGACTTTGTAGAATATAAACATATTGCATAAAAACATTATAGCACTTCTACGCCACCTACTACACTAAAGTTTCGTAGGTCAAGAAGGCTACGAAGCACACTACTTCGCTAAACAAAAAACTACTCTTGTTGAGTAGTTTGATTGTGCCTGCGCTACGAAGCTTGGAGCGTAGCGGAAAGCGAAGTAGTGGAGATGGTGGGAATCGAACCCACATGTAATAACATTTTTACTACGGTTCTACAATATATAGTTTATTTTTTGTTTAAGTTGATAAGGTATGAAATAAACAAAACCCTTTCCAACCGATTCTCTGAGTTTTATGAAATTTGCCGAGAAAATTCAAATTTCCGTATTCTGAAAATATTACACCTGAATAAATCTATCAGAAATCAATTTGCCAGATGCCAGTCGCTCAAAGGCGAATGGGCTTACGCTCGCGCGAAAGTCAACACTGGAGCGGAAAAATATGGTGAAACCACATTTGCCACTTTTTTAGATAAGTCTGCACTTAATCTGTTCTATTGTTTAACGAGTGTAATAGAAAACTCGATATTGCGCGCAATAAAAGGAATATTATCAGCGAAGCCGATCATCCCCTTAAAATATTTCATTGTCAAAGACCTACCCGAATTTCTTTTTCATTTCCCTGTCCATTTCCCTCTGGGCGGTTTTTCGTTTGAGAGTTTCCCGATGGTCGTATTTTTTCTTTCCGCGAACGACCGCGATTTCCACCTTGATTTTCTTGCCCTTACTATACACTGAGAGAGGTATAATTGTCAAGCCCCGTTGCGATTCTAAACCCGCCAAACGGGAGATTTCTTTTTTTGTCAAAAGCAAACGGCGATTTCGGACGGGGTCATAATCCGGCGGAGTATTTTTGGGTTGGTAAGGCGGAAGATTGGCGTTGAGCAAAATCGCCTCACCGCCCCGCACGCTAATATGCGAACCCTCAAGAGAGCCCATTTTATTTTTGACGGCCTTCACTTCAAAACCGAGCAATTTAACGCCCGCTTCAAATTTTTCCAAAATCTCATATTTCAACCCCGCCTTTTTGTTTTTAATATAAACCGCCATAACTGAATAATAGCAAGGATTGTCGAATTAGGGAACTTGGATAAAAATTAAGAAGATTTAAGATTTAAGATTTATGATTTAAGAATTAAGAACGGGTTTTGACGAAGCCAAAATCCTATTGGCAAATCACAACTTCCTCGCCGATTATTTCCGCGAGATATTAAATTAAACTTACAAAAAAATAATCTCTGATGATATTAAAAGCGGTACTGTAAAATCGGACTTCTCCGCTTTTAACTTTTTCAGTTTGTTTTTCTAAAATCTTTAATGCTTCGCCATATTCAAACCACTGAACTGTTAGCCCGTTTTTCTTTTCTTCTTCCGTCCTCAAATTTTTACTATTTTCTTTGATTGCTTCCGCAAGGAAACAGGTCGTTATATAATGCTTGGCGTTTCTATTTCTAAATTCTTCAATTTTTCCAATTTCTTTTATTATTTTTGTATGATAATTGGTTTCTTCCAACGCTTCTCTCTCCGCTTCCTTTTTTAAATTATCGCTTTCCGCCCCGCCTCCGGGCAAAAGAAAAAAATTATGAATAGGGTTCGTTATCAAAGCAATTTCGCCTTTTTCATTTTTAATAATAATTTTAACCGTTTGCCTGTCTTCATAAAAATCCGGTTCTTTATGCTCCGGATTTTCAAAAATATCCGCATCTTTTAGAATTTTTAAATATTTCATAATGTTTTTATTATACTCTACAAAAGAAAAATCCGCACACTTTAATAAAAAAAGCCCCTATCATCAATTAATATCAATATATTTTTCATTAGAAAGAATTATATATAAACAGCCAAAAATCGCAAGAAAAAATACTCCATTTTGTGTAACTCTAAGTTGTTATATCGTCTATAACAAATTATTACCAACAAATCACAACTTCTTCTCCGATTATTTCGCCGAGATATTGCCGGACGGCGTATAAATCGCCGATTTTGTTTTTTGTTGATTAAATAATTTTGAACTTGCTTTTTTGAAAGAAAAAAGTATACTCCAATTAAGGTAATTAGTTGTTCTTTGTTTTTTTGCTCGCAAATCGTTTTTAAATTAATAAAAAAGGAGGTGATTTCAGTTGAAAAAAATAATTTACGCGATGGGCGGAAATGGTGGCGACGATGACGATGACGGCGGTTATGATGACGGAGCTGCCGAGGAACAGGAAAATTTGCCCGGTGGCGACGGCGATGATTAGTGGTTGCCTCTATCACCAACGCCAAACCCTTCCGAAATCAATATTTTGGGAGGGTTATTTTTATACAAAAATATGTTTTTATACAAATTTGAAATAGATAAAGATACATGCTTTGCGTATTGGGCGCAAAGTTTGATCCAATGGAATTGGTATTTTAATCAAAAAGAGCGCGATAAATGGACGTGTTTTGTCGGTGAATTAAACAAAAAAGAAAACGACGCTCTAAATTTTTTGAAGGAAGTTTTGGAAAAAGAAGACAACGCGTATTTGTGGTTATGGGGCAGATATTCAGGCAAGTCCCTTGAAAATTTGGAAGAAAAAGAAAAATGGGAGAAAATAAAAAAACATTTACGCTGTAAATTTGAAATAATATGGCAATCGGAATACCCAAAACTTTTAATTTGGAAAAATAAACTTGAAGATTATAATTTTCAAAATCTAAAAAAAGATTTTGAAAAAATAAATAATTTTTTTGGAGTGAAAAATGGCAATGAAATCACTGTAAAATTATTATTCGGTTTTGGAAAAAAAGCGGGCGGAAATGCTAAAAAAGAATTTCCCAATTTGTTGTTGCTAACTTTGTCGGGAGTTGATATTTTAGATATAAATTCAGTTATTAAAATTTTACTCCACGAAAACATACATCTTATTGAGCATAATTCGGACAAAGATATTCTCTTTAAAAAATCTTATCAAAATATATTGGCGCCGACAAAAATGAAACAATCCAAACCTTCTTGGAGACATTTAATTATTGAGACGGCGGTGAGTTCAATCGTTGGCAGAGAAGTTGGTTATTTAGACGCAAAAATCGGATTGGAAAATTTGTCTCAAAATAAAATGCCGATTGATGACAAAAGCAAAAGCCGAGTCTGGCAATATGATCAAAAAATAAAAACGGTTTCCGCAAAATTATCTCAATTGACCGTCGAGTACCTAAAAAACAATAAAGAAATGGATGAAAATTACAGCAACCAAGTCGCGCGATTATGGAAAGAAGAAATAAAGATAAGATAAAGCAGGGCAAAAAAAGAGATAGTTTCTAATATCAAAATGGAAAATATTTTTGTTTAAAATTTGTAGGACCGAAAGATATAGAGTGTTTGTAATAATTCTTAATGCAAATCCATGAGTCACAATAACTGCATTGTCTGGAAAAATCCTTTTGTTTCCTACAATAAGCAACCTTTTTACAAAATTGAGTCAAATAGATCGTCTAACCCTTTTTTATCTATAAGTTGAACACCGTTTTTGCCCGCAAGTTCGAAAGCTCCTTTAGTAAATTTCCCTGTTGTGATTACCATTGATTTGTCACAATCATAATATTTCATTGCAGCAACAATTTCTTGGACAGCGGTATTTCCAACATTTCCCGCATATTTTTTTGCCTGAATAGCGGTTGAAACTCCGTCTTTTTCTATAATCAAATCAGCGCCTTGATCTCCTGATTTTTTTGTAATCTGGACTTTATAACCTGCTTTTCTGAACAATTTACCAAGCAATTCTTCGAATTCAAAACCATTGAGATGTTCAATTTCATCAATACTGATTTTCTTATCAAGGTCTCTTGATAATTTCTCTTCAAAATGTATTGCTTTGATTGATTTGAATTCAGATGACAACTCTTGTTTTAATTCTTCAGTACCATATTCAATATTTTTTCGGTCTAAATATTCTTCTAATTGTTCTAAAACACTTTGATAATCTTCTTCATCTTCAAAATTAATCTCGGGAGATAATTTTATTAGTGTTTTTGCAATATTATTTACAGATTTATCTTTTAATTTAGATATTTCTTCATCAAATAATTCAATATTTTGTTCTTTTTCATGTTGAATTAAAAGAAAAACTCCTTCTTCTTCATTTAAATTCAACCTTTTCTTGTGATTAATAAAATTAACCAAATCAGATATATGCTCTATTTTTTGGTCATAAGTAAAATATCTTTCATGAAATGTATGCAAAATATCCTTAACAAATCTTTCGGTTTTAATTAAAAACTGTTCGTGAAGATGTGCATATTCTTCAGTTTTTTTAATATTCAAACTTATTAAATAACAAAGCAAAACTGGGATTACAAATGGAAAAATGAAAACCCACCACGAACCTTCCTCTACAAAAAAAGACATTAACAACACTCCAAAACAAACTCCCCAAAACACATGGGATGACTTTTTTTGATTACATTTGATTATCAAATCATCTTTATTTTTGAATGCATATGCATTTCTGTCTTTTTCTGATTTAAAATTTTGATTTAGAAAATTAATCATAATATACAAATTATTTACATAGTTCTATTTATAACTTTTCTCGTTTCATTTTTTTGTTTGTTTTAAATATTGTTCCCAAAAAACTGGATCTTTTTCTTTAGTACACGATTTTATAAATTTAATTCCTATATTAGTAAGTTGTCCCACTTTTATGAAAGGAGCCCATTCTAGTTTTTTCAAAAGTTTGGCTTTAACAAAATGAGAATTTTTAAAATAAAGTTTATATTTTTTATTGATAGAATCTGTTTTTTCGAAATGTGTTTTACTCATTAAAATGTTGTCTGCATGGTTGCTTGAACTTGTTAGCATAGCCCCAATAAAAAAATTTTTATCATAATATTTTAAATAAACTATCGGATGAATAGCATCTGATCCTTTTTTCCCAAAAAATATTTCTCCTTTTCTCATTTTTCTTTTATTTCTTTATTCCATACTATACCACAAGTCCCATTTTTATAAAATATCTATATTTTGGTTGGGTTTAAAGTGATTAACTCAACGGGTTGAGTTAATGTTGTTTGCGGGGGCGGCGGCGAAGCCGCCGTCCCCGCTTTAATTTTTTGTTTCATACCGGCGAGTTTTGATGTATAATGAGTTTATGTTTGGAATGAAAAAGGATAAAAAATTGGATATCAAGAAGAAATTGAAAGATAAGGCGCCCAAGATTGGTTTCCTCGGCAGTTTTTTGAATACTCTTTTAATCTTTTTTTTGATTTTGTCCGCTTATTCTCTTCTAACCGGCAGGATGGACAAACGGGAAGAAATTTCCATTTCGGAATTGGTGGCCGGCATTGCGGCGGAGGAGGTGAAAAGTATCACGGTGGAGGGCGAGAAATTATTGGTTCAATTTAGCGATGATATTATTAAAGAAGCGAAAAAAGAAGCGGAATCGTCTTTGTCCGAGTCCCTGTCCAATTATGGAATAACAGCCGGGCAATTAAGCCAGATTGATATTTCCATCAAAAAGCCCGGCGGCTTGCAGTTTTGGATTATCGCCCTCGCGCCTTTCCTGATACCTATTTTGTTTATCCTTTTCTTTTTCTGGTTTATGTCGCGGCAGGTGCGGGGGGCGAGTATGCAGGCCTTCGGTTTTGGCAGTTCCAAGGCGAGATTTATCGACCCGGCCGACAAAAAACAGAAAATTACTTTCAAAGAAGTGGCGGGGGTGAAAGAAGCCAAAGAAGAATTAATAGAAATTGTGGATTTTTTGAAAAATCCCAAAAAGTTTTTGGATATCGGCGCGCAAATTCCGAAGGGAGTGATTTTGATGGGCGCGCCCGGAACCGGCAAGACCTTGTTGGCGAGGGCGATTGCGGGCGAGGCGAATGTTCCGTTCTTTTCAATTTCCGGTTCGGAGTTCGTGGAAATGTTTGTGGGAGTGGGCGCGTCGCGGGTTCGTGATTTATTCAAAACGGCGAAAAAATTGGCGCCGGCAATTGTTTTTATTGACGAAATTGACGCGGTTGGGCGCGTGCGGGGCGCTGGTATGGGTGGCGGAAGCGATGAACGGGAGCAGACGCTTAATCAAATTTTGGTGGAGATGGACGGTTTTGACCCGCATGAAAAAGTGATTGTTTTAGCGGCGACTAATCGGCCCGATGTTTTGGATCCCGCGCTGTTGCGGCCGGGGCGATTTGACAGGCGGGTGGTGATTGATTTGCCGGACCGCAAAGATCGGGGGGAAATTCTTAAAATCCATTCCAAAAAGAAACCTTTTACCGAGGATGTTAATTTGATGGTGATAGCCGAACGAACTCCCGGTTTTTCCGGCGCTGACTTGCAGTCCTTAATGAATGAGGGGGCGATTTTGGCGGCGCGGGAAAATCGCAAAAAGGTTTCCCAATACGATTTAATCCGGTCGGTTGAAAAAGTGATGCTCGGCCCGGAAAGAAAAAGCCATATTGTAACAGAGAAAGAAAAAAAGATTATCGCTTATCACGAAGTCGGGCACGCTCTGGTGGCGTCCGTCTTGCCGAACGCCGATCCGGTTCACAAAATTTCTGTTATTTCCCGCGGCAAGGTGGCGGGCTATACCTTGAAATTGCCGGCGGAAGAAAAAAGTTTGCGCGGCAAAAAAGAATTTTTGGACGATATCGCGACAACTTTGGGCGGTTATGTGGCGGAAAAAATGATTTTTGGCGACACGACAACCGGACCGTCCAATGATTTGCAAATGGCGTCAGCTTTGGCGAGGGATATGGTGATGAAATATGGAATGTCGGAAAAACTTGGCCCAATTGCTTTCGCGAAGGAGAGCGGACTGATGTTGTCTCCCTACGGAGCGCCCAAAAAGGAGTATTCTGAAGAAGTGGCTAAAAAAATTGACCAAGAAGTGTCCGAAATAATAAATAGGGCGCTGGAGCGAACCCAAAAAGTTTTGCTTGACCACAAAAAAGCGCTTGATATGATTGCGGAAAAATTAATAGAGGTGGAAACCTTGGAACGGGCCGAATACGAAAAACTTTTGATTCTGAACGGAATTGAACCTAAGAAAACCGTAAAATCAAAATAGGCATTTCAATACCATCTGCTATTGATTTTTAGATTAGTTAAAAGTAATATATAAAATATGAAAAAATTAAAAATGACAGTTAGTTTGCCGGTTTCTATTTTTAAGGAGGGCAAAAATTATGTCGCTTTTACGCCTGTTTTGGATTTATCCACTTCGGCTTCAACTTATGAAAAAGCAAAGCAAAGGTTTAATGAAGCTGTGGCCATTTTTTTAGAGGAAACAATTAAGCAAGGCACCCTGGAAGAAAATCTCAAAAATTTGGGTTGGAGTCGGTAAGTGTCGGGCGTTTTTTCTCGTCTTTGCGAGCGTTTTAGCGAAGCAATCCAAAATTCTCTTTAAAAGCGTGGAGGATAAATCTCCGCGATTTTCTTTTTACGGAGTTAATTAAAATTGATTGAAGAACGGTTTTGATATATTATTGTACTGACTGATAATGCGTGTGTAGCTCAGTTGGTAGAGCGCAAAGCTTATATCTTTGTGGTCCCAGGTTCGAGTCCTGGCACACGCACAAAAGATGAAGTAAAAAAGTATGGATTTTCAAAAACAAGTATATGAAAATGAAAAATTTGAGAACATTTTATGTGTTCAACAAAACCTGAAAAATAAAGAATTTTCGGATTGTATATTTACCAAGTGTGATTTTAGCAAATCAGATTTAACCGGTTCCAGTTTTAATAATTGTTTTTTTAAAGAATGTAATTTATCGAATATTATTGTAACAGATTGTGATTTGGAAGAAGTGAAATTTGAAAAGTGTAAAATTATGGGTGTTGTCTTCACAACTGTGAATACATTGTTATTGTCGTTTCAGTTTTTAAAATGTAATATTGAACTTTGTTATTTTAATGATATTGAAATACAAAATACTGACTTTGTGGAATGTATAATTCGGGAAACAGATTTCGTGAATGCAAATCTCACAGGCGCTAATTTTTCAAATTCAGATCTTTATGCCAGTAAATTTCAAAATTCAAATTTATCCAAAGCAAATTTTATTGGGGCGAAGAATTATTTTATAAATCCAACTCAAAATATTTTGAAAAAAGCGAAATTTGCTTTACCAGAAGTTTTGTCGCTTCTTTTGCCTTTTGATATTAAGATTGAATGTTGATTGTTAAATTTCCAAAACTCCAAAAGATTAAAGGGGACAAATGGTGTATTTGTCCCCTTTGCGATTAAAATTTGTAAAATGTTTTTTAGTTTTAGGGCTGTTGGTTTTTGTTGTCCCCAGTTTCAATATTCAAACGCTTGACTTTTGTCAAGAATTTTTCTATATTGTGTGTAAATCACCAAGAAAATTCCCCTGCTAAAACTACGGTTTTAATGGGGGATTTTCATTTTTATACTCAATTCTTTTTTTAATCTGCGGTAAAAAAACGATTTTCACTTTGGTTTTTCTTAACAAAGAAGAACATTTTTTACTCCCTCTTGGGTTTAATAAAACACCAAATTTCCCTTTTTTAAGCAAAAATTTAACCAAACAAGCGAAGTCACCGTATAATTTAAATTTATTTAATTAAGCATAAATTTCACCGTGTCGCCGTCAAATAAAGGGGTAAAGTTTTTGGGGGGTTTGCCCTCCAATAAAAAACCTAATTTGCCGGGAGCGTATGTTTGAGGTATTTGAGGATAAGTTTGGAAAATACAATTTAACAAAAACACAAACAACGCTCCTTGATTCATGCACAAATCCTCCTCACTTTTTCCGGTTAAATTCTCTAACTCCGGCGAATATTTAACCTGTATTGTGATAGGGGGAGGTACATTTCCTCCCGCTTTTTTTAACATTTTATATATATTTTTGTTTGGCATTTTTTAAGTTTAATACTTTTTATCTTGTCATTTTATCATATTTTACCCCCTCATTCTATTTTTTTAAAAATAAAGGTTCCTCGCGACAAACCCCGAGGAATCTTTATTCAAAATGGGTGGTTTTTTCTATGCGGGTGATTTTGGCGGCAATGAGAGGATGTTTTTTTAGGTCGGGGTCGGCGGTGATTATTTTTTGGGCTTCGTGGCGGGAGGCCTCCACCATTTTGATATTTCGGATGGCTTCCATACCGAGGTCGGAGATGCCCCATTGCTTTCGGCCGGTCAGTTCGCCCGGGCCGCGGAGCGTCAAGTCAAATTCCGACAATTCAAATCCGTTTTTGGCGGTTTGCAAGGCCCGCAAGCGGTCTAAAGTTTTTTTGGTCTTGGTTTCGCTGAAAACGAAACAATAGGCCTGATGATTGCTGCGGATAACGCGCCCGCGGAGTTGATGCAGTTGCGCCAAGCCAAATCTTTCCGCTCCTTCCAAAATTATAATGGTAGCGTTGGGAATATTTACTCCGACTTCCACGACGGAGGTGGCGGCGAGGAGGGTGATTTTGCCTCCGGCAAAATCACCCATTTTTTTTTCTTTTTCAGCAGGTTTCATTTTGCTATGCAAAATACCGATTTCGTATTCGGGAAAAATATCTTTTTTGAGCCGTCTCGCCTCGGCTGTGACGGATTTAACTCGCAGAGCGGTTGCTTTGTCGGGGTCGGGCTCGTCGATGCGGGGGCAGATTACGAACGCTTGCCGTCCTTTTTTCAATTCCACGCGAATTTTTTCGTATGTTTTCTCCCGTTTGTCGGGCGCGATAATTTCCGTGATAATCGGCTTGCGGCCGCGGGGCATTTGGTCCAATAAAGTCAAGTCCAAATCACCGTAAATTGTCAGAGCGAGCGTGCGAGGAATCGGAGTGGCGGTCATTGATAATAAATGCGGACACAGGTTTTTTGTCTGAGAATCAGGGCTAAATTTTTGAGTTAATTTTTGCCGTTGCATAAGCCCGAAACGATGTTGTTCATCAATGATGACAAAAGCCAAATTTTTGAAAAGGACGGCTTTTGAAATAAGAGAATGGGTGCCGATTAAAATCGGAATTTCGCCATTGGCGACCCATTTCAAAAGTTGCGCGCGCGAGATTTTGGTCCAGCCGCTCGGGTCAAGTTTAGACGGAAATTTGCGGCAGCCACTGGAAGTAATCAGCCCAATTTGGATATTGAGATGAGAAAAATATTGGAT
>JAGMBS010000031.1 GCA_023129575.1 Minisyncoccota bacterium
TTTTCCCCAATGAGAAATTTGTCGCCGTACTTGATATTCGCAGAAGAACAACCACAACTTATCATCGCAAATAAATTATTAATTAAATAACATAGTCAAAAGTCCACAAAGCCCATAAAGTCAAAAGTCAAAAAAATTTGCTTCGCAAATTTTTCACTTTCGACCTTCGACTTTACAGACTTTTGACTAATATATTATGAATAAAAATATAAAAATAATTTTAGGTTTAATCGTCGCAATTTTGGTTGTCTGGGAAATTTATTCAATTTCGCAAAACTCGGGTGAGCCGATGATAAATGAACCGATTAAGATTGGATTTGTATCAGCTTTGTCGGGAGAAGCTGTCACTTGGGGCGAACCTGTCAAAAAAGGTTTTGATTTTGCGGTAGAACAAATTAATAGTAATGGCGGAATAAATGGCAGATTGATTGAACCTATTTATGAAGATGATGCTTGCAATGCCAAGACGGGTATCAACGCTTTTAGCAAATTAATAGATATAAATAAAGTTAAAATAATAACAGGTTCTGTTTGCTCCTCTGTGGCAATGTCCGTGATTCCGAAAACACAAAACAATAGAGTTTTGTATATTGCGTCTGCGGCGACAGATCCGGATGTTCCAAAACAAGGCGATTTAGTTTTCAGATTAAGTTTATCGGACAGTTATGAAGCGAAAGAGATTGGGAATTATGCCGTTAAAAATCTTGGTTTAAAAAATTTGTCTATAATTCATATTAATGACAATCCTGCCGGAATTAGTCAAAAAGATAATTTTAAATTGACAGTTGAATCTAATGGCGGGAATATTGTTAGCACTGAGGCAGTATTATCAACAGAAAAAGATTTTAGAACTGTCTTGACAAAATTAATAAGTTCTAAAGCGGAAGGCGTTTATATAATGGTTGCACCGGAACAAATGCCCATAATCATTAATCAACTTCGTGAAATAGGTTATAAAGGCATAATATTGGCTTACGCTCCGTCTGTGTATGCGGAAGGAGTTGCCGAAAAAATAAATGATATAAGTAATATTTATTATGCAATGCCAATTACAAAACAAGAAACTGAATTTTGGCAGAAGTATGAGAATGTTAATAATACAGAAGCTGATTTAATTATGGCTATAGGATATGACAGCATGAAATTGATAGAAAGTGGTTTAAAATATTGTGGCGAAGATAACGAATGTATGAAAGATTATTTTTTAACACTTCACAATTATCCTACCAGCAGAGGTTTAATATCTTTTGATGAAAATGGAGATTTAACTGGAATTGATTTTGAAGTTAAACAATTGCAATAAAATAACAAAAGTTAAAATTAAAAACAAAACAACTCGTCTCCAACGGGCTGTTTTTGTTTCACTTTTTAATCCATTTTGAAATCCCGCCAAATTGCGGTATTATGAAAGTGGATATGCCAATTATTGAGACCAAAAAATTATTGAAAAATTTTGACGGCGTTAAAGCTGTTGATGATTTGTCCATTCAAATTGAAAAAGGAAAAATTACCGGAATAATCGGACCGAACGGCTCGGGCAAAACGACTTTGATAAATTTGCTAACGGGAATATTGCCAATTGACGCCGGCGCTATTTTAATTGACGGAATAAAAACGCGAAAAATAAGACCGCAGCAAATTTCTTTTTACGGCATCACCCGCACCTTTCAAACCATTCGTCTATTTGAACAGATGACAGTTTTGGATAATATTTTGATAGTAATGACCAAGCGGAATATCTTTAGCGCTCTGTTTGAAAAACACAAAAAATATCATTTGAAAAAAGCGGAGGATATTTTAACGCGGGTGGAATTATGGGACAAAAGAAATCAATTGGCGGTTAATTTATCTTACGGACAGAGAAAACTTTTGGAAATCGCGCGCGCCTTGGCGACAAGATCGCAAATTTTTCTGTTGGACGAGCCCTTTGCCGGACTTTTCCCCGAGATGCGAAAAATTGTCGCATCCATAATTCGCGAATTAAGAGAAGAAGAGAAAACAATAATTTTAATTGAGCATAATATTGATTTAATTCGCGAACTTTGCGATTATATCATCGCTCTGGACAGCGGACAGCTATTGGCGGAAGGGTTGCCTGTTGAAGTTTTGGAAAACGAAAAAGTGGTTGAGGCATACCTTGGAAAATAAAAATAAGATTTAGGATTTATGAATCAAGAAATTCTCTTACAACTCAAAAACATCTCGGTTCAATACGGCGGGGTGAAAGCTCTGGACGGGGTGGATGTCGCGCTTGATGAAGGCGAAATTGTCGCTTTAATGGGCCCGAACGGAGCAGGAAAATCAACAATCTTGAAAACGATTTTCGGTTTGGCTCCTATCCGGACGGGACAGTTGTTATGGCGCGAACAAGCAATTTTACCCGTTCCGCACCAAATGGTTCGGCGGGGAGCGGCTTTTGTCCCTCAGGGCCGGCGGGTTTTTCGCAATTTAACAGTGAAAGAAAATTTGGAGATTGGCGCGTTTGCGGTGAAGGACAAAAAAATTATCAAACAAAGAATTGAAAGAATTTTGGAACTTTTCCCCGATTTGAAGAAAAAATTGGAACTAAAATCGCGCGCGCTTTCCGGCGGACAGCAGCAAATGCTGGCTTTCGCGCGCGGGCTGATGACAGATCCCAAAGTTTTGCTTTTAGACGAGCCGTCCTTGGGCTTATCGCCAAAAATTGTCAAAGAGGTTTTTGTCAAAATTAAAGAAATAAACACGCAACGCAGGACGGCGATTTTGGTCGTGGAACATAATATAAAATCATTATTAGAAGTTGCCGACCGGACTTATGTTTTGGACAAAGGCAAAATCGTGACGGAGGGCGATTCCCGGCAATTATTAAAGAACGACATCATCAAAAAGGTCTTTTTGGGGAAGCTTAAATAATTTATTTTTGGACAAAGTTTTGTTGAAGTCATACTTCAACGGGTTTTTTTATTGAAAAACATAAGAAAAAATGCAATAATATCCCCTGGGAGTAATAACTGCCAGATCGTCTAATGGTAGGACATCAGCTTTTGGAGCTGGCTATCTAGGTTCGAATCCTAGTCTGGCAACATAAAATAGTTAGTGCTAATGCGACAGCGATAGCAATTACTATTTTAGTTGTTAGGTAGGATTCGAAACGAGCGAATATAATTTTTTCGTAGCGATAGCGGAGAAAAAGTTTGAGCGAGCGAGGTCAAGAGTTCTTGCTATTTTAGGAGCGAAGCGAACTAAAATAGTTAGAACTGGGGACCGAATCCTAGTCTGGCAACTAAAATTATATGAGGATAGAAAAAAGACTGGAATGCAAAATAATCGGGCGAGTTCAAATGGTAATGTTCCGCGATTTCGCGAGGCGAAAGGCGCGCGCGCTCGGTTTATTTGGTTCGGTTCAAAATTTGCCGGATGGTTCGGTACTATTAATAGCCGAAGGAAAAGAGGAAAAATTAAAACGGCTCCTCGTTTTTTTACGCGAGGGTTCTTTGCTTTCGCGAGTGGATAATATAGATATTTCTTTCGACGAAGCAACCGGTGAATTTTCAAAATTTGATATAATTTATAATTAAAAAAAATGAAAAAAATACCAGCAACAGAAAAAAATATTCCCCGTTGTGTCGGAATAATTATGGACGGCAATAGACGCTGGGCAAAAGAGCGGGGACTTCCAACTTTGGAGGGTCATCGCCGCGGCGCCGAAAAATTGGAAGAGGCCGCTTTGTGGTGTAAAAAACTCGGCATTCGCAATTTAATTGTGTACGCTTTCTCCACGGAAAATTGGAAGCGGACGGAAAAGGAAATAAATTATCTAATGAATCTTGTCCGCGATTTTATATTAAAAAAATCCGAAAAACTTAAAAAAGAAAATATCAAAATAAAATTTGCGGGGCAAATAGAACGGCTTGCTCCCAATATACGGCAAAATATAAAAGTTCTGGAGAAAGAAACAGCCGGCGGGTCTAATACGCTTTATATAGCCATTTCATACGGCGGGCGGGCGGAGATATTGCAAGCGGCCAAGAAAATCGCGCGCGATAATAAGATTGAAGACATAGAATCTCTGCGGGAGGAGGATTTTGCCAAATATCTGTGGACAAAAGAAACGCCCGACCCGGATATTATTATTCGGACAGGCGGCGAAAAAAGATTATCAAATTTTTTAGCGTGGCAATCGGCCTACAGCGAATTGTTTTTCTCAAAAACATATTGGCCCGCCTTTACCGAGGCCGAATTTGCGGATATTATTAAAGAATATTGCCAACGCGCAAGAAGAAAGGGGAAATAATATGGAAATGTTAATAAAAGAATTAATTGCCGAAGGGGTCTTGAAGACGCCGGAAATTATTACGGCCTTTCAAAAAATAGACCGCCGAGATTTTGTTCGCGCGGGGGACACGGAAGTAGCAAGCGCGAATAGACCTCTTCCAATCGGCTATGGCCAGACCATTTCTCAGCCCTATACGGTAGCGTTTATGCTTGAACTTTTGCAGGCCAAAGAGGGCGACCGAATTTTAGATATTGGTTCCGGCTCCGGTTGGCAAATGGCGCTTTTGGCGAATCTGGTCGGAGAAAAAGGAAAAGTGTTCGCGCTGGAACTTATCCCCGAATTATTTGAATTGGGCAAAAAAAATGTCGCCAAATATGGCTTTATTAAAACCGGCCAAGTGGAATATTATTGTCAAAACGCAATCAATGGCTTGGCGGAAAAAGCGCCGTTTGACAAAATTATAGCGGCGGCGTCCGGAAAGAGCGTTCCAGAGGCGTGGAAAAAACAATTAAAAATAGGCGGGCGGCTGGTTTTGCCCGTCGGCAATTCTCTACGATTGGTTATCAAAAAAAGCGAAACTGATTTTGCGGAGAGCGTTTACCCGGGCTTTGTTTTTGTCCCTCTTGTTGATGCTTCGCCATCCGCAAAATTTGGCGAAAAAATATAAGTTGCGATAGTATGCGGGTGTGGTAGTATAAAAGATACAAAATATAAAATAATTATGGCAAATGTTA
>JAGMBS010000032.1 GCA_023129575.1 Minisyncoccota bacterium
TAAAAGACGAGGAAAAAGCGGAAAATCTGCTTTCAACAATCGCCGATAATACATCTAAACACCAAGAAATTTTAGCGGAAGTTTTGAAAAAAGTTCCCGAGGAAGCCAAAGAAGCAATCCTTAACGCCATTGAAGCGAGCAAAAAAGGTTACGAACAAGCGATGCGACAAGTGGCGGAATTGAAACGAGAAAACGAACAACTTAAAAAAGATATTGAGGAATTGAAACTTGATGACGAAGAGGGCAAAAACGAAATTGAAATTGAAGAAGTTTCAGAAAAAACCGAAGAAGCGACCAAGCAGGCCAAATACGAAACCAAAACCGCTCACGCCAAAGCCGAAGCGGAGAAATATAAATTGGAAGCAGAAAAAACAAAATTGGAAATGGAGAAATTGAAAAAGGAAAATATGGCACAAATTCGGGTTCAGGTTGATGTAAAAAAAGAGGAGGAAAATGAGAGAAAAATAAGAATGGAAGAAGCAAAACAACAAGCGGAGAGTAAAGAGGTTCAAAAACAAGAAAAATTAAGAAAGCAGGCAGAAATAGAAAAAAGAATTGCCGAAGAATATGAGGTTCAAAGAAAAGTTGAAGAAAAACGATTAAGAAAAGAAGAGGATCAGAGAAAGGTTGCAGAGGAAGCCAAAAGACAAGAAGAATTGGCAATTCAAAGACAAAATTGTTTCAAAAAATATTATAGTCGTGCTGAAATTCAAACTACTGTAAACCAGATAAAAAAAATATATGAAGGTTCTGCAAATGAAAATAGGCAGAGAATTTTATCTGAGTATGATCAAAAGATATCTAATATAAGAAGCGAAGGGGAACAAAAATTAACTTCTGCAAAAGAATCTCAAAGAGGTTTTGGTACAAATACTGCTTATTTAAATCAAATTAACGAAGATACTGAAAAATCTGTAAGTTATATGGAACAGATAAAAGCTGAATTATTAGCTACTATTAAATTCAATTTATCTCAACAGATGTTTGAATTACAAATAAAACAAATAGAACTGGAACAAGAATCTGAAGAAGTAATGTGTTATTAAAAATTAATTAAATTAAATAAAAAAATATGAAAAAAACAACAAAAGAAAAACTAAGCTATTTTACTGATGTAGATACATGGTCAAGTAATCACGGTAGTGATGACGAAAGATTTTTTGATTTTATAATTGAAGCATATAGAAATAATGATTATAGTATTAGCATGGATGATTATCTTAGTGTTTTTTCTAATTTGAATAATTCTTTAGAAGAAATTGCTCGAAAAAAATATTCTGTATATGAGCATGGAATTGCTTTGCTACGCCGTTTTTGTAATCAGGAATAGTTTTTTCGTTTTAATATATGAAAAAAGATAAACAAATTTTGATGAACAGCAAGAAGGGGGTACTACATGCTTAAATATGAGTAGTGAAGAAATAATTAATTTTCTTGAGACAAAAGTAGATATGTCTCAAAAGGATATTGAGTATTCCAATTCTTTACCGTCTTGCCTAGACTTTTGCAAACAACAAAAAGAATATTCGGAAAAATATAATGATTGGTGGGCAAAAGATGATGTTTATAAATCTTGTGAAGAGTTAGGGATTATATTACCTAAATAATTAATATTATTAATTATTTTAAAAAATATGGAAAAAATAAGAAATGATTGTGAAGATTGTGTTGAAGAATTGGTTAATTATTTACAGTCTCAAAAGATGGATTCTGGTGATGTTGGAACTTTAGTACAAATTTTTTTAGAAAATCTAAAAGGAGATTTTCTTACAGAGAGTTTCCCATATCAAGAATTGGCCGACAATAGCGGAATTGGGAAAGTTGTTATTTTGGATGAAGAAGTTATTAAAATTTTAGAGCGGCTTAGAGAATGTTTAAACAGAAAGTAAAAAAATATTTTTTATTATCAAATTCCTTCTCGCAATTTTTCTTCCCGCCCGCTCCGAACAAAACAAAAAAATTCGGCTATGCGACCTGCCTGCCGGTAGGCAGGTAGCCGAATTTTGCTTGATTTTTGTAAAGTTAAAATGATAGTATACAAATGTATTCGCAGGCGCAGGCCTATTTCGGATAAGGAATTCCAAAGCCGAGACGGATACATTAAACACTCTCATCTTTTGATGGGGGTTTTTGATTTTAGAGCCATTGGTTTTTTGTGATATAATTACAATATGTCTTTTTTAAAAAAACGAAATACAATTTATGTCTTTATAGACGCTTCAAATGTTTGGAGCGTTGTTAAATCTAAAAAACAATTTATTGAATATAAAAATATTAAAAAATATTTTTCTAAAAAATTTAATACGGATGATATTAAAATATTTTACTATGATTCCTATCCTGAAAACGGCACCAGAGAATATAGTTTGGAAGGGAAACATAAATTTTACACATATCTTAAAAAAGGACTTGGTTTTGTGGTCCGAAAAAAACCGTTAAAAAGAATAAATACCGCAATTGACGGGCTGGGTGAAATTATAAAAGAAAAAGGCAATATGGATGTTGAAATAACCATTGATGCAGTTCATTATTTAAATAAATACAATGGAGCGGTCTTTTTTACAGGAGATTGTGATTTTTTAGCGCTTGTAACTTATATAAGAAATGCAAGTAAAAAAGTTTATATTTATTCAACAACAGATAATATCTCTCGTGAATTAAGAACAGGAGGCGATGGTTATGTTGATATAAAAAAGATAGACGAGATCTGGGGGAAAGAATTAAAACATCGTATAATAAATAAAAACAGCCCTCAATGAAGAGGACTGTCCTTGGATGTATAACCCTTACAGTTCTATGAAAAAACCATAAGACAATAATCATAATAACAGAAAGAAATTAAAAAACAAGCAAATTGTGGATAAGTGAAAAAATGAAATTAACTATCATTAAATTTCACCACTCTACCAACCCCAAAAAACCCCCACAATTTTTCTCCCCGCCCGCCCTGAACAAAAAAAGTCGGCTATGCGATAGCCGACTTTTTGCCAATTTAATTATAATTATATTTTCAAATTGCTTCCCTGGATAAAAATTTTCAAAACATCTCGGCTGGCAACCGCCCGAATAAGATCATCAGCGATGACAATCACGGCCAGAGCGATTATAAAAGCCAAAACAGTCGCCAAAAGTTTTTGGTCTTTTTTCCAATCTTCTTTTTTCCAAATATTCGGCAAAGCGAAAATCATACAAATACTGATAACGAACGGCATCATTAACGCGACCACCAAAATCGCTCCCCAAATCACATGGGGCAATGACAAAAGAACGGTTGAAATCGTAAAGGTGCGAAAAACGAATTTAAGCGCGAAAAAAACATTATCCAAATAAAAAATAGCGGAATAAAGGAATAAAAACAAATAACTCGCGGCAAACAGCGACTGCCAAGTCGGCGCGAAATAAAATCGTTTTAATCGCCCCCATAATGATATTTCTTCCGCCAATTCTTCTTTATTATTGTCCATAATTATTATAATTTAATGTAATAATCTTATAATATCTATATTAAACCGCACTATATAACAAATTGTCCTAAAAATCAAGCCCAACGAGGTCCGACCTCTGAACCATTATTAAAATATGAATTCTATTCACTTTACGTTATTTAACCACATTTGAGCCTGCCTGCCGGCAGGCAGGGTCGAACCTCTTTTTGTAACACTATTGATAAATTCAGCGAGTTTGATATACTTCAAATAAGTTAAAATATTTATAAAAATTATTAATTTAACAAATAAATTTTATGACAAACACAACAAAAACAATTTTAGGTCTAATCATCGCGATTTTAGTCGTCTGGGGAATTTATTCAATTTTGCAAAAATCAAGCGAGCCGATGGCAAATGAACCAATTAAGATTGGGTTTATCGGTCCGCTTACCGGTGATATGGCGACTTATGGAGAAACAGAAAAAAATACTATTGAAATAGCGCTGGAAGAAATCAATCAAAGCGGAGAATTAAAAAGAAAATTAGAAGTTATTTATGAAGACGGAAAATGTTCCGGCAAAGATGCGGTTACCGCGGCTCAGAAATTAATTAATATAGATAAAGTACATATTATTCTTGGCGGATTGTGCAGCACTGAAACATTGGGGGTAGCGCCATTAGTAGAATCAAACAAAGTTATACTTTTTTCCTCTCTTTCCAGTAATCCATCAATTAGTCAAGCGGGAGATTATATATTTAGGAATTCGCCTTCCGATTCTGAGTTTGGAAGAGCTGATGCGGAATTTATTGTGTCGCAAGGTATCAAACGCGTGGCTATAATTACTGAAAACACAGATTACTCCCAAGGGGTGCGTGAAATAATGAAAAATATTTTTCAAGAAAAAAATATTGATATTGTAGCGGATGAAATATTTAATTCCGGCACAAAAGATTTTCGCACCTACCTAACAAAAATCAAATCAGTAAACCCCGAAGCTATTTATATTAATCCCGGCGGGTCTGCTGCGGTGGCGGGACTTATCCCAAAGCAGATTGGAGAATTGGGGATAAAAAATGTAAAAATATTTGGTAATTTTCTTTTGGGAGACAAAGAAGCTCTAAGTGTTGGCGGTCAAGCGATGGAAGGAATAATATTTAGCGATTCTAAAGATTTAACGCAGTTATCCGGCTCTCTAATTGAAAAATATAAATCAAAATTTGAAAAAGACCCTGCTCACGATGCTCTTGTGGCGGCAAGATATGACTCGGTTTACATTATTAAGGATGCAATAAAAAGTTGCGGTAATGATGATAGTGATTGCATAAAAAATTATTTATATGATATGCCCGAGTATAGCGGTATGATTGGATCTTATAAATTTGATTTAAATGGCGATTTGTTGAGTGAAGAATTTGTTATCCATAAGAAGATAGTTGATGGTGTCCCACAAGTGATTGAATAAAAATGTCTAAAAACAGCCCGCTATAGGCGGGCTCTTTTTTGTTTGAAATTCAGTCAAACTACGGTATTATTGCAGGCAATGGATATTCTTCCTCAGCTTATTCTCAACAGCATTATTGCCGGCGCGATTTATACTTTGATCGCGCTTGGTTTTAATTTGATTTACGGCGCGACAAAATTTTTTAATTTGGCGCATGGTGTTTTGGCAGCAGTCGGCGGCTACGCGGTTTTCTTTTTCGCGAAAACGCTGGGCTGGGATATCTATTTAAGTGTCGCGCTTGGTATTTTGCTCGCCGGCTTGATCGGTTTGGGGCTTGATAAATTGATTTATCGGCCGCTTCGTAAAAAGAAAGCGTCCAATATGATTTTGATGATTGCTTCTTTAGGCGTTTTTACCGCTCTGCAAGCAATTATCGCCATTTTATTCACTTCGCAATTTCAGACGCTTTCGCGCGGCGCGGGTTCGCAAAAAATTTACGAAATCGCCGGCGGAGTGATCACGCAAACGCAATTGCTTATTTTAATTTCGGGTCTGGCGATAATGGCGGGACTAATTTTGCTTTTCAAATACACACTGTTCGGCAAAGCGGTCAAAGCTATCAGCGATGACGAGGAAGTGGCGAAAATTGTCGGCATCAACACCAATAAAATTATTGGCTATGTGTTTTTCATCGGTTCGGCGATTGCCGGCTGGGCGGGAATTTTGGTCGGTTTTGACACCGGCATTGAACCGACTATGGGAATGAGTTTACTGCTCAAAGGAGTAATTGCTTCCATTATCGGCGGAGTGGGCAATATCTACGGCGGGGTACTCGGCGCGTTCTTGCTTGGCTTTGTGGAAAATTTTGGCATCTGGAAAATTTCCGGCGAATGGAAAGACGCGATTGCTTTTGCAGTTTTGATTTTATTTTTATTATTCCGCCCCAATGGGATTTTGAGAAAATGAGTTTTTTCAAAATTAGATTTATGATTTATGATTTAAGATTTATGAATACAAAAACAGAAAAAAGAATAAAAGATTTTAAAGATTTAATTACATGGAAAGAATCGCATAAATTGGTTTTGGATATTTATCGGGTAACCAAAATATTTCCCAAAGATGAAATATTTGGATTAATATCACAAATGAGAAGGGCATCAGTATCTATTACTTCAAATATCGCGGAGGGTTTTGGCAGACAGGGAATAAAAGAAAAAGTTCAGTTTTTTTATTTATCGCAAGGATCTTTAATAGAATTGAAAAATCAAATAGAAATTAGCAAAGACATTAGTTATATAAATGAGAATGATTATAAAAAATTAATTGAACAAGCTAATTTATCACATAAATTATTACAAGGATTAATCACAAAGACAAAGTCTTTCTTAAATCATAAATTTTAAATCATAAATCTTTTTTAATTATGGAATATTTAATTCATTTAGGAATACTCTTTGCCATCTACGCCATTCTTGGTGTGAGTTTGAATTTAGTGGTCGGTTATACAGGGTTGCCATCAATGACGCACGCGGCATTTTACGGCATGGGCGCTTACGCGACCGCCATTCTCTTAACGCAATTCGGCCTAAATTTTTTCCTGTCCGTTTTTTTCGGTCTGGTAATTACTGGCATAATCGGGCTTTTTATCGGTCTGGTTCTCAGCCGGCTC
This sequence comes from Minisyncoccota bacterium, assembly GCA_023129575.1. Lineage (GTDB taxonomy): Bacteria > Patescibacteriota > Minisyncoccia > Phycocordibacterales > UBA12079 > JAGMBS01. Next base: position 6,540 of record JAGMBS010000032.1, read on the forward strand.
AAAAGTGATTATTACGCTTTGGCTTCTTTCGGTTTCAACATCATTGTCTTTTCAATTTTTCTTAATTGGCAAGGTCTGACGAGAGGCCCGCTTGGTATCCCCGGAATTTCAAAACCAAGTTTATTTGGTTTTGAATTTTCAAGCAATTTTTCATTTCTAATTCTCGCCTTGGCGGTTTTGCTTCTGACATATTTTATTTCAAAATTTATTGTCAGTTCATCTTTCGGTCGGGTCTTGAAAGCGATTCGCGAGGACGAACAAGCCGTTCAAGTTTTTGGTTACAATACCCTTTATTATAAATTGGCAATTTTTATAATAGGCGCTTGTCTGGCGGCGATTGCCGGCTCACTGTTTGCTTCCTATATCACATTTATTGACCCGTCCAGTTTCGCTTTAATGGAATCCATCTTCATTTTGGCAATTATTATTTTGGGCGGCTTGGCAAATTTACGCGGGGCAATGTTGGGCGCTTTATTTTTAATCCTTTTGCCCGAAATTCTCCGTTTTGTCGGTTTCCCCGACGCTGTCGCCGCCCAAATGAGGCAAGTGATTTACGGTTTAATTTTGGTCGGATTAATGCTCTATCGCCCGCAAGGATTGCTGGGGGAATATAAGTTGTGATAATAATAAAGATGTAGTATTATGAAAGTATAAAATAATTATGGCAAATGTTA
>JAGMBS010000033.1 GCA_023129575.1 Minisyncoccota bacterium
CACTTTTAATTTTTAGATTTTAATTATTATTTTTACTTTTTCGTTTTTAATTTTTAGTTTTTATCATGCCTCCCTTTCAAAATTTTACAACCAAAGCCAAAGAAGTTATTCGGCGCGCGCACGAGCTCGCCATAGAACGCGGGCAAAACCATGTGAGCCACCTGCATCTTTTTACCGCTCTAATGATTCAAGAAGAAAATATCGTTATTTCCATTTTGGAACGGCTGAATGTTGATATCATTCTTTTGGCCGATTCGCTTCTTGAATTATTGGAAACGCCCGAAAGAGCAACTACTTTAACGCCCTCGTATCAAATCTTTTTTACCCCCGAATTAACTCAGGCCTTAAAAAACGCGACCACCATCGCGCAAAATTTGAACGACAGTTTTATTTCCGTGGAACATTTATTTTTGGCGTTGCTTGATATTCCCGGCGACATTTACGAAATCGGCGCCCGCTTCAAAATAAACAAAGAAGATGTTTTGCGGGTCTTAAAAGAAATAAAAGAAGGAAAAATAACCGAAATCCAAAAACCGAAAAGATACAGAACCTTGGAAAAATTTACCCGCAATTTAACCCGTTTGGCAAACGAAAATAAATTAGACCCTGTGATTGGGCGAGATGATGAAATTCGCCGGATTGTCCAAATTTTATCCCGCCGAACAAAAAATAATCCGATTTTAATCGGCGAAGCCGGCGTGGGCAAGACCGCCGTGGCGGAGGGCTTGGCGTTGAGAATTGTCCAGGGAGACATCCCCATTTCTCTAAAAGACAAAGAATTGGTCGCTTTGGACTTGGGATTGCTGGTGGCGGGCACAAAATATCGCGGCGAGTTTGAAGAACGGCTCAAATCCGTGATGAAAGAAATCCAACAGGCCCAGGGGAAAATTATTTTATTTATTGATGAAATTCACACAATCGTGGGAGCGGGCGCGGCGGAGGGATCAATGGACGCGTCCAATATGCTTAAACCGGCCTTGGCAAGGGGGGAATTGCGGGCCATTGGCGCCACCACATTAAAAGAATACCAGCGCTATATAGAAAAAGACCCCGCTTTGGCGAGACGATTTCAGCCGGTTCATATCAGCGAACCGTCTATTGAAGACGGAGTGGCAATTTTGCGCGGTTTAAAAGAAAAATATGAACTTTTCCACGGAGTTAAAATTACGGATGAGGCGATTGTGGCGGCGGTAAATTTATCCAGCCGCTACATAACCGACCGTTTTTTGCCGGATAAAGCGATTGATTTAATAGATGAATCCGCTTCCTCCCTTAAAATTTCTCTGGAAAATAAGCCGCCTGTTTTGGAAAAAACCGACCGGAAAATAACTCGACTGGAAATTGAGAAAGAAGCGCTGAAAAATGAAACCGATTCCAAAAACAACGCGCGCCTAAAAGCGATTGACGAAGAAATCGCCAATCTAAAAGAAAGAACATCCGAATTATCCATCAAATGGAATAATGAAAAAAATCTTTTATCCGAAGTAAAAACCATTAAAAAAGATTTGGAGCAAATGCGAATTGAAGCGGATCAAAGCGAAATTGAAGGGGACTTGGCAAAAACGGCTGAAATTCGCTACGCCAAAATTCCCCAAACGGAAAAGGAATTAAAATCCAAAATAAATTGTTTGAAAAAATTGAAAAAAACCGGACGAATTTTGAACGAGGAAATAACCTCGCGCGAAATTGCCGATGTTGTGAGCCGCTGGACGGGCGTGCCGGTCACGCAAATGTTAGAAGAAGAAATGGAAAAATTAAGCCGAATGGAAGACGCCTTAAAGAAAAAAGTCATCGGCCAAGACAGTGTCGTCCGTAAAATCGCGGACGCGGTCAAGCGATCGCGGGTGGGCATTTCCGACCCCAATCGGCCAATCGGGTCATTCATATTTTTGGGGCCAACGGGAGTGGGGAAGACCGAATTGACAAAGCGTTTGGCGGAATTTATGTTCAACGACGAGAAAGCGCTGGTGCGAATTGATATGTCCGAATTTATGGAAAAACACAGCGTTTCAAAAATAATCGGCGCGCCGCCCGGCTATGTCGGACACGAAGAAGGCGGTTCGTTGACGGAAACTATCCGCCATCGGCCTTATTCCATTGTCCTTTTTGATGAAATAGAAAAAGCCCATCCGGAGGTTTTTAATATCTTATTGCAAGTCCTTGACGACGGCATTTTAACTGACGCTAAAGGCAAGGTGGCGAATTTCAAGAACGCGATTATTATTATGACCTCCAATATCGGTTCTGAGCATATTGATAAAATGGAGACAATCGGATTTGGCAACCAATCCGACGAAGAACAATATTCCGCGGCAAAGGACAAGGTTTTGGCTTCTTTGAAAGAACGGTTCCGGCCGGAGTTTTTGAACCGTTTAGACAATATAATTGTTTTTGACACGCTTCAGCCGGAATCAATCAGAAAAATCGTGGATATTCAAATCGGACTGGTTAAAAATCGTTTGGCCGAAAAAAATATCAGCTTAAATATCTCAAAAACCGCTCTTTCATATTTGGCCGAAAAAGGATATAATCCGCGCTACGGAGCGCGTCCCCTAAAACGATTAATCCAAACCGAAATTTTAACGCCAATCGCGTCCTTGATGATTACGCAAGGAATAATGCTGGGCGGGATATTGTCTGTCGGTGTCAAAAACGGCAAATTAACATTTAATTTAAAACGGAAAAAAGGGCGGGGCGGAACGGCGGTCTGTTTTGAGGGAGAAAAGAGGGAAAAAACAGCAGAATTAATTGGTTGAGGTTCGGCCTCTAATAAAATTTGCGTCGGTGGTAGAGCGGTCAATTACACGAGTCTGTAAAACTCGCGCCTTATGGCTACGCAGGTTCGAATCCTGCCCGGCGCACCATAGAATATTAAAACAGCCCTTAACGGGCTGTTTTAATATTCTATTGATATGGTGCGCCGGGCAGGATTCGAAAAACGGACTGAGCGAAGCGAGGCGAACCGAAACTCCTTGCAAATTCCTTACTGGTGCTATATTCTGAAGGTAGTTTGAATGGTTTTCGCCGCCTGCGACGGCGAGGAAATTCCCTCACAAAATTCAGAAAACGCGGCGAAGCCGCACCGATAAAAACTACCAAAGAATCTGTTAAAAACATCGGCTCGAACCATATTTTTAGAAAAGAAAATTTTTTAATCACGGAATTTTTATGATAAATGTCGTTATTAAACCAAGCTCTAAAAAAATTGATAATAAATGGATGTCTGCGGGCATAGTTCAATTTCCTAGCGGTGCTACTCACACTGAAAGGGTAGAGCAATGTTATGATGTAAAATTTGATACAGAAGAGGAAGCCAATCAGTATTTTATGCAAGCGTGCAAGAAAAAATATAGAATCATAGAATAATTTTTATGGAAAATAAATTGAATAAAAATCTCATTATTGTTTTTCTTGCATTGTTCGTTATTGTCATAGTTGGTTATTTTCTTTTATCTGATAAAAAGGATACATATAAGGGTGTTTACTATCCTGCAGGTGGTTTATTTAACGAACAAGAATATATTTTTAGCCCAGAATTTGAACTATTGACGGAATGCTTTTCTTGGGCTTTGCAAATGAACACGAATAGAGTGCAGCAGGGTTTGTCTTCTAATATTGGCTTTACAGACAAAGCATATTGTGGGCTAAATTGCGATTTTGAAAAAGTATCAGTGACATCTGAGGGCGTATCAAGAGCCTGCAAAGAAACTTATGAAGTGCCTCTTTAGCAATTAACATTCTTGATTCTTAATTATGGAAAATAAATTGAGTAAAAATGATATCATTGGACTTTTTATTTTGGTTATTGTTATAGGTTTAGTCGGATTTATTTTTCTAAACAACAATATAGAAAAGAACGAAAATACAACTCAAGTCGGAAGTAAAAGTTCTGAAATAAATAATGAATTAGCTTTCGATTTAGATTTGTCATCTTTGTCTTATAATTTACCAAACTATACAAAAATATGCTTACCAGAAACGAAACAAGCATGTACCCCAGAGGGTAAATGTGAGAATATCAAGCCAACCGTTTTTCTTTTGTATGACGAACCTAATAGCATGATTTATAGATGTGATAACAAGCCTTGTGATGGTTATGAGGTTAGTAAAAATGAAAGTGGTTTATTTACATATTTAGAACCGATTACACCAAGAGGATTTATAGTAAAAATATCTTCTGATAATAAATATGTTGAGACGGTAAGCTTTGGGTTGGATACACTTATCTCTTATGGATATTGTCAATAAACTTAATTTGCCGCCAAAGAAAAACTTGAAATTGTCAGCGGTGTGGCTCTGCCGCTTTTCCGAATTTTTGCGAGGGGACTTCTTTCCCGAAATGCGTTCGGACTAATTCAAGAATACTGCACAAAAAGAAAAACTTGGCAAATTTTGTCAAGTTTTTCTTTTTGTGCGCCGGGAGAAAGCAAACGATATTTGACGGACGTCCGACGTCCGTCAAAATATCTGTTAATATAAATTTATGAAAATTTTAATCACGACAGGCATATATCCGCCTGATATTGGGGGACCGGCGACTTATTCAAAATTACTCTGTGATGAATCACCTAAAATCAAGCGCCAATGTAAGTGAAATAAGCCAAAAAAACCACCCAAAATCACTTCCAATCCACTTGGGGCTTGGAGCCCCAAACACTGCAAACAAGAACTTAAATCTCCAAAAGTTTGACAAACATACCAATTAGTGTATAATGGCAATCAGAAAGTTCAAGTTTTGAGAAAAACTTTTTGAAAAATAAATAACAAACAGAAAGGGAGAAAAAAAATGGGAGCAGAATTTTTTAATAAATTACAACCAGGGCAAAGATTTAAGTCCGTGTATAAAGGAGAAGAAACCAGAACATTAATAAAAATGACGGCTATTTGTCGGACAATGTTTCTTAAAAAACAAGTTGAGTTCAACGCCATTTTTAGCGACAACGCTGAACCTTATCCCATTCTATTATGTAGTATGGATTTGGTTTTGTTGGCGTAAAACTTATTTTCTGACGCATTACAATAAGGAGGAAAATCATGAGTGAAAACGTGAAAAAAGTTGTGGCAGTAATGGGAGAAATTTTTGAAGTAGATATATCAGACGAGGCCTGTTTGCAGTTTGGTTTTAGACACGGCGACAGAATGGTATATCCTGGTCTTGGAAAAGGAGTTGTCGAAGGTGTTGCGCCCGCTACGGGGGAAGGCAATCCTCAACCAGATGTGTTGTGGTATGCGCTCGATTTTCGCGACGGGAAAGTTTCGTATTCCCCTAGCAGAAACATTGTACAGACATAAAATATGAAGTGTCCTTTTTTCTTTAGTTACCCGCTCCGACAAATTTTTTTGTCCGGAGCGGTTTTTTTAATAAACACTGCTTGGAATCCTTGCTTCCAAGCAGATTTTCTTGATTTTATCTCAAAATAATGTAATATATAACCAATATTTAGACACGGGACTTTCATCTTTTAAGGACCGAAAAAATAACGGCCTGGTCTAAGTTAATTTAATTAACTTATGACAATTATAAGCCCCGTGTTTCGATATTTTTTTAAAATTAAAATATGACAAAATTCGCAATTATAGAAACAGGCGGGAAGCAATATAAGGTCTCCGAAGGAAACATTATTAAAATTGAAAAACTTCCCAACGAGCATAAACAGGGCGATAAAATTGTTTTTGACAAAACGCTTTTAACGAGCAATGAAAAAGACGCCAAAATCGGCGCGCCTTATTTGGAAAATGTAAAAGTAACGGCGGAATTTGTGGAGGAAGGGAGAGGAAAAAAAATCAGAATTATGCGCTTCAAGCCAAAAAGCAATTATTTAAAAAGAATGGGGCATCGCCAAACTTATCAGCAGATAAAAATCGTTAAAATATAAAAATAATGAAAAGCATTATTCAATTTCAAATTTCAAAAGAAGGGAATTATTACACCGCCAGCGGTGTGGATTTACCTGTTGTTACACAAGCTAAAACCCTTGACGAACTGACACGCAACATAAAAGAAGCTGTAAATCTACATTTGGAGGGAGAAGATCTCACAGAATATAATCTAACCCCTAAACCATCAGTATTGATAAATTTTGAATTGCCAAATAAAGTTTATGCCTAAACTCAAAGTTCTTTCTGGAATAAAAATTATAAAAGATTTTCAAAAATTCGGGTTTAGTGTTGTTGGACAAAATGGTAGCCATGTAAAATTAAAAAGGGATATTGACGGATTAAAACAAATGCTGACCATTCCTAAACACTCCGAATTGGGGAAAGGAACTATCAAAGCTATTTATAACCAAGGACTAAAATATATCCCCGAAGCAGAACTAAAGAGTTATTTTTATAATAACAACAAATAAACTAAAAATTCAACACTATTCTTTTAATCTAATTTCGGTTTTTGAAAGCGTTTTTGAATGTTTCGCTGTCTGAGTATTCAAGCTCCGTTCCGGTGGACAGGCCCCGGCCCAAAGTTGATATTTTAATAGAATACTTTTCCGCCAAAGGTTTTAATTTTTCCAAAAGATATTCAATGGTATTTTCTCCCTCCGGATTTAAACTCAGCGCCAAAATAATTTCTTTTAATTCGCCACCCGCGGCTTTTTTTTGAATAAGCGTTAAAAATTTTTCTATTCTGATAAATTGTTCCGGTGTTTTTTCCAAAATCGGAATATAAACGCCTAAAACAAAATACAATCCGTTATAATTGCCAATCCTTTCAATATTTTCAAGGTCGGCGTCTTTGCCGACCACCATTAAAATATCATTGTCTCTATTTGGATTGGAGCAGATGGCGCACAGTTCGGAATTATCGGCGGAGTATTGCCCGCCCGCCGCTGAGGCGGGATAAAAGCGAAAACAAGACCGGCAAATTTTAATATCTTGTTTTAATTGTTTAATAAGTCCCGTAAATTCGTTCAAAAAACCGTTATTTCTCGTCAACAAAAAATAAACAAAACGCTTCGCCTGCCTCGGCCCAATGCCCGGAAATTTGGAAAAATATTCTGTTAGTTTTTCTATGCTGTTCATAGATATGATTTAAGAGGTTCGACCTCTGAATTTTTACTAAAGTGTAAACTCTATTCACTATTCGTAATTTAACCACGATTGAGGTCGAATCTCTTTTTAAATTTAGACGACATCCGACCTCTGATTTTGAGATGAAGTTTATTTTAGTCACAAAAATCTATTTTACATATACCGA
>JAGMBS010000034.1 GCA_023129575.1 Minisyncoccota bacterium
TCGGTATATGTAAAATAGATTTTTGCGACTAAAATAGACTTCATCTCAAAATAAGAGGTCGGATGTCGTCTAAATTTTTCTCCCTATTCCATTAAAACTCGCCCAATTTTGATGGAATTACCCCAAAATCACCACTTAGAGGTTCAACCTCTAACAAAATTGGGGATAAGTTTTATCTCAGGCGCCTGGCGTCTGAGATAAGATATTTGGCAGGATTAAACTTCAGATCCTTGAATTCAAACTTAAATCCAAGCAAGGTGTTTTTTTCCGCTTATAAATGTTGTATAATCGCCTTTAATGACAGCGCAAGAAATCAGGCGAAAATATCTGGAATTTTTTGAGGCGAAAGGGCATAGCATTATTCCCGGGGCGTCGCTTATTCCGGAAAATGACCCGACTGTTCTTTTTACCACAGCCGGAATGCATCCGCTTATTCCTTATTTAATGGGAGAAAAGCACCCCGAGGGTAAACGGTTGGTTAATTTTCAAAAATGCGTTCGCACAAGCGACATAGAAGAAGTGGGCGACGCTACCCACCACACTTTTTTTGAAATGTTGGGCAATTGGTCCCTGGGAGACCCTAAATCGCCGGATGGCACAGGGCAAGGTTATTGGAAAAAAGAAGCTTTGAGATGGGCTTGGGAATTTTTAACTTCGTCCGATTGGCTGGGGCTTGACCCGAACAAAATAGCGGTTTCAATTTTTGAGGGTAATGCAGACGCTTCTTTTGATGAAGAATCTTATAATATCTGGCAAAAGATTGGAGTGCCGGAAAAACATATTGCCAAATTGGGGAAAAAAGAAAATTGGTGGGGGCCGGCGGGCGAGACAGGTCCTTGCGGTCCTTGCTCGGAAATTTTTTATTGGATAGGCAAGCCGGATAAAATTCCCGAAACTTTTGACGCCGGCAACGAATTATGGGTGGAAGTTTGGAATAATGTTTTTATGGAATATAACAAGCAACAGAATGTAATGTTGATTGATGGTATGCATTGTCTTTATGATAAAAATTTTAATTTAGATAAAAAACTTCTTGATTTAATAAATTCATATAATTTTAAAAAAATATTGGTTATTAATGCCAACGGAGAAAAAGCAAAAAATTTAGTCAGAATTCATAATATGGATGTTTTTACATTTGAAAAAGAAATTACCAAAGATAGCAAAGTTTTTTTTGATAAGTTGCTTGAAAAACAAAATTTATCTGTAAAAAATGTGTTTTATTTTGACCATAAACAAGATAATTTAGAGGGTGCTATGCAAGCAGGTATAAAAAATACTTTTTTATATTCTTTTGGTGATGATTTGGATAATTTAAAAAAATTTATTAATGATAATAGTTTTTCTTATAAAAAATTAAGTCAAAAAAATGTGGATACGGGAATGGGTTTGGAAAGAATAACGGCTGTCCTGCAAAGGTTTGCTGGTAATTACAAAACAGAACTTTGGGCGAATATTATTTCTAAAATTGAAGAATTATCAGGCAAAAAATATTTTGATCCCGCATACAAAAAAGCGATGCGAATTATCGCAGATCATTTGAAAGCCGCGACCTTTATTATCGGAGACGATAAAGGTGTCGCTCCTTCCAATACGGACCAAGGATATATTGTTCGCCGTCTTATCAGGCGGGCGATTAGATATGGGAAACAGTTGGGAATTGAATCAGAGTTATGGACAAAAGAAATTGCCAAAATAGTGATAAGTGATTATGAAACCGTTTATCCGGAATTAAAACGAAATGCAAATTTTATTAGCGACGTAGAGCGAGAGCAATCCAAAAGACGAAACGAAGTAAAGTTTTTGGAATTGCCGAGCCGAGGAGCTAATATAAGACGAAGTGCTTCTATTTTGGAGGAATTAGATAAAGAAGAAACGCAATTTTCAAAAACTTTGGAGAAAGGACTTAAGGAGATTGAAAAATTAGCGGGACTTCGTGTTGAAGAGGTTAAAGCGGGCGAACCTTTCCCATTAGCCCAAACTGTAAAAAATAGTCGTCGAGCAGGAAAGTTATTGTTTAATCTTTATACCGAAAAAGGTTTTCCTGCTGAGATGAGTATTGAGGAGATAAATAAAAAACTTAATGAGGTTAATTTTGAGATTATTTCTGGAGAAAGAAAAAAAGAGGTGTTAAATGCATTTCGAGAAGAAATGAGAAAACACCAAGAACTTTCGCGCACCGCGGCAGCGGGAAAATTCAAAGGGGGCTTGGCGGACGCGTCGGAAGAAACAACTAAATTACACACGGCGGCGCATTTGCTTTTGGCGGCCTTGCGGAAAGTGTTGGGGGACGCTGTGGAACAAAAAGGAAGCAATATCACGGCGGAGAGATTGCGTTTTGATTTTTCCTACTCTGAAAAAATGACTGATGAACAAAAGCGGGCAGTTGAAAAATTGGTCAATGAAGCCATTCAAAAAAATATGCCGGTGGTCTGCGAAGAAATGTCTCTTGAGGAAGCGAAAGAAAGAGGCGCGCTAGGAGCTTTTGAGTCCAAATACGGCAAGCGGGTGAAAGTGTATAAAATCGCGGCTGGCAACGAGATTTTTTCTTATGAAATTTGCGGCGGTCCGCATATAAAAAACACGGGCAATCTCGGCAAATTCAAAATCAAAAAAGAGCAAAGCAGCAGTTTAGGAGTGCGGAGAATTAAAGCGGTCTTGGAATGAATCAACACTTTTCCATTGCTGTTTTTCAAATATTTATGTTAGAATGAAGGACGCTGTTCAAATTATCAATCTTAATTTATTAACAAAATTTATGACTAAAAATAATAATATGCCTCAGGATGTGGTCCCCCCAAAAAGGTCAATTCAAGATATTCCGCTTCCCGGCGGCCGGGGCAAAAAAACAACTCGTTCATCCGCCAAACGCCCGCTCGGTTTTTTTGGCTCATCTCAAAAGGGGGAAAATAAATTTGCGAGATTCGGAAAAAAATTCTGGATAGCGGCCGCTTCGTTAGCCGCGGTTTTTGTTGTTTTTTTATCTTTTTTATCTTCAAGTGTGGTAATTACGGTTATTCCCAAACAATTGGTCCAAAGGGTGGACGCCAATTTTATCGCGGTGTCTAAAAGCGAAATTGGAGGAGTGCCCTTTGATGTAATGATGCTTGATGAAGTTGGAACCCAAGGAGCGCCTGTGGCCGGCGAGGAAGAAATTTTAGAGAAGGCCAATGGCCGGATAATTATTTTTAATAATTATAATAAAATGGGCCAGCGGCTTATCAAAAACACACGGTTTGTAACTCCCGAGGGTTTAATTTACAGAATAAAAAAATCTGTTGTGGTTCCCGGGCAAAAACTAAACGAGGTCGGGAAAATTGTTCCCGGAAGCGTGGAAGTTACTGTTTACGCGGATAAAGCGGGAGAAGAATATAATATCGGCTTGTCTGATTTTACCGTTCCGGGCTTCAAAGGAGGCGACCGTTTTGACAAATTTTACGCTCGTTCCAAAACCGCTATGGCGGGCGGTTTTGAAGGAATAAAAAAAATTGCCGCGGAGGAAGATGTCGCGGAAGCGCGCTTGGAACTTCAAGCGGAACTGACGCAAAAATTAACTCAAGATATTTTATCTCAAATTCCGGAAACTTTTCTTTTATATGACGATGCTTTATTCGTTGCATCTGAATTTCTTGGCGCGGACAGTTCGGAAGATTTGGTAAATGTCCGAGAAAAAGTTTCTGTTTACGCGGTTATTTTTAATGAAGAAACTTTAAGCCGGCACATCGCTGAAAATACTCTCGAGGCGTATAAAGGAGAGGCGCTAAATATCTCTAATCTAAAAGATTTGGAATTTGAGATAAAAAATAAAGAGGATGTTAAACCATGGACGGAAGGGCGTTTCGTTTTTTCGTTAAAAGGCAAGGCCAATTTTGAATGGCTTTTTGGCGTAGATAAACTTAAAAATGATTTTGTGGGGCAAGCCAAAGAAAATGTTAATGCGATTTTAGCCGATTATAGCGGTATAGAATCGGCGGAAGTCGTTATAAAACCCTTTTGGAAAAATTCATTTCCGCGCAATACGGGGAAAATAGAAGTTATCAAAAAACTTGAAAAATAATTTTATTTTTGTTAGAATGACTCCTGTTGTTTTATGATTTGGACTTTGTCATATAATGATAAATAAAGAAGAACAAAAACAGTATATTACAGGCACTATTATTGAGGCCTTGCCTAATACTCTTTTTCGCGTGGAATTGGAGAAATCCGATTCTAAGGAGAAAAAGGATGTAATTTTGGTGTATTTATCCGGTAAAATGAGGATACATAGAATTAGAGTGCTGGTCGGCGATAGAGTTAAAATACAACAGGATTCTTACGGCGGGCGGGGCAGAATAGTGCAACGACTGAAATAGCTAATTAACTAAATTATGAAAGTTAAATCATCAGTTAAAAAAATATGTGTTAAATGCAAGACGGTTCGCAGAAAAGGCCGTGTTTGTGTTATTTGCGAAAATCCCAGGCATAAGCAAAGACAACGATAAAATAGTCAAAAGTTCGTAAAGTCGAAAGTCGAAAGTCGAAAAATTAAAAATTTTTGACTTTATGGACTTTACAGACCTTTGACTTTCGACTAATTATATTATGAGAATATCAGGAATTACAATACCGGATAAAAAAAGAGTGGAAATAGGTTTAACGGCCTTGTTTGGTGTTGGCCGGGCGCGCGCTCATAAAATTTTGGATAAAGCCGGCGTGGATTATTCCAAAAAGCCGGGGGATTTGTCCGTCAAAGAGGAGAGCGGGATAAAAAAAAATTTGGAAGAATATAAATTAGAGGGAGATTTAAAAAGAGATGTCTCCGGAAATATTAAAAGGTTGATTGATATTAGATCGTATCGCGGTTCGCGCCACACTAAAAAATTGCCAAGCCGAGGGCAGAGGACGAGAACAAACGCGCGCACTTTGCGGGGCGCTAAAAAAACCATGGGTTCAGGGAGGAAGAAAGAGAAGAAATAGATTAGGTGTTAGGTTTTAGTTATTTAGGTTTTGGGGAAAATTGGCGAAGCCAATTTTTCCTCCTAAATCATAAATCTTAAATCCTAAATCATATTTAAAAAATTAT
>JAGMBS010000035.1 GCA_023129575.1 Minisyncoccota bacterium
CTGATTTTGAGATGAAGTTTATTTTAGTCACAAAAATCTATTTTACATATACCGAGGTCGGATGTCTTTCTGGAAGCTTGTTGAGAGGTTTTTGTCGTAATCAAAACTCATTCTCTTGTTCTGTTCGCTCGGCGTCAAAATCATCAAAATCATTTTTAATAACACTCTGAAAAGTCGCTTTGGTGTCGTCAAAATTAAGTTGTATTTTGCCGGTCGGACCGTTCCGATGTTTTTCTATTAAAATTTCCGTCAAATTTGATTTGCCGGACCCGTCTTCGTTATTCTCGCGATGAATGAACGCTACAACATCAGCGTCTTGTTCAATGGATCCGGAATCTCTTAAATCAGACAAGCGCGGACGCCCGCCGCGGCTTTCCACGGCGCGGCTTAATTGCGAAAGCGCGATAACCGGCACATCCAGTTCTCTTGCCAAGTGCTTCAAGGAACGGGAAATTTCGGTAACTTGCTGCACTAAAGAATCATTCGCCTGAGAATGCGTCGGCGCCATTAATTGAAGATAATCAACTATAATCAACTTTAAATCGTGTCGCCTTTTTAATTTTCTGGCAATGGAACGCATATTCAGGATATTATTGGCGGGCTGGTCGTCAATAAAAATAGGCGCTTTGGAAAGATGGTCCAATGATTCTCTAATCAGGCCAAACTCCTCGTCTTTGGTCAGTTTTCCCGTTCTAAGTTTCCAGGCATCCACTTTGGAATCAGCCGCCAGCATTCTATCCACTAATTGTTGGGAACTCATCTCAAGCGAGAAAATAACTACCGGCAAATTATGTTCAATCGCGACCTGGCGCGCGATATCAAGCGCCAAAGATGTTTTGCCCATTGACGGGCGCGCGGCGATAATAATTAAATCGGAATTTTGAAAACCGGATAATTTGTCATCCAATTCCTTAAAACCGGTCGGAACGCCTCTTAGGCCGTCCTTAGATTCGTGCAGTTTATTAAGCCGTTCCCAGGCCTCGCCCAAGGCGTCTTTTATTTTTACAAAAGACCGCGCCACCAAAGAACCGGTTACATCAAAAATACTTTTTTCCGCTTTATCCAGCGCGTTTTCCAAATTTTCCGCTTCGTTATAGCCCAATTCGGATATCTCTTCCGCGGCGCCAATCAGACGGCGCATCATATATTTTCTATGAACTATTTTAGCGTAATGCTCCGCGTTGGCGGAAGAAGGAACTATATTTACCAACTCGGTCAAAAATGTGTTGCCGCCAATCTGGTCTAATTGATTTTGCTCTTTAAGATAAGATGATAATGTCAATAAATCAATCGGCTCTTTTTTAGAGAATAAATCTTGCATCGCCTTAAATACCAGACGATGTTTTTCGGCGTAAAAACATTCCTCGGAAATAATATCCAGAATGTCAAAAAACAGTTCCGGCCGCAGCATAATGGAGCCCAACAAAGCTTGTTCAGAATCAATATTTTGAGGAGGAATTCGCAAATTGCGAGCCGGCTGTTTTATAATTTCCATACTGGTTATTTTATCACACTTAAACCAGACGCAAGTATTTACAAAAGGGAGAAAGCGGGGGATAGGAGGGGGATAAGATGGAAATTATAAATTGTAAATTTTAGATTTTAAATTATTACCTAAAAAATTTTAATGCTTAAATTTTCAATGTCAAATGACGACAGTGACCCTGCCACCATTTTCACGAGGTTCGACCTCTTAACTTATACAAAAATGTAACTTTTCACTACTGATTATTATTTAACCACCATTGAGGTCGAACCTCTTTTTACCCCACCCAACATCCCGCCCTTATTATAACCCATATTTTAGTCGCTAAAAAAGAAAATTGATTTTTGATTCAAAAATGCTTGACAAATAATTTGATTATGTTATCCTTTCGGCATAGGCATAAGGTTGAGCAGAAGATATTGGGACTCAACCGCGGTTCTTTGATGGATTGAAAAAGATGAATAACACTCGGCCACTGTCTCCAAAAGTTCAAAGGAAGGGGACTTAATAAGAAATGGCGGGGAAAAATGTCCGTCGTCTCCAAATCGAGAGACACAAAAAAACGGGCAAATAAAAAAGTTTTAATCTTTTTCAATCAAAATTCCACCGCCTAAGTCAACCAACTAGTTTGGCACTTAGGCGGTTTTTTATTTCTCAAAAACCTGTATTCCTGAATCAGTATCCTTAACCACATATCCGTGTTTTTGAATTTCGTCTCTAATCTCATCCGATTTTTGCCAATTTTTTTCCGCGCGCGCGATTTCTCTTTCTTTGATTAAATTTTGAATTTCCGCCGGCAATTCGTCAAATTTTAATTCCCGCCGCGCCTGGCTATTTTTTTCCAAATCCAAACCCAAGACCTTGTCAAAATCCAAAACGGTCGTTAATTTATCCTCATCCGAAATATCCGACTTTAATAATTCCTGCGCGACAACCAGCCCTTGCGGAACATTAAAATCGTCGCTTATTTTTTCCTCAAATTTTTGTTTGTATTCCTCAGAAATTTTGCCGACTTGTCCGTCCGCCTTGGGCGGATTAGGAGCCGTTTTCTCCAAATTTCCAATTCGATTATACAAATTATCCAAACCTTTTTGCGCCGCCCGCAAGGCCTCCCAAGTAAAATTTTGTTTGGAACGATAATGCGTTTGCAAAAATAAATATCTTAAAGCCAACGGCGCGTAGCCCTTCCGCCGAACATCATCCAAAACAATCACATTACCAAAAGATTTTGACATCTTTCCGCCATCAAATCCCAAATGTTCGTTATGCAACCAATAATTAACATATTTCACGCCGTTCGCCGATTCGCTTTGGGCGATTTCGTTCGTATGATGAATGGGAATATGTTCAATTCCGCCCATATGCAAATCAATCGTTGCGCCCAAATGTTTTTTCGCCATCGCGGAACATTCAATATGCCAGCCGGGAAAACCCGCGCCGTTTTCCACCAGCGCTGATTGAAAAGGGGATTGCCAAAACTGCAAAGCATTTTTATGCCGGCCCGCTTTGAAAAACCACAAAACAAAATCAGCCGAATGTTTTTTTTGTTTATCCTCAACGACGCCCTTACCGCCGCCCGCCATTTGCTCTTCAATTTTCTGTCCCGATAATTGAGTATAATTTTTCGCTCGCGACACATCAAAATAAATCGCCAAATCAGTCGCGTAAGCAAAACCTTTTTCAAGCAGAGTTCGTGTCATTTCAATCATTTCGGGAATATAGTCCGTGGCGCGGCATCTAACAGTAGGGGAGAGAATATTTAAATCTTTTATATCTCGTTCATAAACGGCGATATATTTTTCGGCAATTTCTTGAGGCGTTTTTCCCTCGCGTTTGGCGCCTTTTTCCATTTTGTCCTCGCCCAAATCAGCGTCCCCCTCGTTGTCTCCGGTTAAATGCCCGACATCCGTATAATTGGAAACAAACTTGACATTGTAACCAAGATATTCCAGCGAGCGCCGAATAGAATCCGCGCAAAAGACCCCTCTTAAATTTCCAATATGCTGCGTCCAATAAACGGTGGGACCGCAATAATAAAAAGACGCTTTACCCGCCTGCAAGGGTTTGAACTCTTCTTTTCGCCGAGTCAGCGTATTGTGAATTTTTAGAACCATTTTTTATATTTAAAAAACCAAAACATAAGTCCCGTGGCGGACGCCATCCCGCCCATTATGTACCAAAAATCGCCCTTTATCCCCACAATCGGCAGTATTGTGGTATTCATTCCGAAAATGGAAGCCACTAAAGACAAGGGAAATGTAACAAAAGCCAGAATCGCAAAAATTTTCATTGTCTCATTTTGTTTGGTTGTCAAAAGAGAATCATTTGTTTCTCTCAATTCTCCTAAATTTTCTCGATTTCTTTCCACAATATGCGAAACGCGGCGGTATTTATTATTGATATTTTTCAAATAATAAGAAAAATCTTTGCCAAAAAGTTCCACCCCCGCCGTTTCCAAAGAATTCAAAACTTCTCCGTGGTGAATGATAGCTTGTTTGAAATCCAAGAGATTGTGATTAAGCCGGGAAATTTCTTTGACCATTTGTTTTTCATTGTCATTAAAAATATTTTTTTCAATTTCTTCTTGCAAATCTTCAATATAATCCAGTTCGTCCGTCAGAGTATCATATAATTGCCGGGCAACGCGGAAAAATAAATAGCCGGCGTGTTTATCATCCTCATTGCCCAAAATCGTCTGGACTTCAAATATCTTTGAAAGTTTTTGGAAAGAATCAATGGCTTCGTAACGGGCCGTAATAAGAAAATCTTTGCCTATGATAAAATCAATTTCGTGATTGCAAGTAATGCCTCCTCCGCGCGAGTGTCTAAAAGGAGGAAAATGCAAAATAAGGTAAATGAAATTCGGATGCAAATCAACCTTGGGTCTGAGAGTGGGGAGAAGAAGTTCTTCCGCCACCAAAGGATGCAATTTATATTCAAGCATCAACGACCGAACTTCCACCCGATTTGGTTTTTCCAAATCTATCCAAGTAACATTTTTGGAACTGTATTTTTTAATCATAATGAAGGATGTTTTTTAATGATAATTGATGCTTACATTTTACTATAATTTATGATAATAAAAAAGCAAATTGTTTATATAAAAAACAAAACCGAAAACTTTAACAAGCTTTCGGTTTTTTTACTATTTTGTTATGACGGTATTCGATGATTTTGAGTTTTTAGCTTGCGCTCGCGATGTTCAAGAAACGAGCGTTTGATACAATCAACCACATGTCTCAAAACCATCCCCATACCAACACCAGTCGCAAAAAGGAATATAAGTTTCCCCATAGTTACCTCCCGATATCAAATTAAAGATTTACTATCAATGAACTTAATGAACTTCTGTTTGAAGAGTATCACCAAATTTCCCAAAAGTCAAAAAAATCAACCGGCCCGCCGGCCATCGGATGGCCGGTGAATCACAAATGACGGACGTCCGACGTCCGTCATTATTTTTGGAATTTTTTTAGAATGACAAAATCAATTTGATATTCTTCGTTTTTTTTGAGATAATAATTAAAGTATGATAGAGAAAAAGTCGCCTTTTCGGCGATTCGCCAAAGAGGCGAGAAAAAACAAAATTATAGAAAATATTCTATTATCGGCGTTCGCGATTGCTCTAATCGGCGGCAGTTTTATTCTGGGTCTTAAATTTAATTACAGGGAAAATGGTTTAGCGAACATATTAAATAAGGAAATCAATCAGCCGGAACAGGTTGATTTTGACGCGTTTTGGCAA
The DNA here is from genome assembly GCA_023129575.1 of Minisyncoccota bacterium. Lineage (GTDB taxonomy): Bacteria > Patescibacteriota > Minisyncoccia > Phycocordibacterales > UBA12079 > JAGMBS01. The sequence continues at coordinate 5,232 of JAGMBS010000035.1, forward strand.
GCATGGAAAATCTTGGACGAAAAATTTGTCGGGGAAATCGGGGAAGAAGACAGTGAAGTGAGCGCGCAAGACAAGATATGGGGAGCTATTCAGGGCTTGGCAAATTCGTTAAAAGACCCTTATACTGTTTTTTTGCCTCCCTCGGACGCCGAAATTTTTGAAGATGATATTCAAGGAAATTTTGAAGGAGTGGGAATGGAAATTGGCATTAGGGATAATGTCTTGACTGTTATCGCGCCTCTGAAAGACACTCCGGCCGAACGCTCCGGAATTCAGCCCAAAGATAAAATTTTGGAAATTGACGGCACCTCCACTGAAAATATGGACACCGGCGAAGCGGTTAAGCTCATTCGCGGAGAAAGAGGAACGGAAGTTCTGCTTTTGGTGAGCCGGGAAAATGTTGAAAAACCCTTTGAAATTTCAATTATCAGAGATGTAATAAATATCCCCACGATAAAAACTGAAATAAAAAACGGGGTCTTTATTATTCATCTTTACAGTTTTACCGCCGTTTCGCCCAATCTGTTTCGGAACGCTTTGCGCGAGTTTATCCAAGACAGTCAAACCGATAAACTTATTTTGGATTTGCGGAGCAACCCGGGCGGTTTTTTGGAAGCCGCCACGGATATGGCAAGTTGGTTTTTGCCGATTGGCAAAGTGGTCGTAACGGAGGATTACGGCGGCAAGGCCCCGAACAAAATTCACCGGAGCCGGGGCTATAATATCTTCAACGAAAATTTAAAAATGGCGATTTTAATAAACGGCGGTTCCGCTTCGGCGTCCGAAATTTTAGCCGGCGCCTTAAGCGAACACGGCCTAGCGACATTAGTGGGAACAAAAACATTCGGCAAGGGCTCCGTTCAAGAACTCATAAAAATAACTCCCGAAACATCGCTTAAAGTGACCGTCGCGAGATGGCTCACGCCAAACGGCAATTCCATTTCCCACGAAGGAATTAAACCTGATATTGAAGTTGAAATAAAGGAAGAAGATTTAGAAGACATAAAAGAAGGAGACGACCCCCAAATAGACAAAGCGATTGAAATTTTAAATGAGATGTGATTATTTCATTATTAATTTCGAAGTACGAATTTTGAATTTTGATTGAATGATTAATGTTTTAGTAATTGAATGTTTAAACATTCAACATTTAGTCATTCAAAATTGAATCGAAATTCAAAATTTTAAATTCAAAATTCCTGCCCGCAGGCAGGTTTTTTGTTTCTTGCAAAAACCTGTAATTTATAATAAAGTTAAGGTAATGAAAGTTATATTACTGCAAGACATTTCCAAGATTGGCAAAAAATTTGACATTAAAGAAATTTCCGACGGCTATGCGGTTAATTTTTTATTGCCTAAAAAATTAGTCAAATTGGCCACAAACAAGGCAATCAAAGAATTGGCAGGAAAAAAGAAAAAATATGAAGAAACGAGAAGAATTGAGCGGGAAGAAATAACAAAAAAGATTGAAAAAATAAAAGATAGCCCGCTTGAAATAAAAGTTAAAACAAATAAAGAGGGGAAGCTTTTCGCTGGAATAGGGGCAAAAGAGATTGCCGAATTTCTTGAAAAACAAAGCGGTTTGAAAATAGACCCGGAAATTATAAAATTAAAAACACCAATTAAAGAAATAGGGGGGCATAAAGTTAAAATTAAAGCAGGGGAGGAAGAGACAGAATTAATTTTGAATATTAAAACCGAATAGAAATAGGAGAAAAAAGTTCAAAATCCAAGGCCCAAATTGTTCCAAATGAAATCCAAAAATCAAATGTCAAAAAAGTTTTAGATTTTGTCATTTGGATTTGATTTGAGTAATTTGGAATAATTTGGATTTTGAAATAATTATTTATATTACATTCGCCACTTTTCTCCGCTTAACAGACCCGTCAAAACTCTTTTTTCTTTTTTCGGTAAATTTCACTTTTCCGTCTTTGAGCGCGAAAAGAGTATGGTCTTTACCTACCCCAACATTTTGTCCCGCTAAAATTTTTGTGCCTCTTTGGCGCGCTAAAATAAAACCCGTTTTGGCGGTCTGACCGTCATATAATTTAGTCCCCAGATATTGCGGACCTGAATCCCTTAAGTTTTTTGCCGACCCCGCGGCTTTTTTATGCGCCATAAAAAATTAGTTAAAAGTCTATAAAGTCCATAAAGTCAAAAGTAAAAAACAATGTTATAATGATGACAATATAAAACTATGCAAAGTATAAAGGAAAAACTGAATAAAATCAAGGCGGCGGGGGAGCGGCTGATTGATAACCAAGCCATTTTTACAATTTTGATTATTGTTTTAGTCGCCTTCAGTTCGTTCGGATTAGGCCGATTGTCCAAAATAGAAGAAAATAAAACACCGCTTGCGATTTATGACAACGCAACGCCTAATTATAATTTAGCTTCTATCACGCAAGCAACAGAAGGCGGGGAATCTGTGGAGGTTCAACCCCGCCTACCGGACAGGCAGGCTCCACAGGTTGGATTAATCAACGGCGGAAAATATGTCGCTTCAAAAAATAGCGACAAATACCACGCGCCCTGGTGTTCGGGCGCAAAAAGAATAAAAGAAGAAAATAAAATTTGGTTTAATTCAAAAGAGGAAGCTGAAAAAGCCGGCTACAAACCCGCGGGAAATTGCAAAGGAATTTGACAATAAATCGTTAAAAACGATTTATTGAATTATAAATTATAAATTGAAAATTATAAATTTTTAAAAAATGAAAAAGCAATTAACACTTTGTATAATTCATAATCACTCAAGGGTCTTGCTTGGAATGAAAAAACGCGGATTCGGAACCGGCAGGTGGAATGGTTTTGGCGGAAAAGTGGAAAGGGGAGAAACAATTGAAGAAGCCACCGTCAGAGAAATAAAAGAGGAGGCCGGTATTCAAATTGAAGGGAAATTAGAGAAAATGGGAATTTTGGATTTTGAATTTCAAAAAAACCCGGAAATTTTAGAAGTGCATATTTTCAGAGCCAAGAAATTTAGCGGGGAACCGACGGAAAGCGAGGAAATGAGACCGCAATGGTTTCGTGTTGACGAAATACCATACAAGGAAATGTGGCCTGATGATATTTATTGGATACCTTTATTTTTGAAAAAGAAAAAATTTATCGGCAAATTTCTTTTCGGGGAGGGAGATAGCATCTTAGAACAAAGATTAGAAGAAATAGAAAATAATATAAATAAAATAAGAAGGGAATAGGAAAGAGCAAAATTTTCCATATTTTTTGGAAATAATACGATGTCGCACAATATACCTTTTGCGACATATATGAGGTTCGGCCTCTTAACTTGCTCAAACCATAATCGTTTAGCCACTCGAGGTTCGACCTCTGAACTGTCGCTGAACATAATTTTTAGCCATTATGCGTTGTTTTATCACTTACGAGGTCGAACCTCTTTTCCCTTTATTTTAAGCCATATTTTGACGCCCAAAATTGCGTTTTAAGAGTTTTTTATCCAAAAGTGGTAGATTTATATCTGCCAACCACGAGGTTCGACCTCTTAACTTATACAAAAGTATAACTTCTTATCACCAATGAGGTCCGACCTATTAACTAAAACTATAATAATTCTTTACACACCAAACTTTATTAAATTACCATTTAGGTCGGACCTCTTATAGCGCCACCCCCGAGGTCAAACTTCTCACATCGCAACATCCAAAAACTAAAAATCCGTATATTGCACATTCAAAGTTTCCGTAATAACCAGATCATCTTTGACATCTCTTATATGCACCGTCAGCGCGTATAAAAGAATAATAAACAAAGTTAAAAATATAATTAGAATTTTTTCCCACATAATTTTCAAATTTCCATTAACGCCGGAGACAAATCTTCAATCGTGGTCGGCTGTCCGGCTTTAATCCGCTCCATATTTTCAATAAAACTTTCCCACAGCAAATCAATAAAAATATTATGCCAAAAATATAAAATCGGTTGAGACAAATATTCGTTCCAAACGGTTACCCCTATCCCCCACACATAACCCAAATTATTTTGCGTCCGATCCGATTCCACTATCGCCCGCAAATCAAAACCAAAATAACTCAACACGATAATCGCAATCAAGATAAGAAATATCCACTTTATAACTCCCCTATTATCATTTTTGAAATTCAACATAATTCTTGCTCTTATTATATAATACTTTTTGTTTTATTTACAATACAAATTTTCGCAATTTATGTTAGTTTTCATATTCTACCAAATAATCCATCGGGTCAAGATAGGCATCAAGGGGCGCATAGGCAACTCTGGCTTTTTTACAACCATTGCTCCAAGTGTATAAACCGACTTTAACCGCGCTTTTATCAAATACTGAAAAATGAAGATGAGCTGCTCCTATTGGTGAACAATACCCCGTACTACCACTAAAACCAACCAAATCTCCCGTGTTAACTTTTTGTCCTGGCTTTACTCTAATTTTAGAAAGATGGGCGTAAAATGTTGACAGACCGTTATTGTGATCAATCAAAACCCACTTGCCATAAGACACACATCCCGGATAAGCATCCATGTTTTCTGTGTCTCGAACCGTCCCCGGAGCAGTTGCTAATAAATCAACTCCTGTTGAAGCTCTAAAATCTACACCTCTATGCGGATTAGGTTGCCCATTTTTGTCATAACCATAAGCGCCGGTTTTCGCGAACGGAGTTAATCCAAATCTTTGAGTTATCACCGGTTTTTTAGTTGGATAAGCAAGAACCCTACTTCCTTTTTTAGGCAATTTGCTTTTATCTGAAATATATTCCAGTTGAGCTTCAAAATCTCGTAATTCCGTCTCAAGTTTTTGTCTTGATAATTCTCTCTCTGTTAAAATTTTCTGGTAATTTGATTCTTTATTTTTTGTCTCGCTTAATAATTTATTTTTTACCGCCTTGTTATATTCAACGATTTCTTTTTTGTCGGACAATGTAATTTTATGGGCAACTAATTCTTTTTCTTTTTGCGCCACTTCTTTTTTATCAAAAACTAATCCGCTTTTTAATTTCTTCAGCTCATTGGTCTTATCCTTTATTTTTGCCTGAACTTTTTGCAGACCTTCCAAATCATTCCAAAATTCGGAGAGAGTGTCATTTAGCAACAAAATTTCCAAAAGTGTGTATTTTTCTTGTTCGTTAACAACTCTTATGGCTTCCGCCAACGCCAAAGAATTTTTTTGAATTCCGTCTTCTTTTTCGTTTATTTCCAGCCCTAATTTTTCAATATTTAAATTGGCGGTAGTTATTCGCCGGCCCGTTAAATAAATGTCCGAGTTTAATTTTTTTCGAGTGGTGTTAAGCCGGCGGACATCTCGACTTAAGCTCTGTTTTTCTTGCCCGACCACTTCAATTTCCTCTTCCCATTTTTCAATTTCTTTTTCCACTTTTTGCAATTCTATGCTTTGCATTGAAATTTTGGACTTTAATTCATCAATCTGGGACGCTTGAACACCTAAAGGAAAAAATGCCCCGCAAATTAAAATTAAAAAAACCAAAAAAACAGTAACGAAATAACACAGAAAACTCAAAACAAGTTTCCCCAAACAGACTTTCGGAGCCCGAGCGAAGTCAGAGCCGAGCACCTTGGGCTTTTGAAACAAAAACCCAAGGTGCTCGGTATTGAGCGAGGGC
>JAGMBS010000036.1 GCA_023129575.1 Minisyncoccota bacterium
AAAGAAGCGGTCGCGTATTCAAGATCGCGCGGGCTTTTCAAATTGGAAACAAGACCGTATGTCTCGTTTGGCAAATCCACTCCCGTTTCTTCTCCCAAGCCCAATTTGAGCAAATAGTCCGCGAATTTTTTATTGCCAACTTTTCTCGCCACAAAAGTCGCGCCGATATTGAGCGATTGGTTTAACACCGCCTGCATTTTAGTCACACCGCGCGCTTTGCCATCATAATTTGAAATTTTACTGCCGTCCAAAATCAGGAATCCGGTATCGTTGTAAGTTGTCTCAGTTGTTATCGCGCCGGAATCCAAACCAATCGCCAGTGTGAGAGCTTTCATAATTGAACCCATTTCGTAAACATTTTCCACCAAAGGATTTCCAAAAGGGCCTTTTTCCTTTCTGAAATTGTTTGGATTAAAATTGGGGCAAAGTCCCAAACCGTAAATTTCCCCATTAGCGGGATTGATAATTATTCCCCCCGCCAAATCGGTTTCCCATTTTTCGGATATTTCCTCTAACTTCGTTTCTAAAAAAAATTGAACGGACGGTTCAATTGTTAAAATGATATTCCCTTCTTTTTTCTCATCGTTGCCAAGAACGATTTTATTCAAATTGGAAAAAATCTCGGCAAAAAAATTCATAAAAAGATTTTTGCTTTCTCTTTGCAAAATATGCTCGTAATAGTTTTCAACTCCGTATATTCCCTCCAGCGAATCTCCGTTATAGCCCACAAAACCCAAAACATTTGAGGCCAGTGAACCGCCCGGGTAAAATCGCCATTTATCTTTATACACGGACAGGCCTCTTATTTTTAGCGCTTTGATTTTTTGGGCTGTTTCAAAATCAATTTTATCGGCTATTTCCTCATAAGGGTCGTTTTCTTTCCCGGCGCGATACAAAAAAGTTTCTTTTTCTATCTCTATAAATTGAGATAATTTCCGATAAACTTCCGCGGGGTTTTCCAAAACGGCGGGGTTTATGGTTAATTTAAAACCCGCTTGTGTAACGCCGGCTGAGATTTTCTTTCCGTTTTTATCCTTAAAAAAAATATTCCCGCGATTGAAAACATCTTGATATTGCAAATATTGTTTGTCCGCTTTTTGGCCGTATTCTTCTCCCTTGACAATCTGAACCACATATAATTGCGCGATTAAAATGAAAGCCAACAAAAAAAAAGCAAAATATAAAAATTTTATCCTAAAAAGAAAACCTGATTTTCTCATATAACTTTTATTGTTACCTTGAATTACAAAATATCTTTTACTGCGATTTCCGCTCGCTCACGATTTCATCTTTCAAACTCAATTTTGGTAGCTCTGCTACGAAAAATCTCGTTTTCAAGCGAACTCGCGAGCGAGCGAAACTCTCGTCGTAAAGATATTTCGTAATTCAAGGTTATTATCAAAATTAATTGACTAAAGACAAGGCTTGGCCGGTCGCGTCCGGATTGATAAATTTAACATTGGACGCTTCAATATACCCGAGAGAACGCGCCAAACTAAGATTAATTTTGTTTTTCAAAGAAATATATTTAAATTCCGAACCGCTTATTTCCGAATTGATATCAATTATTTTTTGCTCGGCGGATTTATAAGCAACGATATTTAAAGTAGTTTGGGTAATGAAATAAATATATGACGCGACAAAAAGCGCTAAAATAAATACCAAGCACCAGAAAACCTGTTTTTTGTTTATCCCGTTAGAAATTACAGAAATTTTAAATTTCTTATTTCTAACGGGATTTATATTTTCAATTTTTAATGTTGCTGTTTGCATAAATTTGGTTTTTAGGTTGTTAGGTGTTTTGTTTTTTAGGAGAAAAATCGCAAAACGATTTTCTAATTTAAAATTTATAATCTACAATTTCTGTATTCCCCTTAATTTCGCGCTGCGCGCGCGCGGATTTTTTTGAATCTCTTCTTTACTCGGAATAATCGGTTTTTTAGCGATTAATATCCCTCGCCGCTCATTTTTTTGTTGTTTGAAAAATCGCTTAATCGCCCTATCCTCCAAGCTATGAAAAGAAATCACTGCCATTCGCCCCCCTTTATTCAATCGTTCAAAACCTTTTTCCAATCCTTCTTTTAACGCGCCAATTTCATCATTAACCGTAATTCGCAAGGCCTGAAATGTCTTTGTCGCAAAATGCGTTTTTCCGCGTCGATACCGTTCAGGCGTTGCTGTTTTTATAATTTTCAGCAAATCAAAGGTTGTTTTAATCGGTTGCTTGCGGCGCGCTTCGCAAATTTGTTTGGCGATTCTTTTGGCAAATCTTTCCTCGCCATAAGCGTAAATAATATCCGCCAAATTTTGCTCATTCCAATTATTAACAATTTCTTCGGCGGTTAAATCATCTTTCGTCAACACCGATTTGAAAGTCATCAATAAAGGTTCATCTTTTTGAAATGAAAATCCTTGCCCTGAATTTTCCAATTGGTCAGAGCTCAATCCCAAATCAAAAACAATCTTGTCCACTTTTTCAATATTCAATCCGTCTAAAACCTTGCCTAAATTCCTGAAATTTTCATTTGTCAAATATCTTTGGCAAACGCATTCTTCTTTTTCTACTCTTTCAAGCGCGGATTTATCTTGGTCCAAACCAATTACAATTCCTTTTTTTCCTGCCAACTCGCAAATTGCTTCCAAATAACCACCTCCGCCCACAGTCCCGTCCAAAACCGTATCTCCGGGTTGAATATCTAACACTTTTATTACTTCATTTAAAAGAACCGGTTTATGCATATTAAATAACCCCTATTTCTCCCAATTTTTCAGCTAACATATCGGCGGAATTTTCAATTTTTTCTTTATAAGTTCTCCAAGTTTTTTCATCCCAAATTTCAATATGATCATTGACCCCCGTCAAAACCACCTTGGTTTTTAATTTTGCGTAATCTTTCAGAAAATCGGGAACCAAAATTCTTCCAATAGAATCCACCGAAACCTCCACGGCGCCCCCCAGCATAAAACGGCTAAAACTTCTTTGGTCGGACTGTCCCATTGAAAGATTGGATAATTTTTCCGAAACTTTTTTCCAACCGGACAAAGAATATATCGCAATACAATTATCCAAGCCCCGTGTCATTATCATTTTTTTGCCTATCGCGCCACGAAATTTCGCCGGCAAAGACACCCTTTTTTTAGTATCTATCGTGTGTGTGTATTCCCCTATGAGCATAGTATTATTTTCCACTTTTTCCCACTTGATAGCAATTCTATAACACCTTTTCCCACAAAGCAAATTAACTTATCCACAGCCAAACAAAAAAACAAATCGGCGAAATTGAACGGCTCAACTCGTTGAGCCGTTCAATTCCTTTTGTATGTTTTTTTATTTTGATAATTTTTATTCATATTTATTTATTTATATTATTGTTAAATTTAATTATAATTATTATAATCTATGCTTAAATTCTTGAGAATTTAAGCATAGTTATTTAAACATATTTATATCAATGCAGAAAATAATGTCTTTAGTAAAAACATTGAAATTATCCTTGTTTTAGAATATGCTTAAAGAAATGGATCCCGTTAGAGATTTGGTACAAATTAAATTGGTTTATTTTTGAAGTCACAAAGCGGGAATAAATATTATTATTTTAATTCGAGACCGTCTATTTTTAATAGATTATCTCTAACGGGATGAATAAAAAACACAAGCAACATAAACAAAACACCAATCAAATTATTGAAGATAATATTTTTATCACCGGCAAAAAAACAGGTTTTATCAGGCAACCTGACGGTGATATTGAAATTAAAGAAAAAGACCTCAATACTGCTTTGCGTAACGATATCGTGAAAATAGCGGTCGGGGGACACGAAAAGCAAAAATCGGCAAAAGTTATTGAAATAACCAAAAGGGCCAAAACAAAATTTGTTGGAACCATTGCCAAAGATAAGCAGGGTTATTATCTAATCCCCGACGACCCGAAATTCTACCCTCACTTAGTAGTCGGAGTACTCAATTTAAAAATTGAGAAAAATGTCAAGGTTTTGGTTGAAATGTCGCCGTGGGACAATTCGCGAGAAAACCCGCAGGGCAAAATTGTAAAAGTACTGGGACAAAAAGGAGAGCATAATGTTGAAATGGAATCTATTCTTTTAGAAAAAGGTTTTGAACCCGGCTTCCCCGCCGTGGCGGAAAAAGAGGCGGAACTCATCAACAAAAACGCGAAAATTGATTTTGAAAAAGAAATCAAAAAAAGAAAGGATTTTAGAAATGTCACCACTTTCACCATTGACCCCGACGACGCCAAAGATTTTGACGACGCGCTGTCCTTTCGCGAATTGCCGGACGGAAATTTTGAAGTCGGCATTCACATTGCCGATGTTACCCATTTCGTGAAAATCAATTCTGCCATTGACAAAGAGGCGGTTCAGCGATGCACCTCGGTTTATTTGGTGGATAGAACCATTCCGATGTTGCCCGAAGTTTTATCCAACAATTTATGTTCGCTAAACCCAAACGAAGACAAGATCGCTTTCTCGGCGGTGTTGGTATTGGACAAAGATGCTGAAGTTAAAGAAAGATGGTTTGGAAAAACCGTCATTAATTCAGACAAACGATTTTCGTACAAGGAAGCGCAAGAAATTTTAGATAAAGGAGAGGGTAAATTTTATACTGAATTGAAACGATTGGACAAATTGGCGCGAAAAATTAGAAAGAGGCGAATACAAAAAGGGGCAATCAATTTTGGAAGCAGCGAAATCAAATTTAAATTGGACGCGAACGGGAAACCGATTGAGGTGTTCAAAAAAGAATTGCTGGAAACAAATGAATTAATTGAGGACTTTATGCTTTTAGCGAATAAAAGAGTGGCGGGATATATCGAGCATCTGAAAAAGGAACAAGGCGTCAAAATGCCTTTTGTTTATCGTGTCCATGACGATCCCGACCCCGACCAAATAAAAGAACTGGCGCGCTATCTTAAATCAATCGGTTATCATTTGAATATCAAAAATAAAAAAGTTTCTCCCCGGGACCTGAATAATTTACTGGAGGATATCGCCGGCCAGCCGGAGGAAAATTTAATAGCTACAGCCATGCTTAAATCAATGACAAAAGCGGTTTACTCCATTAAAAATATCGGACATTTCGGTTTAGCATTCAAACATTATACGCATTTTACCTCTCCCATTAGGAGATACCCCGATATGATGGTTCATCGCTTGATGAAAAAATATCTTAAGGGGGAAAAGGTCTCGGCCAAAGCGCTTCACAAATACAGAGAATTGGCTTTGAAATCCACCCAACAAGAAATCGCCGCGGTGGACGCCGAAAGGGCCTCGGTGAAATATAAATTCGTTGAATTTATGTCGGAAAAAGTCGGAGAAAAATTTGACGGGGTAATATCAGGCATTACCAAATGGGGTGTTTATGTTCAAGTTGAAAACGGGGCTGACGGGATGATAAGTTTGAGATCATTGAAAGATGATTATTATGAATTGGACTCAAAAAATTATCGCTTAATCGGACAAAAAACAAGAACCAAATACACCCTCGGCGACAAAATAAAAGTCCGTTTGGTTAAAACGGACATAGACCGAAAAACAATTGATTTTGAGTTGGTTTAAATTAAAAATGTAGACAGCTCAATTTGTTGAGTCATTAAGATTTATTAAAATAATTCAATTTTAATTGAATTAGGTAAAATTTTATTTTTTTCAAAACGATTTTTTAACAAAATTAAAGACCTGATTATAATCATATAATCAGGTCTTTTAATATTTTGGATGGATCGCAAAATTGTTATTAATCAAAACGGGTTTCACTGCCATAGGGAATCAATCCTTTCTCACGCAGAATTTTATCCCATATCTCAGATTGTTCATCCGTCAATCCTTGAGAATAAGTGGGTTCTTCTTCAGAATCTATTCCAAGATGTATATAGCAACAATTACACGACAAAAGTTGTCCATGACAAAAAGGACACTCTTCCCAATCACATCCATGTTTGTGGAACTCACCAATTCTTACTCCACAATCGTGACATCTTTTTTCTTTTTTCATTTTAAATCTCCCTCAATAATGATTAGAATTTTTGGGAATAACTCATCCTGTTGAGTTATTCTCTTGATGTTTAAGAACTGAACTGCTTGCAATGATAACATTAAAACTAAAAAAGTCAAGCCCGCGAAAACAGATTTTGTAAAGCAGAATCTGTCTACTTAATACTTACTACTTAATACCGGTCGCGAAATAATTAAAATACTTCAGTTAACTGAAGTATTTTAATTATTTCGCGACCTTGACCGCCTCGTCAAAATGGACGGACAAAAGTTTGGAAACGCCATCAGTTCCCATCGTTACCCCGTAGAGAATGTTAGCGCGCGACATTGTTTCGCGATTATGAGTGATAAGTATCAATTGGGATAATTTGGATAAATTTTCCACCATCTCTCCGTATTTTTTGGAATTGGCTTCATCCAACGCCGCATCCGTTTCATCTAAAATGATAAAGGGCGGCGGATGAACTTGCGACATCGCAAACAAAAGCGCGATAGAAGTTAAAGATCTTTCGCCGCCCGAGAGCATTTGCAAGCCCTTAATTTTTTTGTTCGGCAAAGAAATACCTATTTCTATTCCAAACTCATTATTAACTTGCCCGTCCGCCCCGAGCGAATTAGGATCATTTTCAATTTCAGCAATTAAATCCTCGTCGCTTATATCCAAATCTGTGTCTTTTTTCTGGCGCGCGCTTTTTTCTTTAACAAGATTTAAGTTTGCCTTTCCGCCGCCGAACATTAAAGTAAAAAATTCTTGAAATTGTCGGTCAATTTTTTCCAAACCAATTTTAAATTCCGTGTCCAGTTTTTCTTTCAGTTCTTGAATAAGCGCCGCCAATGATTCAGCCGACTTTTCCAAATCCTCTACTTCCCCAACCAGATATTCATCCCGTTTTTGCGCTTCTTTGTATTCTTTTGTTATGTCTTCTCCCGAGCCCCCGCCCAAATCTTCCACTCGAATTTTTATTCGCTCAATCTTTTTTCTTCTGTCCGTTTGTTCGTCCCGCGATTCATTGGCAATATCAAACAGACCGATAATATTCCCGTCTTCTTCTTTTATTTCCTCATTCTGAAATTGAACGGACTCTCTCCCCGCCAAAATATAGGCCTCGTTCAATTCCTTTTTGAATTCTTCGTCCGCAAATTTGATTTTTTCTTCAAGATTTTCTAAAGAATTCAAGCGCGATTTCACCTCGCTTTGCCGGGCGGAAATTTCAAACATAGCTACTTCCGCGCCTCGGCCGGAATCCTTTTCTTTTTCAATTTCCGTTTTTAGAGAATTGTATCGCGATAAAATATCACTTTCCTGAATTCCGACATTTTCAATCTTTTTTTCAATTTCTTTTTTCTCCCCTTCCAGTTCCTTCAACTTGGGGCTTGGAGCCCCAAGTAAATCACTTGGGGCTCCAAGCCCCAAGTTGGAATTATTTGAGATGAATTGGGAGATGGATTCCTTAATGTGTCTCAAAATTCCTTTAATCTGGCTAATATCGTCCAAATTTTCCGCTATTTCTATTTGAGAATTTATTTTTAATTCTAAATTTCGAACATCATCCAAACCAACCATTTTGCCCGCGTTTTCCTTTTTTGGTCCCGCTGGCGCGGTTTTTAACGCCGCAATCATTCCTTCCGTTCGGCCAAGCGCGCGGGTTAATTCGCTTTTTTGATTTCTCAAGTCGCTTAATTGTTTTTCCAAAACAATTATTTTTTGACTTTCTCCTTTTGATTTTTGCGAATTTCCCAGCACAGATTTTGCCTTGCGCAATTTCTCTTCCAATTCCGATAAATTTTTCAAAAGGGGATTTTTATCTTGTTCAATTTTCTTTTTCCAAAATTTCAAATAAATATCCTCCCTTTTGAAATAATCTTTATATAAATCTCCAAGTTGTTTCCTCATTTGAAACGATTTTTCAAGTTTATCAATTTGTCTCTTCAAAAATTTTAGATGCGGAGCATTTTCTTTCCGCAAGGATTGAACCGCTTTGATATTTTCTTGAACTTTTTGCAATTTTTTCTCGCTAACAATTCGTTTGTATTGATAAATTTTCAGACCCAAGGCCTCTTCTATCATTGTCCGTCTTTCTCTTGAATTAACATTCAAAATTCGGTCCGCTTCTCCTTGAGAAATTATATGGTGGCCGGACGAACCGATATTGGCGCCGGCCAGCAGTTCCGTGATATCTTTCAAACGAACAGCGCTATCGTTTATAAAATATTGGTTTACGCCGTCGCGATGGACTGCCCTCTTTATAATTACTTCATCGTAATCAATGTCCAAAAATCTGTCGGAATTATCAAAGATAATTCTAACATTGGCGCGATTGGCGCGCGGAGCTGTCTGGGAACCATTGAAAATGAGATCCTCCCCTCTTTTTCCTCGCATTGATTTGATGGACTGTTCGCCCAATACAAAACTGAACGCCTCGGCAACATTTGATTTGCCGGAACCGTTGGGACCCACAATCGCCGAAATGGGAGTATTAAACTCCAGTTTGGTTTTTTTGGCGAAGGATTTAAATCCGCCTATTTCTAAAGATTTTAGATACATAAAAAAAGTCCTTGACTATTTCTGATTGCTAATGTTAGTATATGGATACAAATGGCTTCGGCCCTCCTCTCGCAAGAGAGGTAAAAAAATGAAAAAGGGTCTCAGAAAATTAGTTTTTTGAGACCTTTTTTCATTTTCTCAAAATCAGTTTTACTTATTACTTCTTTTCTCCTATACAATAATCGTTTGCTGTCTATCAATCTTATTTGAGACAAGATCGCCACGCTTTTTAATTTTTTATTTAGATAAAAATCAAAATAATATTTTCCGTTTTTATCTTTTTTTGTGAGAGGGATTCCTAAAAATATGTCATTATTAAATTTTTTGAAAACAACAACAGGTCTTAAAAAATCATTGCCTTTGCCGTCTTGTTCAAAGCCGACATTTAATCCCAAAGAACAAAACCAAATTTCTCTTTCATGAAAAAACACTCCTTGTTTTTTATTATGTATTTTTTCTTTGGCAGAAATCCATTTTCCAAAATCCTTTTTTACCATACAGTATATAATAACATAAAATAATTTATTTTTTCACCACCTCATTTGCAAAATTTTTGTTTCTGTTGTATTTATATGTGTTATGACTAAATTATTGATTGTAGAATCGCCGGCAAAATCAAAAACAATTTCAAAATACTTGGGTTCCGGTTATACCGTTAAGTCTTCAGTCGGGCATATTCGCGATTTGCCAAAAAGCGCTTCCAAAAAAGCGAACGCCGTGGAAATTGAAAATGATTTCAAACCCAATTACGAAATAATCGCCGGTAAAGAAAAAATTATTTCCGAACTGCAGACCGCCTCCAAAAAAGCGGACGAAGTCCTGCTCGCGATGGACCCCGACCGCGAAGGAGAAGCGATTGCTTGGCACATCAGCGAAATTCTCAAAGAGAATTTCGCAAATTCCAAATCACAAATTCCAAATCACAAAAAAATTAAAAGAGTTTCTTTTAATGAAATCACAGAGGAAGCTGTCCAAAATGCCATCAAACACCCGCGCGGCATTGACCAAAATTTGAGAAAGGCCCAAGAAGCTCGCCGTGTTTTGGACCGTTTATTCGGCTACGGCTTAAGCGGATTGATTTGGAAAAAACTTCGTTACGGGCTGTCCGCCGGCCGGGTGCAATCCCCCGCTTTGCGAATTCTAATGGAAAGAGAACGGCTAATCCGCGCTTTTATTCCTGAAGAATTTTGGGTCATTACGGCTGATGTTAAAACAAAAGCCGGGCAAATGTTCTCCTTGCTTTGTTCGGAAGAACCGCGCGACAAAAAGAGAGTTGAGAAAATTTTGAAAATCGGAACAGCCGCGGAATGGAAAATTACCGAGCTGAAAGAAACAGAAACAAAAAGATCTCCGCGCGCGCCGTTCATAACTTCCACCCTGCAACAAACCGCCAGCTCCCGCTTCGGATTTTCCCCCAGCCAAACAATGATGCATGCTCAACGACTTTACGAAGCCGGTTATATTACCTATATGAGAACGGACAGCGTTACTTTGAGCGTGACCGCGCGAAAACAAACTCTGGCCGTCATAACGAAAGAATACGGAAAAGAATATCTGTGTCCGCGTGTTTTCAAAACAAAAAGCAAAACCGCTCAAGAAGCCCACGAGGCAATCCGCCCTTCCAATTTGAATGTTAAAACAGCCGGAGCGACTCCTGAACAACAAAAACTTTACGAACTTATTTATAATAGGACACTAACATCGCAAATGGCAGACGCCAAATTATTGAAAACAAAAATCATCGCGCGCGTCGGCGAGAGAATACAAAAAGATGATGACAAAGATTTTCCATATTTTTTCATCAACGGCTCTCGCCTGCTTTTTGACGGCTGGCTGAAAGCCGACCCGGCCTCCCGAAGCGATGATATTGAATTGCCCGAAGTGAAAGAAAACGACATTTTGGATTTGTTAGAATTAAAAACCGAAGCGAAAGAAACTCAGCCGCCAACCCGATATTCGGAAGCGTCCTTGATTAAAGAATTGGAAAGCCGCGGTTTAGGCCGTCCCAGCACTTATGCCGCCATCACGCGAACTCTCTATGACAGAGGATATGTTGAAAAAATAAATAAGGCCCTGCATCCGACCGACACCGGCGACGCGGTCAGTTCTTTTCTGGAAAAACATTTTGAAAATTATATCAGTGATAATTTTACCGCTAAAATGGAAAATGAATTGGACGATATTGCCGAGGGCAAAAACACCTATGTCCGAACACTGAGCGATTTTTACGGCCCTTTTACCGACGCCGTCAAAGCAAAAGAAAGTATTGAAAAAATAAGCAATTTAGGTCCGGCTGACAAAAAATATAAATGCCCAAAATGCGGAGGCAAAATGGTTTATAAATTGGGCAAGACCGGAAAATTTATCAGTTGCGCGAAATTCCCCGACTGCGAGGGCGCTTTAACGATTGAAGGAAAAGAAATTGAAGGTCCAAAAGAGACGGGTGAAAAATGTCCCGACTGCAAAGACGGAAAATTAGTTATCCGCGAAGGTCGCTTTGGCAAATTTATTTCCTGCTCCAATTATCCAAAATGTAAATATATAAAAAACGACCCGGAAGAAGAAAAGAAAAAAATGACCGGCGTCCGGTGCCCGGTTTGCAAAACCGGCGAAATGATGGAGAAAAAAGGTCGTTTTGGGATTTTTTACGCTTGTTCCAATTATCCAAAATGCCGAAACACCATTAAAGCCAAACCGACCGGAAAAATTTGCGATTATCCGCGGGAAGAAAAAGGCGGCCAGCCCTGCGGCGCGCTAATGATGGAAGGAACCAAAACAATCCCCGACCGTTGCTCGGACAAATCCTGCCCGAACCACAATCCTCATAAACTTATAAAATAAAAAAAGCTCATAATTCATATTTAACTGAATTATGAGCTTAGCATCACCTCCTTAAATTTTAATTTAAGAAATTAAGAACAGTTTTAATTTTAGAGAGTCAAAGCGCTTATTTGCTTTCTGTCCGTGAGTTTTAGCGCTTCAATATTAACATGATCAGAATCAGAAATTATCCTGATCTTTTTGTCCAAATCAATGGAATACCGCAATGCCCCAGGTTCATTAATAATCTCAATTAAAAGATCTTCTCTATCGCCTGCTTTTTTTAGCAATTGTTTTACCGTTGCTATGGCAAGAGACCTTTTCCCCATTGAAACCAAAATTTTTTCCCTTATTTTTTTCCGGTTCAATTTCCAGTTTCTTGCATCACAGGTCTTTTGAACTTTTAGGTACTCAGCCCAATACTGGCACTGGCATTTACCCAGGACGCATTCAGAAAATTTTTCCGCGTCTTTGCCGCCAGCGTAGTGGCTAATACCGTATTTGCCAACCCAATTCATCAAATCCTCTATGTCATAATTGCTTATTACTACAATCAGCCCTTTATAAGAAATACCGTATAGGTCGCTTGCGATGTCCACACCCTCCTTATTACCTCCGTCGGTCAATGACATATCAAGGGCAATAATGTCCGGACCATGCTCGTTGATAAGTTCAATTGCTTCGGAGTAAGAATTCACGGAATCAGGACCGATAACTTCAAATCCTTTTTTCTTGTCGAAGACCTGTTTAATCTCGGACACTATGCTTAGCATATCATCAATCACTAAAATTTTTTTCATTCTTTTCTCCCTCCGTTTAAAGTGTTTGCCAAAGCGCAATACCAATCATGAAATGAATTGATATATTCAATATCCCAATCGTATTGAAACAGATCTTTTGCTTCCGCTTGCTGTGATAACTTAAGAAAAAATGATTCAACCGATGGCGCCAAAGCGATCTCATTTAAAAGAATGCTGTTGATATCGCTGTCTGGAATTAACAGCAACTTATTTACTTTCTCTGTGAATACCTGAAATTTTCGCGGATAATCAATTCTGTCACTATACATCTCCCGTAAAAATTCCTCCATATCCCCGCCATTTTGACGCAGAATCTCAAGGGTCTGCATGTCCACATCAAGGGGTAACAACATTTGTATAATGTTATTTGCCAGTTCCTTTGCCGATTTTTTTCCACCAACTATCAAAATCTTTTTCATTTGTTCTCTCCTTTCTTTTTTATTTTTTTGTTGTCAATAGAGATAAATTTACCTCCAACTATCCATTCGCAGTATATATATTATATGTGCTTTTGTCAAACCTGGCGGCTGAATTATCATCTGAAGCGCACACACCCGTGGTGTAAAATGGTTTTGTTATCAACTAAACCAAAATAACCACGGGCATGTATAAACATATTAAACGAGATGATCGTATTTGTATAGCCTTAATGTTAAGGCAAAAACACACAAACACAGTCATCGGAAAAGAATTGGGTTTTCACAGAACTACAATCTCAAGAGAAGTGAAAAGAAACAGCGAGAACAGAATATACAAAGTGTGTCTGGCGGACAAAAAAGACCGTGTCCGCAGACGAAATTCCAAAATTAAGCAAAGAATTATCGAAAACAATTTGGAATTGAAAAGAAAGTTGCGCCAGTATTTGAAAAAAGATTGGTCGCCGGAACAAATAGCGGGTACATTCGGCTTAACCTCGCATATGACTATTTATCGATACATTGATAGATTTCCGGAAATGAAAAAATATCTGCGGAGACAAGGCAAAAAACGGAGAAAGTACGGAACCAAGGCTAATTTATCCCGTTATCAAGCCAATAAACGCTCTATTCACGAACGGCCTCCCTTTGATTACAAGATAGGACATTGGGAGGGAGATACGATTGTAGGAAAAGAACGGACATTGAGAATCGCGACAGATGTTGATCGAGTTTCCGGTTATTTGCTGGCTAATTTAACCTTTGCCAAAGCGGATGATATTCATTCGCGCGCCCGGAGGATTTTTCGCCGCAAACCTTGCCGCACGATTACTTATGACAACGGAAGCGAGTTTGCTCTGCACAAAATGATAGAACAGGACACGGGAGCTTCGGTGTATTTTGCCGACCCGGGCAAACCGCAGCAACGGGGAGCGAATGAAAACGCGAACGGTTTATTGAGACAGTATTTTCCAAAAGGTTCCTCGTTTGCTACAATTACGGACAAAGATGTTCAGCGAGCTGTTAGCCGGTTGAATAACAGGCCCCGCAAGCGTCTCGACTATTTAACGCCGCGCCAAGTTTTTGAGAGCGTGCGCTTCAAGAGTTAATTTAAGGCGGGCAATAGGCAAAGATTTATAGCGCTTTCCATTATCATTAAAAAACGCGCGCAAACACACTTAAAAATAATAAAAAAGAGCCAAGCTTGTGCATAACAAACCTGACTCTTGCGAACTTTAGGGAATTCGCTCCTCCGCGTGAATTCCCTGAATAATACAGATATTTTATTGGGTGAGAAAACTACATAGCCATGGTGGCCTTTGCCAATTGGCCCATTTTTGTCTCGCCGCCGCACTCGCACCAAATCAAATCAATGCCAGTGCCCTGCAAAAGATTCTCCTTCTCGCGAGCATCACAGTTGCAAGCGACAACTGTGACAGGAGCTTGACTTTCGGACCGTAAACTTTTGGCCATACCTATCGCCTGTCTCATAGCGTGAAGACCGGAATAAACATAATACTGTTCCACTTGTTTTACGGGCACAGCGCCGTGATAATACGAGCCCGAAAGCCGATGCATCACATTGCCTGCTTTGGTAGCTCTATCTTCACCCTGGCCGGTCTCAGAACCGCGACCTTTGTCATTGGCGCAGATAAAAACTTTATTTTTAGCATGCCATCCTGAGCGAAAACCGTCAATCTTATTGTAACTAATTAGGACCGTGGTTTTCTTTTCCAACAATTTCTTTCCTTCTTTTTTCACTTTTCCTTTCTTCTTCATTTTCTTTCTCCTTTCTTTTTTTGCTTTTACTGTTTTAAATTCATCTGCCATCTAAAACAACAACCTATTTACTCTGTTAAATAAAATCTTTACTTTAACAGAGTTTATTATCTTAGACAGCAGATAAATTCATGAATAAAAGAAAAATCAATGAAAAATCTTCAATCTGTATTATTTATCCCGTTAGAAATGACGGAAATCTTTGATTCCCTATTTCTAATAGGATTCAATTTTGAAAGAACAATTCAAATTTCTGTCGCCATGATATAACACAGATTTAAACTTGTCAAGAGCTGATGATGAGAAAATGGATTTTCTTTTTTTTGACTGTTGAAATATGGGTTAAATAAAGGGTTAATTATTTAGAGCTCGGAGCGCTAAGTAACTATTTGAAAATTTAATCATTGGAAACCTGCCTGCAGGCAGGCAGGTTGATTAGAAATTGGAAATTAAGAATTAGAAATTGAAAATTATTTGGAAGTTGGACTTCCAAATTTCTTGGCTTGCTTTATTTTTTGCTTCTGATACAATTGCGGGTAATTAAAGACAGCGAGAGAAATGGAAAATCTATCTAATATATTGCCTTATATTCAAATTGTTTTAGCAGTCTTCTTGACGGTCTCTGTTTTGTTGCAACAATCGGAGGGCGGTTTGGGAGGCGCTTTTGGCGGCAGTGATGATTTTTCGGGAACACATACCCGCCGGGGCTTTGAAAAGATATTGTTTAATACAACTATAGTTTTAGGAATACTTTTTGTGGCGGCGGCCTTTTTAGCGTTAATCATATAAAAATATCAAAAACTCCTTCTACTTTATATTATAATCTAATGAAAAAAATATTGGATAAATATTTTTGGTCCGTTTTTCGCGAAATACCAAAAATAATCAGATTGTTTTCATTGACGGAAAAAATTATTTTCTTGTTTTTTGCTCTTGTCTTTATTGCCTGTTCTTTAGTTTTGTTAAACAAAATCAATCAATCATTCTTAGTTGAAATACCGGCGCGGGGCGGTTCTCTGACGGAAGGCGTCATCGGTTCCCCCCGTTTTATCAACCCGATATTGGCCGTCTCTAACGCCGACCGAGATTTATGCGCTTTGATTTATTCGGGACTGCTCAAGGCGACGCCCGGCGGAGAACTTATCCCCGACCTGGCTGAAACATACGAAATTTCCGAGGATGGTTTTGTTTATTCATTCAAATTAAAAGATGATATTTATTTTCACGACAACCGTCCCGTTAGCACGGAAGATATTGAATTTACCATTAAAGCGACCCAAAACGATATTATCAAAAGCCCCAAACGGGCCAATTGGGACGGGGTGAAAATAAAGCGGCTGAATGAAAAAGAAATACAATTTATTTTAACGCAGCCCTACGCGCCTTTTTTAGAAAATTTAACCATAGGCATTTTACCTAAACATATTTGGGGAGATATCAGCCCCGAACAATTCGCTTTCAGCCGATTTAATATAGCGCCACTTGGGTCGGGACCCTATAAAATTGACAAAATGAAAAAAAATTCAGCCGGGATTTTAAAAAGCTACCAACTCAAACCGTTTGAAAAATACATTCTCCGCAAACCCTACATTTCAAAACTTGTCTTTAAACTTTATCCCGATGAAAAAACTCTTTTGGCGGCTTACAATAAAAACAAAATTGAAAGCATAAACAGCATTAGTCCTGAAAAAATAGAAGCGCTAAAAATCGGGTCAAAAAGCAATATATTATCGTCTCCCCTGCCCCGCATTTTTGGAGTTTTTTTCAACCAAGACGAAGCGCCCCTTTTTATGAATAAAGAAGTCCGGGTCGCTTTGGAACTGGCCGTCAATCGCGGGCAAATTATTGAGGATGTTTTGGAAAACTACGGCGTCGCGATAGACAGTCCGGTGCCGTATAATTCCAGATATTATTTCAGCGTTGAAAATAATTCTGAAGAAAATAAGGGATTGGAAACGGCCAAAAAGATTTTGGAAAAAAACGGTTGGAGATTAAACGAGGATAATATCCGGGAAAAAACAACCCGCAAAAAAACAACTCTCTTGTCTTTCTCTCTTTCAACCGCCGCTACTCCAG
>JAGMBS010000037.1 GCA_023129575.1 Minisyncoccota bacterium
AGTCCATAAAGTCCATAAAGTCAAAAGTAGAGGAAAAATTTGTGAAGCAAATTTTTCACACTTTCGACTTTCAACTTTATGAACTTTTGACTAATTGATTATGATTATAAAAACAAAATATAAATTATGCCGAAGATTGGGGGCAAGCATTTTTGAAAAATGCCAAACACATAAATTCACTTTGTCCGAGGCGCGCAAAAGCGGTATTAAACGTTTAAAAAGAAGAAAAATACTTTCTGAGTATGCTTTGCAATTGTTAGAAAAACAAAAATTAAGATTTGCTTATGGCATCGGAGAAAAGCAATTGGCTCGTTATGTGAAAGAAACCACCGCCAAAAAAGACGCCGCCCCGGCCGAAACTTTGTATCTTCGTTTGGAAACCAGATTAGACAATGTTGTTTATCGTTTGGGATTGGCGCCCACCAGAGCAATGGCAAGACAATTAGTTTCCCATGGGCATATTTTGTTGAATGGCAAAAAAGTTTCAATTCCTTCTTGTCAAATTAAAATGGGAGACAAGATAACAATTAGGAAGAAAAGCGCGGACAAGGCGGTTTTTGCCGATTTAAAAGACAAAGTCAAAAATGCTCTTTCGCTGGATTGGCTGAATTTTAATTTACAAAAAAAAGAAGGTATAATGACGGGCTATCCCAAATTAGACGGCCGAGAAATATTTGATTTCAAATCTATTTTTGAATTTTATAGCCGGTAAATTAATTTGCAAATTTGTTCCAAACAAGGTATTATTTATGTGTTTTAGTCGTTAAATTTTTGTAATTAAAAAGAAAAACTATGTCTGAATATAATATTTTATTGCCTTCAAAACCAAAAATTATTACAGAAAAGGATTTTAAGGGTTTTTATCAAATAGACGGTCTTTATCCGGGCTACGGGCATACTTTGGGCAATTCGCTGAGAAGAATTATCCTGTCTTCTTTGCCGGGCGCGGCTGTAACTTCCGTTAAAATTGACGGGGTTAAACACGAATTTTCAACTATAGAGGGCATTAAAGAGGATGTGATTAGAATTCTTTTGAACCTTAAAAGGGTTAAAGTCAAAATGTTGACGGACGAACCGCAAAAGTTGGTTTTGAAAATAAAGGGCGCCAAAAAAATAACGGCCGGGGATATAGAAAAAAGCGGGCAAGTTGAGATTTTAAACCCGGAACAGGAAATAGCTACCATTACAAACCCCAAAAGTTCTTTAAATATGGAAATAACGGTTAAAAAGGGTCTTGGCTATGTAAGTAAAGAAGACCGGCCGGAAGAAAAGACAAGTATCGGCGCGATAGTTTTAGACGCTTCTTTTACGCCGGTCAGACGGGCCAGTTACGAAGTGGAAAATATGCGTGTTGGCGACAGAACGGATTTTAATCGCCTTCAGATGTTTATAGAAACTGACGGGACTTTATCGCCCAAGGAAGCTTTTGAAAGTTCAATTAAAATAATGATTAAACAATTGAAAGCAATAGTCGGTTTTGAGGAGGAGGAAGTGGGTATTTCGGAAGAGGAAAAGAAAACGGCGGAAGAAGATAAAAAAAGCGGTAAAAAAGACAAAGAAAAAATCGGCGAAGAAAAAGGCAAAACGGATACCGATTTTTTGAAAACAAGAGTGGATACGCTGAATTTGTCTTTGCGAACGGCAAATGCTCTTTCTGACACCGGCATTAGAACCGTGGGCGGTTTGGTTCGCAAATCAGAAAAAGAATTGTTGGGCATTGAAGGACTCGGGGCAAAGGGGATTCAAGAAATTAAGAGGGCCTTGAGCGATTTCGGCGTGATTTTAAAGCAATAATAAAAAGTCAAAAGTAAAAGTGAAAAAGGAAAAAGAAAAAAAATTTGCTTCGCAAATTTTCCCCTAAAAATCTAATCAGCTAACCAACTAATTAACTAAATAATGCGGCATCATAATACAAATAGAAAATTTGGAAGAGTCAGAAAGCAAAGAAAGGCCTTATTAAGGTCTTTGGCGATTTCTTTAATTGATTACGGAAAAATAAAAACAACCGAAGCCAAAGCAAAAGAATTAAGGCCTTTTATTGAAAAACTTATAACGAGAGGAAAAAAAGATTCAATTTTCACGAGAAGATTGCTTTTGGTGAGATTAGGGAGCGGCAACGCGGCTATTGTGAAAAAATTGATAGAAGAAATCGCCGTTAAATACAAAGACAGAAATGGGGGCTATACAAGAATTACTAAATTAGTTTGTCGGCCGGGCGATGGAAGTCCAATGGCGCAGATTGAATTTATATAAATTTTTTGTAAAAAACATGGAATACAAATTAGACGCAAAAGAAAAAAGATTGGGAAGATTGGCCTCGCAGGCGGCAATTTTATTGATGGGAAAAGACAGGGCGGATTTTCAAAAGAATATAGCCGTTGATGTTCAGGTTAAAATTAAAAATATATCCCGGCTTGATATTTCCAAGAAGAAAATGGCGCAAAAAGAATATAGCCGATATTCCGGATATCCGGGCGGACGCAAGACGGAAAAAATGGAAAAAACAATTCAGAAAAAGGGTTGCGCGGAAGTTTTTAAAAAAGCTGTTCGGGGAATGTTGCCCGCGAATAAATTAAGAGCCAAAATAATGAAAAATTTAATAATCACTGAATAATTATGCCGGCAAAAACAACCGTAAAAAAGAATAGATATCTGGAGACAGTGGGAAGAAGAAAGACCGCTGTGGCGCGCGTAAGGTTAACCAAGGCCGCCAAAACTTCTTATATGATTAATGGAATAAAATTATCCGAGTATTTTTCGACTGACAATTTACAGGCAATTATAAAAGACGCTTTGCGGCAATCAAAAATTAGCGCTAAATTTTCAATCTCGGCCTTAATAAAAGGAGGGGGCAAAAGCGCGCAGGCCGAGGCCTGCCGCCACGGCATCGCGCGCGCGTTATTGTTATTTGACGCAAAACTTAAAAAATCTCTTAAAAAGGCGGGGTTTTTAAAAAGGGATCCGCGGATGAAAGAACGGAAAAAATTCGGACTTAAAAAAGCGCGGCGGGCTCCGCAGTGGAATAAGAGATAAAATTTCAAAATCCAAATTATTCCAAATTACTCAAGTCAAATTCAAATGACAAAATCCAAAATTTTTGTTTTTTGACATTTAATTTTTAGATTTCATTTGAAATAATTTGAGTTTTGATATTTTTAATTCTTTTTAATTATTATGTCTAAAAAAACCGAAAAAACCGCTGAAATTTCAGAAGAAATTGATGATGTTGTTATTGAATCTGAAGAAAATCCGGTTGGGGATAACACTATTAAGAAACTCAGGGGAAAATTGAAAAAGGTCACCGCGGAAAAACAAGAATACTTAACGGGCTGGCAAAGGGCTAAGGCGGATTTAATTAACGCCAAAAAAGAATTCGGAGAAGAAAAAATAAAATTGTTGAAATTCGCGAATTCCGATTTGATTTTGCGAATAATTCCCGTTTTGGACAGTTTTGAGATAGCTTTTTTAAATATAAACGAAAATAATAAAATATTAAAAGAATGGTCCGTTGGCGCTCGGCATATTTATAATCAACTTTTGTCTGTTCTTAAAGAAAACGGTTTGAAACAAATAGAACCGGTCAATGAAAAATTTAATCCGAAATTTCATCACTCGGTTGAAACCGTCCAAGTTGAAAATAAAAAAGATGAGAATATAATAATGGAGGTTTTGCAAAAAGGATATATGTTAAACGACAAAGTGATAAGAGAGGCAAAGGTTAAAGTGGGAGAGTATGTAGAAATGAATTCCAAAGTTCAAAATCCAAATTATTCCAAATGAAATCCAAAATCCAAATGTCAAAAAGTTTAGATTTTAACATTTGGATTTGATTTGAATAATTTGGAATAATTTGGATTTTGAAATTTTTAAAGAGATTAAACTTTTCAAGTTATTTAATAAAAATTAAAAGTTAATCAACAATAAACATTATGTCAAAAATTTTAGGAATTGATTTAGGAACAACAAATTCAGCGATGGCGGTAATTGAAGCTGGCGAAGCCAAGATTATTGAAAATGCCGAGGGATCCAGGACAACTCCGTCCGTGGTAGCTATTTCAAAAACGGGAGAAAGATTGGTGGGGCAATTGGCGAAAAGGCAAGCGGTTACCAATCCGCAAAATACGGTTTCCGGCATCAAAAGATTTGTCGGCCATAAATTTGACGACGCGGAAGTCCAAAAGGATAAAAAAACCGTTTCTTACGAAATAAACAAATCAGAAACGGGCGGAGTAGAAATCAAAATGGGGGACAAAAATTATCGTCCCGAAGAAATTTCCGCGATGATTATTCAAAAACTCAAAACCGACGCCGAAGCTAAATTGGGCGAGACGATTACGGAAGCGGTTATCACGGTTCCGGCTTATTTTAACGACTCCCAAAGAAAAGCGACCAAAGACGCCGGGCAGATTGCCGGCTTGGATGTCAAAAGGATTATTAACGAGCCGACCGCCGCGGCTTTGTCTTATGGCTTTAATAAGAAAAATGACCAACAGATAGTGGTTTTTGATTTTGGCGGCGGAACTTTTGATATTTCCGTGCTTGAAGTGGGCGACGATACGGTGGAAGTAAAAGCCACTGACGGAGACAGCCATATGGGAGGCCGGGATATTGACAGAAAAATTATAAATTGGATTATCGCTGAATTTAAAAAAGACAGCGGAATAGATGTCAGCAACGATCCGTTAGCGCTTCAAAGATTGGATGAATCGGCGGAAAAAGCCAAATTGGAACTTTCCACGGCGACGGAAACAGAAATAAATATTCCGTTTATCACTTCCGATGCCAACGGTCCAAAACATCTGCTTTTAAAAATGACGCGCGCGAAATTAGAAGAATTAGCCAATAAATATATAGAAAAAGCGCTTGAAATAACCAAAAAAGCGCTAAAAGCGTCTCCTTTTGAAATTGCCGACATTGACGAAGTTATTTTGGTGGGCGGACAAACCCGTATGCCGGCCATCCAAAAAGCGGTAAAAGAATTATTTAACAAAGAACCAAATCAATCCATCAATCCGGACGAAGTGGTGGCGACCGGCGCGGCTATTCAGGCGGGGATATTGGGGGGCGATGTTAAAGATGTTCTTTTGCTTGATGTTATTCCGCTTTCCCTGGGAATTGAAACAATGGGGGGCGTGGCGACAAAGTTAATAGAAAAAAATACCACTATTCCAACTTCAAAATCGCAGATATTTTCAACCGCCGCCGATAACCAGCCGTCGGTTGAAGTTCATGTCATTCAAGGCGAACGGTCAATGGCGCGGGACAATAAAAGTTTAGGGCGTTTTATTTTGGAAGGCATTACTCCTTCCCCCAGAGGAGTGCCTCAAATTGAAGTCAGTTTTGACATTGACGCCAATGGTATTTTGAGTGTGAAAGCAAAAGATAAAGCGAGCGGGAAAGAGCAGTCAATCAAAATAGAAGCTGGTTCGGGGCTTTCAGACGCCGATATTGAAAAGATGAAAAAGGACGCGGAACTTCACGCCGAGGACGATAAAAAGAAAAAAGAGGGAATTGAAATTAAAAATTCCGCCGAGCAACTTATTTATACCGCTGAAAAAGCGCTTAAAGAAAATGAAGCCAAAATTTCGGAGGAAATTAAAAAAGATGTTCGTGAAAAAATAGAAGCATTGAAAAAAATAAAAGATGGGGAAGATGCGGAAGCAATTAAAAAAGGAACGGAAGAATTATCAACCGCGACGCAAAAAATTGGCGAGGAAGTTATGAAAAAGATGAAAGAAGAGTCCTCCTCCGCTAAAGCTACGGAGGACAAGCGAGAGGGCAATGTTCGTGACGCCGAATATAAACCGGCGGATGATGAGGACAAAAATGGTGAAAATAAAGACGGACAAGACCCTAATCCTGCGGACGGGCAGGGTAAAAAAGACGATTCAAACAACAAATCAAAATAACTGCAAAAACATTTTATAAACAATAAAAAAACGGGTTAAGAAAATTATAATTTTCTTAACCCGTTTTGGTTATGCATCTTGCACCTAAAAAAGAGCTTTTTCAAAATTCACTCCCTCATAAACAATTTTTGGATTGAGGAATTTTAAATCATTACTTTGTTTAATTTCTTCACAAAATTCAGAAGGAATGAAATTATTATCTCTGATGGACCATAGCGCTTTAGCTTGTCTAGTTGCTTCTATTTCGTTAGAAGCAGAGAGGAGATGAATTTTTACCTGTTGTGGAAAACAAACAAGTTCTCCCATAGTTTCACCTATACTACTAACACTGCATACTTCAAGTAAAAAACTTAAGAACCATTTTCCTTTTTCCATAATAAACCCCCTTTCTTATTTTGCATATTAAATAAATTATTAAATTTATTTGTGATTAGCGCCTTTTAGTTCTTCTTCAAAAAAACAGCAGCGCCCCTTTTTGTCTATGTGAGCGGCCACTTTTCTAATTCCCGGACACTCGCGATTCGGGCAAAAATAATCACCGGCTCGAACCGCCGACCATTGCTCAAAATTGAGCAAAAATTGAGGCCGGTAATAAATCGGTTCTAACTCAGAACCACACTCCGGACATTTTGGTTGGGAATTATCCATATTTCATTCCTCCTTTTTATTAAATTTTCAATAAATAAATAAAAATTATTTTTTTACAATCTGTCGAAAAGATTATCATATATTTTCAAAATAGTCAAGTTTTGGCGCGCAAAAAGATTTGCAAAAGGTTGTAAATGCGAGTATTATTACAAAGATAGATTATTGGTTTTTTTAAATTTCTATTTTTTATGGCAAAAGATTATTATACAATTTTGGGGATAAACAAAAGTGCTTCCAAAACGGAAATTAAAAAGGCCTTTCATAAATTAGCTCATAAATACCATCCTGACAAGAAAGGAGGCGACGAGACAAAATTTAAAGAAGCCAGCGAGGCCTACGCGATTCTTTCTGATGACAAAAAAAGGTCTGAATATGACGCCTACGGCAAAGTGTTTGGCGGAAATGGCGGCGGCGCCGGGGCCAATGCCGGCTGGGAGGGTTTTTCCGGATTTGGACAAGGGCAAGCCCAGGGATTTGATTTTGATCTGGGCGATATTTTTGGAGATTTTTTTGGAGGCAGAGCCGGCCGAACAAAAAGAGGCAGTGATATTTCCATTGACATACAAATATCTTTCGCGGACTCCATCTTTGGAGTTGAGAGAAAAGTGCTTATCACAAAAAATTCTTCTTGCGATAAATGCGGCGGGACCGGGGCCAAAAAAGGGACTTCATTGGAAACTTGTCCGGCCTGCAACGGA
Organism: Minisyncoccota bacterium; assembly: GCA_023129575.1. Classification (GTDB taxonomy): domain Bacteria; phylum Patescibacteriota; class Minisyncoccia; order Phycocordibacterales; family UBA12079; genus JAGMBS01. The sequence goes on from JAGMBS010000037.1 coordinate 7,256, forward strand.
AATGGAAAGATATACGAAACAAAAAAATCCTTTTTTGGTTCATTTTCCAGCGAGCGAATTTGCGACAAATGCCGGGGGGCAGGCAAAACACCGAAAGAAAAATGCAAGGTTTGCCATGGCTTAGGCATAAGCCGCAAACAAAGCGCTATAGATATTAAGATACCTTCCGGTATTAATAACGGCGAGATGTTGCGTTTAACGGGGCTGGGCGAAGCAATTGCGGGAGGCGTGGCGGGCGATTTATATGTGAAAATTCATGTAACTCCCCATTCTTATTTCAAAAAGGAAGGCGCCGATTTGGCGATGAACTTGGGCGTGAAATTATCCGACGCTTTATTGGGAGCGGAATATATCGTGGAGACATTGGATGGAAAAATTAAAGTCAAAATTCCCAAAGGAGTTACTCATGGAGAAATTTTGAGAGTTCGAGAAAAAGGAGTGCCAACTGGCAGAAATCGTAGAGGGGACTTATTGATTAAAATAAATATAAAATTGCCGTCCAAACTTTCCCGTAGAGCCAAGAAAATTGTGGAGGAATTAAGAGGAGAAGGAATTTAGAAAATTTCTAATTCCTAATTTCCAATTTCTAAGCTCAAAAAATCAAACCCTGTATTCGCAAAATGCGAATACAGGGTTTTTTTGACAATAAAATTATCTACCCTAAAAATCTTAATGTTTGTTTGATTTGCGAGTTGCAATCGGGGTTTGCAGATAGAGCATTAGAACTTTTGCTATGCTTTTTTATTTTCCCCCGAGTGAGGTTTTTGCGCGTAAAACGAAATTTTGGACAAAGTTTTCGCAATTCTAATTTTTTTATCATAAAAATACCTCCTTTTTCTAAAAAATTAAAAAAATGACAAACAATAAAAACAAAACACAAGAACTAACTAAACTGTATAATAAACCAAATTCGCTCAAAAATCAACCTCAATTGCCTTTTTCTTAATTTAATCTTTGTGATATAATGGCGGATATGAAAATAAATACGGATGAGAAAACAATAGAGAGTGTTTTAACTCGCGGAGTGGAACAAGTTTTCCCGGACAAAGAAAAATTAAAAGAGTTATTGCTGTCGGGCAAACAGATCAAACTTTATTGCGGTTTTGACCCGACCGCGCTCTCTTTGCATATTGGAAACGCCATTCAAATAAATAAATTGGCTCAATTTCAGAAACTTGGCCATAAAGTGATTTTTTTAGTGGGTGATTTTACCGCTCTGATTGGCGACCCGACGGATAAGACGGCGGTTCGCCCAACAATGACAAGGGAACAGATTTTGGAAAATTGTAAAAATTATAAACAGCAAGCGGAGATGTTTTTGAATTTTGAAGGAGATAATCCGGCTGAAATTTTATATAATAGCGACTGGAATGATAATTTGCCGTTCAAAAGTTTAATTGAATTGGCCTCTCATTTCACAGCGCAACGGATGCTGAAAAGAGATATGTTTGAAAAACGGCTCAAAGACGAAAAACCGATTTATCTGCATGAATTTTTATACCCTTTAGCGCAAGCTTATGATTCGGTCGCGTTGAATGTTGATTTGGAACTGGGCGGAAACGACCAAATGTTTAATATGATGTGTGGCCGAGATTTGCAAAAAGCGATAAACAAAAAAGAAAAATTTGTACTTACTTTAAAATTATTGGCGGACGAGGGCGGTAAAAAAATGGGCAAGACGGAAGAAAATGCCGTTTTTTTAGACCAGCAACCACAAGATATTTATGGAGCAATTATGTCATGGCCGGACGGTTTTATCGCCAATACTTTTGAATTGATTACGGATATGCCGATGGAAGAAATTGAAAAAATAAGAATTCAAATTAAAGACGGAACTGTCAATCCCAAGGACTTAAAAATGAAATTGGCGCGCGAGTTGGTTAAAATTTTTCACGGAGAAAATGAAGTTATCCCGTCAGAACAGGCATT
>JAGMBS010000038.1 GCA_023129575.1 Minisyncoccota bacterium
GGGGGCAGGGCCACGGAATACGGTTGCTGATGCCTGCTCGGCAAATTGTCGGGATTAAAAAAACCGCTCTTTTCCCAGAGTTCGTAAATTTTTTGCTCGGTTTCTTGAGGATTATAGGGTTTTAGAAATTTCTGATGCATTTATTTATAATAGCATAAACAAAACATCTTTTCCAAAAAAATTTTGCACAAAAACCTTCAACAAGCTTTCCCCAAACAGAACACAATATTTTTTTCTCCCTGTGGGTCTGAAAAAAATTTGTTCCTTCTCGCCCTCACTCAATACCCGACACCACTTTCATTATTTATTTTCACTAATTAAAATTATAAATACAATCTTATTATAAAAACTTCAATAATTATATTTTGAAAGTGGTGTCGGGCCCTGACTTTGCTCGGGCTCCGAAAGTCTGTTTGGATAAATACGACTTTAGGAGTATTTATCCGTAGCGAAGCGGAGGTGGAGAAACTTGTTTCGTGTTTTTGTTACGCTTTACTTTTTGCTTGAATAGGATATAATTTGGGCAGTTTGTTATTGGTTTTCCAATTTTGTCAACAAAACAAGGAAGGAGGATGTGAATATGTATTTTACTCGGGAATTTATTTGGTTGATAAAAGAAACTTTGTCAATTGAAGAGATAATTCAAAACGAGGGCGTTGAACTCTTTAAAAGAGGTTCAAATTATTTTGTGGCATTATGCCCTTTTCATCAAGAGAAACACGCTTCATTTGTTGTTATTACACACAAACAATTTTGGCATTGCTTCGGATGTGGAGCGGGAGGAGATTGTTTTGATTTTATACGGCAAATTCGTGGAATTAATTTTCCTTTGTCGGTAAAATATGTGGCTACTCGGTATGGTATTCAATTGTCAGACGATTATAATAAAAAGAGGCAATCTCAAAGAAACAAAGACCGCCTCACTTTTAATGCCGGTAATATAGATACCAGTATTAAAAATGATACTATCATTTTTTAATTCAGAAATCAACAAAACAAGGAAGGAGGCAATAATGAATTTATTTCTTGTCAGGGAATTGGGGGAAGAGGACGATGGATTAGGTTGTTGCCGGGGGGTGGCAAGCGGTTTAATTACTTCCGCGCCTTTTTGGGTAGCGGTGGCGGCGGTAATTTTTTATTGGCTGTTTCAAAATTAAGGTTTCCATCCGCTTCAAGGTTATTAAGGCGGGCAATCGCTTTCAGCGATTGCCCGCTATTTTTTTGGTTTTCTTTTTGTTCCGTTAGATATCTAAAATACCCGGCAACTCCAATCATCACGGCGTTGTCGGTCGCGAATTCTAACTCGGGCATTAAAACTTCCAACTTAGTAGTCGGAGTACTAATAGGTGATTGAAAGATGTGGCGGATTTGGCGGTTAGCGCTTACGCCTCCGCCTAAAATCAATGTTTTGGCGTCATATTTTTTAATCGCTGACCGAGATTTTTTGAGCAGGATTTCAATAACGGCATCTTCAAATTCTCGGGCAATTTTTTGTTTGATTTCAATCGGCAAATCCTCCCAGTTGTTTTTGACTTTCAGTTTTTTAACCAAATATAAAACCGCGGTTTTTAATCCTGAAAAAGAAAAATCAAAATCAGCGGTATGGAGCATCGGTCTCGGCAATTTAATTTCAATATCACCCCATTGAGTACTCCGACTACTCAATTGAGTAGTCGGAGTACTCAATGATTTTCGCTCAATTTCGGCTAATTTTGAGATTTCGGGACCGCCGGGATAGGGAAGATTTAACATTCGGGCGACTTTATCAAAGGCCTCGCCGACCGCGTCGTCTCTGGTCTGCCCAATTTTTTCATACCGCATCCAACCTCTCATCAAAATCAATTCTGTGTGTCCCCCGGAAATAAGCAACCCGATAACTGGAAATTGAACTTTTTTTAATTTTTCCTTTTTCGTTTTGCACTTTTCGTTTACGAGCGAAGCGAGTATGTGTCCTTCCAGATGATTAACCGGAATAAGCGGTTTATTCCAAACCAAACTTAAGGCCTTGGCGAAATTAATTCCCACCCACAGCGCGGGTTTCAGTCCGGGGCCTTGGGTAACAGCAATAGCGTCAATAGCCGGAACTTCAATTGTTGGTATGAATTTTAAAAATTGCTCCAAAAGTTCCGGCTCTCGCTCCAAAGTCTCTTTAATCAACTTAGTACTCCGACTACTAAGTGAATACTTAGTAGTCGGAGTACTAAGTTTGGATTCTGTTAAGGTTTTAGCGAGAAGGGGGACAAGATTTTTGCTATGTTCTCGTTTGGCGAGAGCGGGGAAGACCCCGCCGTATTTTTTGTGAATATCCGCCTGTGAGATTAAATTATCCGCCAAAATTTTGAATTTTGGCGGATTTTTTTCATCATTAAAATTACTTTCAGCTTCCAAAATGCTGATAGCAGTTTCATCACAACTTGTTTCTATAGATAAGATTTTCATATTAATCATCATCATTCAAATCTGTTCTAAATATCGCATATATTGGATAATGGTCTGAAATTTTTATAATAAAATCAAAATCAAAAATTCCATATTCTTTATCAAAATAAAAAACGCTGGCGCTATCTAATATATATTCGCTGTTAAGAGTGTCTCCCAACAATACTATTCTGTCATATGTCCATCCGGTTTTAGTCATTGTGTCCATATCATTTGTGATTATCCAATTGTATTTGAGCGACTTGAAAGGGTTAAAATCATTCAGTTCATTAAAATAACTACCATCAGCATTAAAATCTCCCATAATAATTACATCTTTTTCATTCGGATTTTTATCTAAAATTGAATTAACAACCGTGTCTAAATATGCAATTTCCGCTTTTGCATCAGTTGGTTTGATATGAATTCCTGCGAGAGTAAAATCAAAATTATTACTTCTGAATGAAGCGATATAAGGTTCTCTTTCAAAAATATCATCTATATCTGAAAAAACATAATCAGTTTTTTCTAAAAATTCTATTTGGCAAGTATTGTAAAAATAGGCACAGGATTCTTTGCTACTCGTCCTACCTAACCTTTCGCTTTTAATAAAGGCAAATTTAGGAAAATTGAAATCTTTGTTTATTTCATCAAGAAAATAAGAAGCGGTTTCTTCTTTTGCATCTCTCAATTCCTGAATAAACACGATATCAAATTCTTGAACAATTTTTTTCAGTACCTGCATTACATCTTCTTTTTCTCTTTTTGTTTTGCCAAATACTTGGATATTAAAAGATGCTACCTTGATTTCAGATTTTTGTGCTTCATCACATAAAGAAATATTTTGTTGGCTTTTTTCTGGAAATAAAAATAATGAAATTGCAGCAAGAACGATAATCAAAATACTATAAAATACTTTTTTGAAAGAATGTTTTTTGCACGGAAATTGTTGATTATAATAATCAAAAAGTTTATTTAGCAACTTTCTTATTTTTTGTATGTTTTGCATGGTTTTTATATTATTTAAAAATATCTTTAATTTCTAAAATACTGATAGCAATTTCATCACAACTTGTTTCAATAGATAAGATTTTCACAATTTTACTTGACTTTTAAAAGTGGGTTGATATATAATAGAGACTTCACAATGGCTTCGGCCTCGTCCGAGATTTTGTCTCGGCATACAAGTAAAAAAATCACTCAAGAAAATCTCGTGTGATTTTTTTTATTTTATCAAAATTATCTTTATCCAAAGTTCCCATTTTGGTAACCAATCTTTTTGAATCAATTAATTTTAACTGGGATATTTCCGCTATTTCTTTTTTATTTTTAAAATTGAAATGATAATAGAATAAACCTTTTTTGTCTTTTGTGGTTAAAGGAATACCCCAAAAAATTTTTTTATTAAATTTTTTTATAATAACAACAGGCCTTAAAAATTTATATCCTACGCCGTCTTGTTCACTACCCACATTTACGCCCAAGTTAATCCACCAAAGCTCTCTTTCGTGAAAATAAATAATTTTATTTCCATTATTTATTTTTGTTTTTAATTTAAACCAATCCCTAAAATTTTTCATAGTGTTTGATATGAATTGCTGTTTTTGTGATGAAATTATATCCTTTGGTCGAACTTATTTCAACACGAACTTAAACGACAATCGCGGAGCGATTGGAAGTTAATCTCACGCTCCGCGCGCGTGGTAATTCCAAACTTCACCTTACGCCCTCCGTCCACCTTAACTCAATTTCAATAAACCGAAAAAACCTTGTCGGATTTGCCCCTGCGGGAGCAAACCCGCCAACCAAAACAAAAAAAATTTCTTTGCGATTTTTTTCTTTTTTTCTCGCCCCCCAAATTTTGTTCCCCTGTTAAACAACTTTATTTTTTTAAAATAAAGTTAAGATTTGACGAGAAGTCAAATCTTGTTTAACAGGGTGAACAAACGGAAAAGAAAATTTTTGTTTTGGTTTCGGCTCATAACTTCGCTGTAGGTTTTTTCTAAGCAGAAGTTTCGATTTCTTTTGTTTCCGTCGCTCGCTCTATTATATAAAATACATTGCCTTTGGCAATGTATTTTATATAATTCGTTCACTCCCGAAAACAAAAGAAATTGAAACACTATTTGACTTGTGTTTGCCCCACCCGCCACACCGCACACAAAAAAGCTCCCAAAATAGATTAAAGCCCCGCAAAACTTCGTTTTGCGGGGCTTTAATCGCAAAGGGGACAAATGGTGTATTTGTCCCCTTTGTCCTTTCAAGAATCTGGCGATTTTTGAAAAAAATCACTGTTTTTTGATGTATTTAACGCCTCTGCCAGTTATTCCGATTTGAGTTATCTTTTGTTTCTTTTCCAAGATATTTAGGTATCTGGTCGCGCTTCTTTTGGTGGTTCTGAATAACGCTTGAATTTTTGAATTTGAGATCTCGGGTTGAGTGTCAAACAACGCCATTATTTTATCCAATTTCTTCCTTTTCCGCTCCTGAATTTTTGCCCGTGCTTTGATCAACAATTTTTGAACAAAATTAGGATCAGTTTTGTAAATAATTTTCTCAATGATTTTAGTTTGTGGTTGAGCGGGAATTTCTTTCTCGTCCGTCTCTGCGAGTTCACGAAGCAGTCCAGCTTCTTCAATTTTCGTTTTGTTCGTCTCTGCGAGGGACGAAGCAGTCTCTTCAACTTTTTGCTCTGGTGGTTCTGTCGCAGGTTCAACAATTTCCGCGTTTTCCTCAACTTTAGCAGAAGTGGGAGAATCCGCGACTATCTCCGCCAAATTTTCAGGTTGTCCGTCATTCTCCGCAACTTCGACAACAGATTCAATCGCCTCCAATTTCGGCTCAGCCAAAACAGGATTTTCTCCCGTTGTCTTATTTCCCAAATTTTGATTTTCTTGCATATTTATATATTAACAGATTTTATAAAAAATTATCCACATCATAACTAAAATTTTACAAATGATGATATAATATTGTATCAAGAATAGGGTCGAGTTCTTAATTATTAAAATTTAATTTAACATAAACATTATGGCAAAGAAAAAGACAAGTTTAAGAGTTGCAAAAGTTGCTTCAAGACAATTGCGAAGCAAAAAAACTGGAACACCAGCCAAAATAACTGCTGCCAGTGCTTTATCTCAAAGAGAAAAAGTAAAAAGAAGAAAAAGGTAAATGGAAAAGTTGTTTAATTTCAATAGAGCTTGCTTGAAAAGAGATAATGCTAATATGACAAACAGATCAAAAAGGTATTTTAAAAAACAGCGATTGAAAAGCAACACCTACCAGATAAAACACCTCAATTGAGGTGTTTTATTTTTTGAAAATGATTAACTCAACCCGTTGAGTTAATCACTCAAAAAATTATTATTTCAATGTATAAAAAACATTTTGCCCGATTTTGCCGTGTTGCGTTAATTTTCCGTTTTTTTCCAATTGGTCCAAGTATCTTTCAGCGGTAGCATGCGAAACCCCGTACAACTTCTCAACATCATTATTTGTTATTTTCTCATTATTTTGCAAAAATCCCAAAATCTTTGCTTTATTTTCTCGCTTCCTTTTGCTCTGCCCAAAAATCAAACTGCCCCGCTTCCGCGTGCCCAAATAACTCCCAACAATAATTCCCCCGATTGCCACTAAAATTAAAATTATGTAGTTCATAAATTAAATTGGCTATTTATTGTTTCATTTTTTCATATACTTTTTTTGAAAAAATGAAAAAATTTAGCATTCATATTTTTAAAATCTTTTATTAAATTTCTACAACATTTTTCTCACCAAACCATTCTTTTGCCTGACTTAGCACCTGTTCACTTGGATTATGGTAAAAAACTACCAAGTTCTTTTTTGCTCTTGAACAACAAACATAAAATATTTTTCTAGTTCTATTTACAATAGATTCTTTATCATTACGATTTTCGAAAAGATAAGAAAAATTATATTGATTCCATCTGCCATTATTAAGAATAACAAAAACATTTTCAAATTCTGCTCCTTTTACACCATGTTGAGTTGAATATGGCGAATGTTCGTCTCTATATTCAAAAAGATTTATGACTTCACTGTAGGACAAATCTTTTACCTTATTATATTGCTCTTCATGTTCAGAAATAAAGTTTTGTAATTTATCATCTTTTTCTACTATCCCCAATTTATCAGCAAAGTTTATTGTTTCTTCTATCGTCTTTTCTGAACAATCTTCAAGTTTATCAATATTATCTTTCAAAGTTTGTAAATCACTATTTTTTAAAATTTTATAATCGGTCTTTTTAATAAATTCATTATATTTCTTATTCTTATAGAGAAGAATGATTCCCTGTATTTTAAATAAATGTTTAGCTAATCTGTCGGGATTATCACTTGTTAAATTTTCTTTATATTCATAATTGCTCAATAGATTTTCAAAACCAAATTGTCTTGCGATTAATTTATGAGTCAAATACAGTTCTTTGTTTTCTTGATAATTACTAAAATCAAAATCATTAAATACTTCTCGTTGTTTAATTTCCTCAATGTTTACTTGATCTTTATTGCTATATAAAAAAGTAATTTTTCCTTCCAAATTTTCTCCCGCAGGTTCTTGTTGCAATCCGTCATTTCTCACTTTATTTATCAGAGTTATAACACTTTTAGCACATCTCCAATTATCCTCTTTCGGTACTTCTTTTACGGTTCCGTCATCTATATATTCTTGCAAATCTTCAATTCCTTTGTCATAAATAGATTGCATAGAATCTCCAAAGAGTCCAGTTATGAGAGAATCGTTTTCTTTTTGGAGATAATTAAGAAAAATTTCTATAACTTGTTTTTCTGTATCTTGATATTCATCAATAAGAATAAAGTCATATTTATCTTTTAAGATTTTTCTAAGCAAAGGAAAGTCTTTGAATAATTTATTTGCTAATTGTAAAACTTCATTGTGTGAAATAATTCCTTCTTCTATCTTTCTCCATTCTCTATAATCGATGGTTCGATCTTTAAACCAATTATCAGTAAGTTTTTCTTCGCCACTATAACTAATATCATTAGAATTTATCAATTCCAATAAAACTTGTTTTAGATTTTTTTGATAATTTTTAATTATATCCCATAAAAAATCATGAATTGTAGAAGCCTTTAAGTTTATGTTTTTATTGGACATTCTGCCTGTAATTTCATTAGCCGCAACATTAGTAAAGGTAATACAAGCAATTTTGTGTTTAGGATTTTTTTTGCATAACAAATCAAGTACATCCATTAAAGCACTGGTTTTTCCGCTACCGGCACCTCCATTTAAAACAAAATTATTCTTTGCTTGGATATGCTGTTCAATTTGCTCTATAGAATTTAATTTTTCATCAACCATAATAATCCTTGACTAATATATGACGGAATTTTCCAGTTGGTAAAACCTTCATTGGAATAAAATAATATATCTGTTGCAAATTCTGTTTTTTTCTTGATACAAAAATCTGCTATATCAAAATAATCTAGAGAAGATCCATCTAACTTTCCCTTATTTTGCAAACTGTTGAAATTATCCTTATTATTTTTTATGAACTGTAAATTCAAAGAGATAAAAGAATCTTCAAAACTTCTTGCATGATAACTATTTTCTTCTATTTGATAAGTAATATATATTTTTGTGTCATTTCTTGAAATAATTTTATCTTTTTCTGGTAAATTTTTTAGAGATTGAAAATCATCGGTTAAGAAGTGCTTTATTGATATATTGCTGGTGTTTGTTCCCTCCGAAACACGGCAAGAACCGCCATTTGCATTTGGTTTTACAGAATCTAAATCAGTAATAACAAGTGTTTTGATTTCCAAAAATTCAAGGAACTTATCAAAAGACTTGGAGTGAGCTCCAACTTCAACAATTGAAATTTTTTGTGATAGCAGTGGGATATAGTTTGGTGTTTCTTTATTTTCTATATCCAACTTTCTCATTATCGCAGGTAATAAAATTCTTTCTGTATCGCCTTCAATAAAAATAATTTTATCCGAAAAAAATAACTCGGCTCTATTTAAAGTTAAATATTGTTTCAGAAATTTAAATTTTGCTTTTTCTTCTTCACTATTTCCGTACTCACTTTTTAAATCTGATAAATTTTTAACTTCAACTTGTCTATTATTATTCAAAAAATATTTTATATCGTTAAAATCACTTTGTGATGTTATGTGAGACGAGTGAGTAGTGATAACAGTTTGTAAGTTTAGGTTATCCTTATTTTTCTCTAAAAATTGCTTAATATTTTTAATAAAAACATATTGCATTTGTGGGTGTGTATGAGCTTCAGGTTCTTCTATAAAAAGCAGATTAATATCGGCAGATTCTGATTCTCGATGTGTTTTTTTGAATTCATCAAAAATGATATGTAACTCAAATATCATTGCAAACAAATTCATATATCCCAATCCGCTGTAATCTTCAGGAAGATGATAACCATCCTCATCGTATGTCACTGAAGTATTTTCTCTTAAAATGTTTATTTCTTGAAAATTAGATTTAACAAGAATTTTTGATCCGTTATAACTAAATTTTTCAAGATCTTCGGTGACTTTTTCAAATATCTTCTGATATGAAATTGACAGATTAGTGTCTGTTTCAATAAGTTTTTTTTGTAAGTCGATAATATCAGATGCTTGTGAATTCTCAAAAGGTTTAAAGTATTTATACGATAGTTTTGATAATGTTTTGTTATTTTTTTGGTTGTCGCCATCCTCATTCAAAACATCTCTTTTGGCAGAAATAGTTTGAACACAAATAATTTTTTGAATTTTGGAATCTTCTATTTCTATAAAATTACTTTCATCGTTAATGTCGACAACCTTCCTCTTAATCGTAAAATAAGCTTTGTGATGTTTTTTCAAAAATTCAATTAGATTTTCTAGATGATGATTTTCATAATCATTTTTTAATTTATTGAAATTACCAAAATCAAGAACATATTCAAAAGATAGGAGTAAAGTTTTATTGTTTGGATCTAAATCCAAAATTAAATCAGAAATATTAGATAGATTGTCATCATTCTTGCGTTCTATAATAATTTTTAGCTCTATCTTTAAATTTTCGTAATTGTCTTCTTTTATTTCTTCTTTAGATTTAATTTTTTCAATAATTGTCTTTTGAAACTTAATACTAAAATCTTCAAAATTAAAAACATTTGAAGTAGTACACAAAAAATTTTGTAAAATATGTAAAAGTGATGTCTTTCCTGTGTTATTTTTGCCAATAATTAAAGATAAATCTTTCTCTAAAATAATTGAGAAATTTTTTAAAAGCCTGTAATTATTAACCTCGATCTCAGTAATTTTCATAATTTATTTTAATTAAATTTTCCCAACAACTTTTTTAGTTTTTTTAGCAATCTCAAACAATTTTTTATTTTGATTAATAATTTTTGTTTCGATTTTTTATAATTTATTAAAAAAAGTTATCCACAAATATATTCGGTTTAGTTTCGGTATTTTTGTTATAATGAATTTAATGTTAACCAAAAGACAAAAACAAATTTTTGACTTCATTGTGGATTATACCACAAAAAAAGGATTTGCTCCCTCATTAGAAGAAATGAGAAAGTATTTTAAATTAAAATCTATTTCAACAATTCATCAACATATAGAATCAATAGAAAGCAAAGGTTATTTGCAAAAAGAGAAAAACCAAAGAAGAAGTATCAAATTTATTGAACCTGAAGAAATGGTAAAAATTCCTTTGCTTGGAATGATTTCTGCTGGGCAACCAATTGAAAGAATGGTGGAAAGGGAAACTATTGCCATTAGACAAAAACAACTTCCTCTTTTTGGGAAAGTTTATGCTTTGCGAGTAAGCGGTAATAGTATGATAGAAGAAAACATAAGAGATAACGATATCGTTTTAATTAAACAACAAAATACAGCAGAGAATGGACAAAAAATCATTGCTTTAATAGACAATAGTGAGACAACACTGAAAAAGTTTTATAAAGAAAAGAATTATATCCGTTTGCAACCCGCAAATAAAAAATTTAATCCAATTATTATTGATAAAAAAACAAAATTTGATATTCAGGGGGTTGTTATTGATATTATAAAAGATAAAAATTATTGTCCAGATATACAGATAAATTTAAATCAAGAAACAAAAAGAATATCAAAAAAATATTTACCAAATAAAATTTATAACGAAGATTGTATTGAGGTTATGAAAAATATTGACACGGAATCTATAAATTTAATTTTTGCAGACCCTCCTTATAATTTAAGTAAAAGTAATTTTAAAATGAAGTTTGCAAAAACTGGTGGAAAAGATTTAAACACAAACAAAGGCGGTTGGGATAAATTTACAAAAGAAGAATATGAAGATTTTACAAGAAAATGGCTAACTGAAGCATTTAGAATTTTAAAAAAAGATGGTGCTATATGGGTTGCAGGAACTTACCATAATATTTATTTAACAGGATATTTAATGGACAAAATAGGATTTGAAATTATAAATGAAATTTTGTGGCATAAGACGGATGCAACTCCAAATTTATCTTGCACAAGATTTGTTGCTGACCATGAAAATTTTTTATGGGCAAGAAAAAATAAAAAAAATCTTTTCAATTATAAAGAAATGAAGGAAATAAATGGAGGTAAACAAATGAGATCTATTTGGCCTAAAGGAAAAACAGCTGGTGGGAAAAGAGTTCACCCAACACAAAAACCAGAGTGGCTACTTGAAAGAGTTATATTAGCAACCTCAAATGAAAAAGATCTTATATTTGATCCGTTTATTGGTTCTGGAACCACAGCGATTGTAGCTAAAAAATTAAAAAGACAATATATGGGGACAGAATTAGATAAAGAATATTATAAATTAGCAAAATCACGAATTCAAAAAATATAAAATTATGAAAAAACACTACTTAATATTAGGAGATACCCTTAAAGTAATTCCAAAAATAAAAAAGAAAATTGATGCTATTATAGTTGACCCCCCTTACAATACAGCAAATAAAAATACAAAAAAATTAAAGGGACGAAAAGATAGATCTTCTGACTTCGGCAAGTGGGATTATTTCAAAGATGAAGATTTTTTAATTTTTACAAAAGATTGGATTCAGGCAACATCCCCATTATTAAAAGAAAGTGGAAATTTAGTTATTTTTTGTAAATTAGAATATATAAGTGATATAAAAAGAATTTATGAAAATTTAGGGTTTAAACACCATGCTACAATTATTTGGCACAAAACTAATCCTGCCCCTCAAATAAGAAAGACAGGATTTCTTTCTTCTGCGGAAGCGGTTTTGTGGGCAACTAAAGGTTTTGATAATAAAAAAATATCTTATACTTTTAATTTTTTAGGGCAAAGAGAAATGCACAATTTTATAGAAACTCCTATTTGTATGGGCAAAGAGAGAACCAAACATCCAACTCAGAAACCTAAAAAAATACTTTCTCATTTTATAAAAATTTTTACTAATGAAAATGATTTAATTTTAGATTGTTTTGCCGGGAGTGGAACAGTAGCTGTGGCGGCACATGAACTAAACAGAAGCAGTATTAGTGTTGAAAATGATAAAGTATTTTTCAAAATTATGTCTGACAGATTAAAAAAATTAGAAAATGCTAATTTAATTAAATTTAGAAATTTAAAAGATATTAAAATTTAAGATCAATTTCTGTAAATTCATGTTTGTCCCAATTTGCTTTATATACTTTCCTTTGTTTCTTTTCTAAACATAAAAATACATTAGGTATTCTGTCATTGTATTTCTTTTTTAATTCTCCAAATAATTTAATAATTTTGTTTTTGTCCCACTCCTCCTCAGCAAAAATCCAAACATTAGACCAAGCATTGCTTTCGTGATGTTTATGATCTAAATAATTCTTCCAATCATGTTCGAGCTCTATTTTTTGAGTTGTTCCGCCTGAATAAACTAAAGTTACATCGGGTCCTCCAGAACTTGATACTTTAATATCAACAACATCTTTATTATCAATTCTAAAATTTTTTGACCAATTAAGAAATTTATTGAGAAAAACGCTAAATTCATCCTCTTTCTTTTTTCTAAAATCAGTTTCCTCTTCAATTTCTCTTTTTTTGACTTCTTCCCATTCATAATTCAAGCGAGCTTCTATGTTTTCGGAACCTTTTGAAAAGTTATTAGAAATTTCATCAAGAGCATAAAGTCTATAAAAGTTTCCATTTTTATCTATACATTTTTTATTTTCTATATTTATATCTAAAAGTATAGGTTTATTAACAAAGAGATCCTCATTTTTTATAAAGTATAATTTCCCCCAAGAGTTATCTTTTTTAGGTATAGAAATTAAAACATGTAGATTTCTATTTTTTAATTTTATTCCTTCCCAAAGATTAAATATACAAAATTCAAAAGTATTTTCATTTATTTTATTATTAAGCATTCCTCGTAAAAAATATTGATTTTGAGGAGTTTTTACAACTGATACTTTTGGATAATCATCATTGTCTCTTTCAAATGGTAATTCTGGGTTCTTATCAAGCATTACTTTGATATGAGCTTGATTTTCTCTAACTTTATATAACCAAGATTCCATTTCCAATAAATCTGCTAATTTTTCATTTGTAGTATTGGCTGTTAAATTTTCTTTATCTAATATTATTTCTCCTTTATGAATTGCATTTTCTAGTCTTGAATTTTTACCGATATCATAGTAACTAACAATTCCATTTCCTCTTTTTATCATACCTTTCCAAGTTAAGAGAGTTGAAAAATTACCTCTTAAACCTCCCCAGTTTGTATCGTCTAAATATTTATAATCTTTTTTATCAACTCTTTGTCTGACTAAATCTTCTTTGTATTGATTTGCTAAATTTACCAAATCATTAGTATTGTAATAACTTTTTTTATAAAATCTAGCAAGATCTAATGCCAAAAATAATATTTTAGGTATTTTAATTGTATACATAATAATTTTATTTCAAAAGCTCATCGGTGGAAACACCAACTGCTTTAGCTAATTTAGTAATGGTTGCAAGTGTAGGGTTAGTTTTTCCGTTTTCTATAGTACTAACAAAACCGCGATCAACTTTCAGCGCACGAGCAATATCGCCCTGCGACATTCCTTTTTCTGTTCTGATTCGTTTGAGATTATCTCCCAATTTAATTGACTCATTTTTTGCATTTTTCATTATCCACAGTATATCGTTGGTTATAATATACCGCAATGTTATGATATAATATACTATGTTGATAAATGATTAACTCAACAGGTTAAGTTAATTAATTTGGCGGGCAAGCGGTCAGTATTTCCAAGCATTCAATACTGGCTATAAGTCCGAAACCAAAACAAAAATTTTCTTTTCCATTTTTCCAAAATTTGGGGGGCGAGAAAAAAAGAAAAAAATCGCAAAGAAAATTTTTTGTTTTGGTTGGCAAATTCGTCTCCCAAAAGGAGACAAATTTGCCAAAGGTTTTTTCGGTTTTTGAAATTGAGTTAAGATGGACAAAGGGCGTAAGGCGGGGTTTTAAATTAGGGAAAAAGTAGAGCGTGGGATTAAGTTTCAATCGCTCCGCGATTGCCATTTGATTTTTTGTTGAAATAAGTTCGACCAAAGGATATAATTTCATCACAAAAAGCAACCTCCGAGCGCGAAAGCGCGCTAAATCGCTCCGCCAAAGGCGGAGGGTGTGGCAAAAAATGTCGTCGCCGCGCGACGAAAGAGCGGGCAAAACGAAGCGAGCGGATTTGTCTCTTGTTTCGTATCTAAAAGATAATTTTTCAAAATCAATTTTCCATTGCATTACAAATTAATTTTTTCAAAATTATGTCCAAACCAAAATATTTTCTTTACGCTCGCAAATCAACGGAAGAAGACGACAAACAAATTATGAGTATTGAAGCTCAACTTTTTGAATTGCGAGAGTTCGCGCGAAAAGAAAATCTTGAAATTCTAAACGAATTTCAAGAGTCAAAAAGCGCAAAGACACCCGGCAGACCGATTTTTGATAAAATGATAGAAAAAGTGGAAAATAATAATGGGGTTGGAATACTTGCGTGGCATCCCGACAGGTTGGCGAGAAATAGTATTGATGGCGGTAAAATAATTTACGCGGTAGATCAAAAGAAAATCGTGTCTTTACGCTTTCCGACATTTTGGTTTGAACCAACTCCGCAGGGACTCTTTATGTTGCAAGTGGCGTTCGGACAATCTAAATATTATTCGGACAATTTATCGCAAAATGTTAAACGAGGAATGCGACAAAAAATTCGGCGAGGCGAGTGGCTGACAAAAGCTCCCTTGGGATATTTTAATAATAGGCAAACAAGAAATATTGAACCTCATCCAGTTCGGAGCAAGGCGATTGTTCGCGCTTTTGAAGAATATGCAACCGGCAAGCATGGGTTAGTTTCTCTCGCCGATTTTTTGTCGCTTCTCGGTATAACTATCGGCAAAGGAACGCCACTTGGCAAAGCTTCCGTCAAACGAATGCTGACAAATCGGGCATATCTCGGGTTTATTAAGTATAAAGAAGAATGGTTTGACGGAAACTTTGCGCCAATTATTTCCCCGAAATTATTTGAAGCCGTCCAAAAAGTTTTAGCGACAAGATCCAGACCGCAAAAAAGAAAGTCCGCCCACAATTTTCCTTTTGTCGGTATTTTTCGTTGCGGGGAATGTGATAGTATGTTCACCGCTCAATGGGCGACAGGAAAATGCGGAGGTCGGTATAGATATTACAGATGCACGAAAAAGAAAGGGAATTGCGGTCAGGGATATTTGCGAGAAGAAAATCTTGTCGCTCAAATAAAGGAACGGCTTCAAAAAATTTCGCTTTGCGACAGATACACAGATTATCTTCTTGAAAAAATTAAACAAATCGGACAAGAAGAAAATCAATTGTCGCAAAGTGATGTTAAAAATCTTTCAGATAGAATTAAAGCGAGTGAATTTCGCTTGGAAAAATTAATTGAAACATATTTGGATGGAGATATTCCGAAAGAGATATATTTAAAAAAGAAAGATGGACTAATGCGCGAAATTCTCGCTTTAAAAGAAGAAAAGAAAGATTTTAAACATCAGGGAAATAATTGGAACGAACCCTTGCGGAGTTGGGTTTTAGATACGAAACAAGCTACCTTTTTATCCTCATCCGACAATTTCTCCGAAATTGCCTCCTTCGTCAAAAAAGTTGGAACGAACCCCTATGTTCGTGACAAATCCGCTCGCTTCGCTTTGCCCGCCCTTTCGTCTTTCGTCGCACAGCGACGACATTTTTTGCCACACCCTCCGCCTTTGGCGGAGCCGTTTAGCGCGCTTTCGCGTTCGGAGGTTGCTTTTTGTGACCCTACCGGGAATCGAACCCGGATTACCAGCTTGAAAAGCTGATGTCCTAACCATTAGACGATAGGGCCAAATATGCCATTATAATAACGAATTTTTGCCAAAAAAGCAAAAAAATGGTAGATTTATAACAATAATACAAAGTACAAAGTATATTGGAGGTGTGGCTGAGTGGATGAAAAGCAAACTGCTTTGCTTTTCATCCGAACAAAGTGAGGTGGCAAGCGCGAAGCCACACTTTTCCAAAACCTGTTTGGTTTTGGACGACAATACGAAGTATATTGGAGGTGTGGCTGAGT
>JAGMBS010000039.1 GCA_023129575.1 Minisyncoccota bacterium
CAGAAAATAGAAAAAATTACCGGGTGTCCAGCCGGCTTTTGTGTCTGCCGATGTTGGTGTTGGAATAACCGCGACGGAGAATATAAACAATATGGATAATGTGATTAAGATTTTTTTCATCTTTATAAATTACCATAAAAACGGTTAAAATGCCATGAGTATGTCTGAAATAAAAAATTAGGCTTGTCTATTACTCGCATTTCCATTAAAATATAAATTAATGAAAAAAGAAAAAAACTTGCCTATTATCAAGCAGGTTTCAACAGAACCTTATAAAGGCGTGCGGGATTTTTATCCCGAAGATTTGGCGATTCAGAAATTTATTTTCAAAGCGATGCGAAGCGTGGCGGAGAGTTTTGGATATGAAGAATATGACGCGTCCATTTTGGAGCCGACCGAATTATACAAAGCCAAATCGGGCGAGGAAATCATCAACGAGCAAACTTATTCCTTTGAGGACAGAGGCGGGCGAAATGTAACTTTGCGGCCTGAAATGACACCTTCATTGGCGCGGATGGTGGCGAGAAAAAAACGGGAATTGGTCCTGCCTTTGCGCTGGTATTCCCTGCCCAATCTTTTTCGTTACGAACGGCCGCAACGGGGGCGCGTCAGAGAACATTGGCATCTTAACGCGGATATTTTCGGCGTGGCGGGAATTGAGGCCGAAGTTGAAATAATTTCTTTGGGCTATCAAATAATGAAAAAATTGAGGGCGCGAGATGATGATTTTGTAATTAAAATAAACAATCGGAAATTGACCAATTCCCTAATGAATTTTTTTGGTTTGGACAACGAACAATCTTACCGATTATCAAAATTGATTGATAAAAAAAATAAAATTGAAAAAGATGACTTTGAAAGACAGGCGCGGGAGATATTGAACAACCGAACGGCGGAATTTCTAAAATTGTTAAACTCGGAAAACATTAGCGATTTTGAAAACATAAATTCAGAAGCCGTCAATGAAATTAAAATTCTTACGAAAAAATTAAACACTCAAGGAATTAAAAATATCATTTTTGACCCAAGTTTAATAAGAGGATTTGACTACTATACCGGAATCGTCTTTGAACTTTTTGATATTGATCCTGAAAATAACAGGTCGTTGTTTGGCGGTGGCCGTTACGATGATTTGCTTGATATTTTCGGAGCGGAAAAAATTCCGGCGGTTGGTTTCGGCATGGGCGATGTTACCACGCGCGATTTTTTGGAAACAAGGAATTTGTTGCCTGAGTATCAATCCAAAACTGATTTATATATTTGCGCGCTTGGCCTTCAATATATTGAGAACACCAAGCAATTGGCGGCCCGCTTGCGAGAGGCCGGACTAAATGTGGCGGTAAATTATTCTGACAAAAAAGTGGGAGATCAAATCGCCGTGGCCGACAAAAAAGCCATTCCGTATATTCTTTGCGTCGGCGAAAATGAAATTCAAAGCGGGAAATTCAAATTAAAAGATTTGCGAACGGGAGAAGAAAAAGAGGTTGGAGAAGAAAAAATTGTTGATGTGATAAAGTTGGTTTAAAAAAACTTCTGGACAATGCCGATGTAAAAAGAAAAAATTTTGGTCACCCGCTCGCGCTCTCCTGCGGAGCGCTCCCTTGTCCTCAACGAATATTCGGCGGGATTTGGAAAAATTAAAAAATATTTTTTTTTAATTTTTCCAAATCCCGCC
>JAGMBS010000004.1 GCA_023129575.1 Minisyncoccota bacterium
AGATTTGGTCTTGAGGATGGACGAAGCCGGACCCTGGAAGAAGTAGGCAAGGAGTTCAATGTAACTAGGGAGCGAATTCGCCAGATTGAAGCCAAGGCGCATGAAAAAATAAGGCAAAGCGATAAAATAGACCGTCTCCGAAATTTAAGTTGAGGTCTCTTTTTTCGTTTTTTTATTCGCTTAAGTTCGGGCGGGTTTATATAAAAATGAATCTAACTAAAACAGATTTTAAAGAATATCTCATTTGTCCGGAATGTCTTTGGTTAAAAAAGAAAAAGCCGGCTGAATATACGGGCAGGGAAATTACCGTCTTTCTTCAAAAATTGATTGCTGACGGATACGAAGTGGAAGAAAAAGCGCGGGAATTATTTCCGGCGGGTGTGTTTTTGGCGGGTTCGGAAAGCGACTTGCTTAAAAAGACAAAACAAGAATTGGTTAAAAAAGGAACTATTTTCCAAGCCACTTTTAAAACAGACCGCGGACTTTTTGTAAAAGTTGATATTTTGAAATTTAACGAAGAAAACGGCAACTGGGATTTATATGAAGTTAAATCCAGTTCTTCAATCAAAACCGATTTGATGCATAACCACATTAAAGACATTAGTTTTCAAAAAATTACCTTGGAAAATTCCGGAATTGAAGTCGGCCAATCTTATATTGTTCATTTGAATAAGGAATATAAAAGAAAAGGAGAGCTTGATTTGATAAAATTATTTGTTTTTGAAGAAGTTTCGGAAAAAATAGCGGAAATTAAAGAGGAGGTGGAATATCAAATAGATTCCGCCTTGGAATTACTGGAAAAAGACGATTTAATAATTAAGTCCTGCGACTGCCTTTATAAAAGCGTCGGGCAAAGATGCGATTGTTTTCGGAAATTCAATCCTCAAGTGCCGGAATATTCCACCGCTCATATTTTGAGAGGCAAAAAATTGAGAGAACTGGTGGATGATAATATTTTTGACCCCAAAGATATTCCGGCCGATTTCAAGTTGACTGATCCGCAGAGAATAAAAGTGGAATTGCAAAAAGTAGGGAAGGTTCAGATAAATACTGAAAATATAAGAATGGCTTTGGAGGGATTAAAATATCCTTTATACTTTTTGGATTATGAGACGATTTTAAAAGCAATTCCTTCTTTAGACGGATATAAACCGAATCAACAAGTTGTTTTTCAATATTCTCTTCACCTTCTGGATGAAAAGGGGGTCTTGAAACATTTTGAATATTTGGCGGAAGATTTGGAAAGGGCGACAACCGGACTGGTTCAATCTTTGCGAGAAAATCTTGGAGAAACGGGTACTGTCATTGTTTGGCATCAAGATTTTGAAAAAGCGAGAAATAATGAATTGGGAGTTTTGCATTCCGAATATAAAGAGTTTTTTGATAATTTGAATAAGCGAGTTTTTGATTTGAAAGTAATTTTCCAAAAAGATTATTTGCATCCCCGGGCTAACGGAAGCGCTTCCATTAAAAAAGTTTTGCCGGTTATGATTCCCGAACTTTCTTATAAAAATTTGGCGGTGCAGGATGGAACAATGGCGATGTCCGCTTGGGAAGAGATGCTAAAAACAGATGATTTTCAAGAGAAAAATAAAATTAAAACCAATTTGTTAAAGTACTGCGAACTGGACACTTTGGCGATGGTTAAAATTTTTGAAGTAGTGAATAATTTATAAATAAAACAAATTTAATCAATTTATTTTTCTGCATTGATATAACTATGCTTAAATTCTTGAGAATTTAAGCATAGTTTATTATAATTATAATTAAATTTATTAACAATAATATAAATAAATAAATATGAATAAAAATTATCAAAATAAAAAAACATACAGGCAATTGGAAAGAATTATAAAAGGAGGCGCCAATCATCGCAGAATACAAATAATGGAACTTTTAAAAAAAGAACCCGAATTATCAGTTATGGAAATATCTGAAAAATTAAATATTAATTTCAAAACAGCATCTGAACACACACGCCGTTTGGCTGTTTCAAATTTAATTTTAAAAAGAAATGATTTAAATTTTGTTAGACATAAATTGACTAAAAATGGAAAAACAATCCTTAAATTCTTGAGAATATTGGAATAGATGAATAAAAAAATAATGACAAAATGCAGTTTATTAAAATTTAATTATTATCTTTTCGTATTTTGTTGTTAGTTATTTAAATTAATTTCTTTTTCTCCCTCGGGCAAAATTCTTTCAATGATAAGCTGGTCATTTTCAAGGCGGGCTTTTTTTATAATTATTCTTTTTCCGCTTGCCCTGTTAGAAATTTTATTTTTAATAGGGCTTTTGAAAAAGTGGGCGCGGGGCCATTTGTCAAAGGCGCGGATTTTTCTAAAATTTAATTTTGGGTCAGCGTTGAAATTAATCAATCCGTCGTCCGATTTTAATTTTTCGCAATAAGTGGCTTGCCTGTGATTTTGCTCTCGCGCTTTGATTTTTCCAGTTACCCGCTTTGGAATGGTATCCGCGAGCATTTTTCCTCCCAAAATAGCCAGTTGCTTTTCTAATTCGCTGGCGGTCGGCAATTCCGAAATTGAATTTTCCCAGAGCGTTAATTTTTTTTGCGCTAAAATCGGTCCGTGGTCCATTTCGTCATCTAAAAGCATAATGGAAACACCCGTTTCTTTTTCTCCCGCCAAAATTGCGCTGTGAATGGGGCAGGCGCCTCTGAATTTGGGCAATAAAGACGGATGGACATTCAGTGTTCCGTATTTTGGCAAATTCAAAACCGTTTGAGGAATTATTTTCCCGTAAGCGGCGATTAAAAATAAATCCCAGTCGGAAAAATCCTCGCAAAAATTAGACGGCAATTTTTTGAGCTGATTCAAAAAATCGCCGTCTAATTTTTGCGGTTGCAAGGTGTTGATGTTGTTCTCATCCGCCCAAATTTTAACCGGCGGAGGAGTTAATTTCAGTTTTCTGCCTGCCGGTTTGTCCGGCGCTGTTACAACCAAATCCGGCAAAATCCCGCCCTTTTTTAATTCTTCCAAAACATCCGCCGCGAATTCCGGAGTTCCAAAAAAAACGATATTTATTTTTTCTTTTTTAGTCATAAAAACTTCAATATGCTTAAACCAGTTTTGTTTCGATTTGTTGTAAAAACTCTTCTGAGAGAAAGTTTCTTTTTAGTTTCTCAAACTGGCTCGCATTTTTAAATATCCTTGTATAATATTATTTCTTTTTTAGCAGTATAAAGACTTTCCTGTGCTTCTATCCTATATCCTCTTTTCTGCATAAATGTTATTACTGGATTTTCTGGATGTGCATCACCTCGAATTCTTTTAAATCCATTTTCAGCTGCGTAAAGTTCAGTTAAAAATTCTAATAAAGAACCCAATCCCTGCTGTTCATAAGAAGAGGTTACTCTTAAATTTTTAAGTTCTAAAATTTTGTTTTCTTGTTTATGTGGTTGAAAAATTATTGAACCGATGATCTCCTCATTAGAGTTCGTAGCATAAAATGCCTTTTTATAACCTAACTTGAGTTCTCTTTTACATTTTTCAAGCCACTGAAAATAATCCGGATAATCAAGAGGAAATCTTTGAATAAATTTATACAATTTTTGGATTTCTTCAAAGTTTGTCAATAATTGAATTTTGTGAATCATAATATAAGAAATGAGGTTATCTACCGTTTCTTTTAAATCACGGAAGGATTTTTTTTGTTGCCGGCGAGCGATTCTTTTCTGATATTTTTAGCTTTGCTGTCAAATAAAATTCCGTTGAGATGGTCAATTTCGTGTTGGAAGACCTGCGCCAATAATCCGCTCGCGCCGAAAGAAAATATCTTTCCGTTTTCATCGAACGCGCGGATTGTTACTTTTTTACATCTTTGAACTTTTCCGTAAAAATCGCGGACGCTTAAACAGCCCTCTTCCAGCCATTGTTTTTCTTTGGATTGTTTTATAATTTTCGGATTTATAAAAATCAGGTCGCGCGCGCGATAATCATTGTCGCTATCTTCTTCAAAAATTCGTTTCGACACCACAAAAATTCTCAAGGATTCTCCGATTTGCGGTCCGGCCAAGGCGATTGCGTCTTCCGTGTTTTCTAACACATCTTTCAGTTGCAAAATTATATTTCCGATTTTTGCGCTTGAAATCTCCTCCAAAGGGACCTCTTTTGCCGTTTCTTTTAAAACTTTTTCTCCTTTTTGTAAAACTTTTACCATACTCCCATTATACCTTATAATTTTCAATTCTCAATTTCCAAAGAAGGATTTTGGCGAAGCCAAAATCCATCCGCGTTATAATTTTTGTTTTTAATTGTTGTTTTTAATTCCTACCTGCCGGCAGGCAGGTTTTGCTTTTCATTTTTAGTTTTTGTAAATTGTCCAACTTTCCACCAGAAGAGTTTTTGCTGGTTTTTAATTGATTGGCGGCTTTGTTTGGCTTCCGACCAATATTGATAAATAATCGCTTTGGGAATTTTACCAAAAAAACCTAAATAAAAACCAAACGAACCGACGCCTTTTTTCGCGTTTTCACCAAAATAAGTTCTGATTTCATTAACCAGATAATGTTTTTCAGAATACAGGGAAGTTTTTTTGGTTTTGGGCGCGGACAAAATTGAATCAATTGTTTGAACTCCCCGGTATTTTTCGGGCTTTTCGCTTTTGGTCGGGGCCTTGCCCCGACCAATTTTTTTATTGATGAAAGCGGGGGTTAATCTATTGGCGAATGTTTGAATGTCTTTTAAGTTGTTTATTTTGTTTGGAGAAATTTGATTGATTTCGCGAATTATTTTTTTAGGAAAAAGTTTTTGCCCGATTTCCTCAATTGGCAAACCGGTTTTTTGGGAAGCGGTTCGCATGGCCGAAATAATTTTCTTGTCTAATGAAAAAATTATGGAACTTTTATTTAGTTTAGCGACTTTAATTTTATTTTTTCGCAGAAAAAATTTCTTTTTTTCCAAATCTTCAATTTGAATGACAAGGCCGGGTTTTTTCTTCCGGCTTGCCGGGTAGGCGGATTTAGGATAGGGAATAAAAATAAAAGACCCGATTGGAAAAAATTGAGCGGAAAAAAACAAAGCCGGCTTTTGAAAACGGTTTCTGTATATAGGAACGACTGTTAAAATTTTCATTTTATTGAAAAAAATTTTAAGAGATTTTCAGTTAGTAACGAATATCAATTTAATAATTCACCAGCATTAAATTATTATCATCCAAAACATAAATGGACTTATCGTCTTTTTTTACAAATAATGGATTTTGTCCTTTATAAATGGGTTGAAAATTTTGGATATTTTTATTTTCGGTTTCTAACGCGTATATGCCGTCCGGCAAGGCGACCAGAACGACATCTTTTCTATTTTTATAAAAATCAATCGCTTTTATTTTTGATTTTAACTCCAAATTAGCGTTTGTGATTTTATTGAGGGCTTCCGCCGAAATTAAATTTTTCTCAAACCGCGACAGAATATTCGCGTATTCCAAATCACTTTCCCCAATTAAAAAACCGCTGGTGTTTTGCGGGATGAAAAACGGGCTTATCTCATTAAGCGTTTTTCTTTTTATTTCTACATTTTTTATCCAGGGCCAAAAATTTTCTTTGGAGATGACGATGCTATGTTCGCCGTTTTTTAATTTGAAGCTAAGATTAATGTCTTGTTCAGAGACAATTTTTTTATTATCAATGAAGATTGACAAATTATCGTCCAGGGAGTTAATTCGCAAATCGCCATATTGATTATGCCTGTAAAATAAACCGAGCAATAGCAATAATATCGCAATCAATCCAAACGCGTATGTGTAAAAATATTGTTTTTCTTTGTGTGTTTTCATTGTTCTTCATAATACCATTAGATTGATTAAAATTCAAAAAAACAGTATTATGCATACAGTGAAAAAAGATAAATTTGTAATTCAGGGTTTGGGCGGGAAAAAGACCCTCTCCGGGAAAATAGCGGTTAAAGGGGCCAAAAATGCCATCTTGCCGGTGATGGCTTCCGGTATTTTGTTTAAAGATGGTTTTACAGCGACTAATGTTCCTGAAATAGAGGACTTGGGTAGAATGGCGGAAATTTTTGACGGATTGGGTCTTCAAATAAACAAACAGGCGCGGGGGAAATATTTAATTAATTCTGAAGGAATAAACGGCGCGGAAATTGACGAAAACGCTTCAAAACACTTGCGGGCGTCCGTTATTTTTACCGGTCCTCTTTTGGCGCGCCAAGGGGAACTTATTTTTCCGCATCCGGGGGGCTGTGTTATTGGCGCGCGCCCCATTGATTTGTTTTTGGAAGGATTTAAAAAAATGGGCGCCGCGGTAGAAATTAAAAAAAATAAATATTTTGTTAAAGCCAAGAACGGTAAATTAAGAGGAGCGGAAATCTTTTTCAAAATACAAAGCGTGACGGCCACGGAGACCTTCATAATGGCGGGGGTCTTGGCGAAAGGAAAAACAATTCTCAAAAATGTCGCTCTGGAACCGGAAATTGTTGATTTGGTAAATTTTTTGAATTCCTGCGGGGCGCAAATTAAAGGGGCGGGGACGCCGACAATTGAAATTAGCGGGGGTGGGTTGCTCAAAGCAAAGGGTCAGATATATAAAACTATGCCGGATCGTTTGGAGACAGGGAGTTTTCTTATCTTAGGCGCGCTATGCGCGGACAATTTGGAAATTTGCGATTGCAACCCGCAACACATTGAAATTCTTACAGAAATGCTAAAGGACTCGGGAGTCAATTTGGAACTTGGAAAGGATTATATTAAAATTATTAACAATGGCGGCAAACCCAATGGTCATTTTAAATCTCTAAATATAAAAACCCGCGAATATCCCGGATTTCCGACTGACTTACAAGCGCCGTTAGTAGTTTATTTGACTCAGGTCGGCGGAGACAGTTTTATTTTTGAAACAATTTTTGAAGGGCGTTTAAATTATACCGAGGACTTGGTGAAAATGGGAGCCGTTATAAAAATGTGGGACGCCCATCGGGCAACGGTCAACGGTCCGACTGTTTTAAAAGGCAGAGAATTGGATGGGCCGGATATTCGGACCGGTTTTGCTTTCGTGATTGCCGGACTGGTTGCCAAAAATGAGTCAATCATTAATAATGTGTATTATATTGACAGGGGCTATGAAAGTATTGAAAAACGCTTGCGACAGATTGGCGCGGATATTAAAAGAATTAATTAGAAACAGATTTAAGATTTAAGATTTAAGATGTAAGATCTGCCTGTCAGCAGGCGGGTTTAAGAAAAAATTTGCTTCGCAAATTTTTTCATTCCTAAATCCTAAATCATAAATCATAAAAAAATGTCAATTTTTACTAAAAAACTGGGAATAGATTTAGGAACGGCCAATACTTTGGTTTACGCGCCCGGCCGGGGGATTGTCTTAAATGAGCCGTCGGTGGTGGCGGTTTCGGACTTGGACAATAAAATTTTGGCGGTCGGTCTTGAAGCGAAAAATATGGTAGGCAAGACCCCCCAAAGCATCATAACTTATCGTCCTCTGCGCGATGGCGTGATTGCCGATTATCGGGTAACGGAAGCAATGTTGCGATATTATATGAATAAGGCCCTGGGTAAATGGAATTTTTTCAAACCGGAAGTGATTGTTTCCGTGCCGGCCGGGGTTAGTTCTACGGAAAAAAGAGCGGTCATTGAGGCCACGGTTAAGGCGGGCGCTAAGAAAGCGTTCGTGGTTAAAGAACCCATTTTGGCGGCAATTGGAGCGGGTGTCCTGATAGAAGAACCGGGCGGGCATATGGTGGTGGACATGGGCGGCGGAACAATAGATGTGGCGGTTATTTCTTTAGGCGGAATTGTGGCATCCACTTCGGTCAAGTGCGCGGGCGATAAAATAAATCAAGCGATTGCCGATTATATTAAAAAAGCTTCTAATTTGTCCATTGGCGATAAAACCGCGGAGGATATTAAAACTCAAATTGGTTCGGCTCTTCCGGTGGAAGAGGAATTGAGCATAGAAATAAGAGGGCGGGATTTTATTACCGGTTTGCCGCGGTCTGTTGAAATAAAAACGAATGAGATTTCCAAGGCGCTTGCGAAAGAATTGCGAGAAATTATAAAAGCGATAAAAATCGTTTTTCAGGAAACGCCTCCGGAATTATCCGCGGACATTATTCAAAAGGGAATTATTATGACGGGAGGCACATCTCAATTAAGAAATTTGCCGGAATTAATCTTCCGCCGAACCGGAGTTAAAGCGCGTTTGGCGAAAGACCCGTTTTTCTGCGTGGCCAAGGGAACGGGCGTGGCGTTGAAACATTTGGATGTTTATAAAAAAAGCGTAATATCCAAAAGATAATAGATTATTTATATTTATGCCATCTTTTTTTGACATTTACAAAAAAAATAAGATATTGCACCACGCCTATTTGTTAGAAGGGGAAAAAGAAATTATTTTTCGGGACTTGGCGGCTTTTTTGAAACGAGATTTTAATTTTTCCGTTGTTGGAAATCCTGATTTTTGGTTGGGCGATTTTGACAGTTTTGGAATTAAAGACAGTTGGGAAATCAAAGATTTTCAGTCAAAAAAAGCGATCGCGGGCGACAAAAAAATTTTAATTATAAAAACTAATTTTATTACGCAAGAAGCGCAAAACTCGCTGCTGAAAATTTTTGAAGAACCGACGGAACAAACGCATCTGTTTTTGATAATGCCGTCGGCGGAGGCGCTTTTGCCAACACTCAAATCTCGCTTGACAATTATTAACAACTTGGAGACCAGGTCTCCAAGTCAAAAACTTGGAGACCAGGTCTCCAAATTGGGGGCGGGGGAATTTTTAGGAGCGGATGTCGCGCGGCGTTTTGAATTGATTAAAGTTTTTTTGCCTAAAAAGAAAGAAGAAAAAGCCGACAAAATTGGGGCGATTTTATTTTTGAATGAATTGGAACAAACACTTTATAAAAATTACAAAGAGGATGGAAAAAGGGCGGCGGCAAAGCCGCCGCCCGCCCCTCAGAACGCATTTCAAGAAATAATCAAATGCCGTTCCTATCTCAATGACCGTTCTCCGTCAGTCAAAATGATTTTGGAACATCTTTCGCAAATAATTTCTAAATTCACTATTATTTCCACAAAAACCCTCAACAAGCTTCCTCCAAACAGAACACAATAAATTTTTCTCCCTAAACGGGTCCGAAAAATTTTTGTTCATTCTCGCCCTCGCTCAATGATTTTGGAAAAGCCAAAATCCCTAACTTCACTCGGGCTCCGAAAGTCTGTTTGACGGAACTTGTTTCGGGTTTTTGTTAAAGTTGAATTTATACGCTGTGGATAAATCATTTGACTTTGATTTAGAAAATTGATAGCCTAACGGCAGGTTGTCCTTAAGAAATAGAAATTAAACCATAAACCGAGAGGAGGTGATATAATGGGTGTGCTATGTAATGCAGAGGTAAAGTTATTGAGCCTGCATACGGCAAGGGAAAAGGTCGCGATAACCGCCACCATGGCACCGGGGTAATCATCCTGGATTACTGAAGAAACCAAGAAAGCCATTGTTTTGTTCTGATGGTTTAATAGGAAGTTAAGCGTTGGGCAGTTCATTTTGTCCAACGCTTATTTTTTTGTGTTATACTATTTTTAATTATGGACAAAACAGAACAAATGAGACAAATCAAAGAGGAAGTTTTGAATTTGAAAAAATCGCCTTTATACGCCGAGCGGGTTAAAAACAAAGTTTTTCCGGTGATTGGCGCGGGCAGCCATAACGCGCGAATTATGTTTGTCGGCGAAGCGCCGGGGAAAAATGAAGCCAAAACGGGGCAACCTTTTTGCGGAGCTTCGGGCAGGGTTTTGGATGAACTTTTGGAATCAATTTCTTTAAAAAGAGAAGATATTTACATTACCAATATCGTGAAAGATCGGCCGACCCAAAACAGAGACCCGTCGCCGGAAGAAATTGAAATTTATGGTCCCTTTTTGGACAGGCAAATTGAAATAATCCAACCGCAGATTATCGCGACGCTGGGTCGGTATTCAGCGGAATATATAATGAAAAAATTTGATTTGGATTTTTATATAGAGCCGATTGGGAAAATGCATGGCAAGGTTTTTGAAGCGACCGCATCGTATGGTTCAGTCAAAATTGTTCCGCTTTTTCATCCCGCTGTCGCGCTTTATAATTCCCATACTCGCGCCGACCTTAAAAAAGATTTTGCGATTTTAAAAGGTTAAAACACAAAAGCGAAAAAAACTCTCAACAAGCTTTCAGAAAGACATCCGACCTCGGTATATGTAAAATAGATTTTTG
>JAGMBS010000040.1 GCA_023129575.1 Minisyncoccota bacterium
AAAAAAAAGCGCGCTGATTTTTTTGTTTAGCATCCCCGCGCTTAAATACAAAGAGGCGGCGAGAGCAAACGCGAAAGCGGTATGCCCCGAAGGAAATGAATCGGTGGCGCCGTGGGCAAAAAGAAGATTAAGGTTGTCCAACGCTATGAAAGGCCGCGGAACAAAATAAAAAAATTGGAAAAATTCGGTGAGCGCCCAAGCAAATACGGCCACGACAAGCACTTGGAAGCCGAGCTTCCAAGTGATTTTTTTGAGAAAAATAAGAGCAGCAACGGCAAAAAGCATCCACCAAATCAGCCAATCAGCGCTGAAAATAATCAAAGTATCGGCCAGTTCGTTTCGGAGGGCAAAATCGTTGAAGAAACGAAAAATTGTTTGGTTCATCCCGTTAGAGATATTAAATTTTGAATAGATTTAATATCTCTAACGGGATTCATCCCCTCAAAGAAAAAATCTATCGAAAATTTTCTATCTTTTTTAATTTAAACTAATAATTTCAAACTATAAACAAAGCCCGAATCTCTAACGGGATTCATTAAAAACATTGTAGCATAAAATTATTGGAGGCGGGCGACGAAGTCGCCCGCTTTTGTTTTTTGTGTGTTTTTGTTTTAACGCCCGCTGCGGAAAAGAAGCGTTTTAATTGTTTTAAGCGCGATTTTCAAGTCAATCAAAAAAGAGCGGTTTTTAATGTAAAAAAGGTCATAAGAAAGTTTTTCTTTGGTTAACTTTATATCAACAGCGTGCCGAGGCGCCTCCTTTTGATAAATTTGCGCCCAACCGGACAAACCCGGTTTTATCAAATGGCGGATGCCGTAATGGGGAATCTTTTTTTCGTATTCTTCCACAGCCGCGACAAATTCCGGACGCGGACCAATCAGCGAGACATCGCCTTTCAACACATTCCAGAGTTGGGGCAATTCATCTATTCGCCATCTGCGAAGAAATTGACCAACTGGAGTTATTTTGTTTTCATCTTTCCCCCACTTACCGCCATCCGCCGGTGTTTTTGTCATCGTCCTAAATTTAACCAACTTAATAATACTGTTATTCCGTCCAATCCGTTCCGGCAAATAAAACAGCGGGCCTTTTCCTTCCAAACGCAACGCGGCAAAAACAAGCGGGTATAAAACAAGCGACATAAGCGCCAGCGGCAAAGAAATCGCAATATCCATTCCCCGTTTAAAAAATGTATAGATATTTCTTTGAGACGAATTGATATTTTCTAAAAACCAATGGTGTTTAATAAGAGAAAGAGGAATGCGGTCAAAAATATCTTCATAAACTTTATGAATACCCAAAAATTTAATTTTGGAAAAAATAAGATTATAAAAATAAGGAATTACATTTTGAAGTTGGGGATCTTTGAGATCGGCGACAATAGTTGAGATATTATATTCATAAACAGGATTAAGTATGTCTTTCTGAAAATTTATTCGCGGCGTTTCGTCCAAATCAATTACAATATTGAAAGCGAGATTATACCACGGGTTGCGATTAACTTCATTTTGGAGCTGGCGCATTTCTTGCCCCCGGCCAATAAGAAGAGCGTTAAGTTTTTTCTTAATGCCTAAGGAAGGAACAATATAAGCGCGCCAAAGCAGGATGAAGGCGAGAGAAATCATCAAATAAATAAAGATAATCGTTTTAGGCGCCAGACCAAAAACAGGAATAAAATAAAAGAAGATAACGGCGATAACGCTATTGATAATTTGAACATTGATAATATTTGAAAAAAGACGCCGGCGTTGAATAAGAGCTCGGCGTTCATAAAGACCGGCGATAAAAAAAGAAAGCGTCCAAATGAAAAAAAGAGCCGCGAACGCGGTGAGGTGGCCGGAAAAAACCTCCCAAGCGGGAACTTGGCCGTGGCGGACAAAAAGAGTCAGCCAAAGCGAAAAAGTAAGAAAAATAATGTCTCCGACAAAAAGCAGGAGAGGTTCTTTTTTATTTATAATAAGCATTTGCGTAAATAACTTTGAATTACGAAATATCTTTTACTGCGACTTCCTCTCTCGCGCGATTTCATCTTTCAAGCTCAATTTTGGTAGCTCTGCTACGAAAAATCTCGCTTTCAAGCGAACTCGCGCGAGAGTGAAATTCTCGCCACAAAGCTATTTCGTAATTCAAAGTAAATTATACGGTATTTTGGGGGAAATGAAAGAGTTTTTGTGATATGATTTTCTTATGGAGACAAAAAATAAAAAGATATTATTTATCATCACGAAAGCTAATTGGGGTTTACCCCGTTGCTTCCGTATTTTTAATCATTCAAATTTATAATTTATGGCAAAAAATCAACATAAAAAAATTTTGTTTGTTATCACCAAAGCAAACTGGGGCGGGGCGCAAAAATATGTTTTTGATTTGGCAAATAATTTGAAAAATTTTGAAGTAATTGCCGCCTGCGGCGAACCTTTCGGTGAATTAAGCGTAAAATTAAAAAATGCCGGCATAAGAACCATTAAAATTAAAAACCTGCAACGGGACATTAATCTTTGGAAAGAATTAAAAATATTTTTTTCTCTTTGGAAAATTTTCCGCGGAGAAAAACCGGATATTGTCCATTTGAACAGCTCCAAAATCGGCGGGCTGGGAGCTTTGGCGGGACGGTTGGCAGGCGCGCCAAAAATTATTTTTACCGCGCACGGCTGGGCTTTTGATGAAAAACGACCTTCTTGGCAAATTAAATTGATTAAATTTTTGAGTTGGCTAACTATCGTATTGAGCCATAAAACAATTGTTTTGTCTGATAAAGAATTAAAACAAGTTAGCAGTTGGGCGTTTACAAACAAAAAATTGGTACGAATTTATAATGGAATTAAAGCGATTGATTTTTTAGGACGGACCGAAGCAAGAGAGTTTTTAATAAAAAATAAAAACTTGGACGTCTCACGTCCAAGTTTTTATCAAAGACTTGGACGTGAGACGTCCAAGTTTGTTGGTGATGATTTTATTATCGGGACAATTTCAGAATTGCATAGAAATAAAGGGCTGAAATATGCTATTAAAGGATTCAAAAAAGTGGCGAAAAAATTCAACAACCTTAAATTTATAATTATTGGCGAGGGTGAGGACAGAAGATATTTAGAAAAGAAAATTCAAAAATATGGTTTAGAAAATAAAGTTTTTTTGGTTGGAGATATAAAAAACGCCAACCGTTATTTGAAGGCCTTTGATATTTTTATTTTGCCGTCCATCAAAGAGGGTTTTCCGTTTGTCTTGTTGGAGGCCGGCGGAGCCGGCCTCCCCGTCATCGCCACGAAAGTCGGCGGGGTTCCGGAAATTATTGACAATATGAATTCGGGAATTTTGGTTGAACCGAAACAAACGGAAGAATTAGCCACCGCTTTGAAAAAACTAATTCAAGATGAAAATTTACGAAAAGAATTCGGCGAAAATCTGCAAAGAAAAATCAAAGAAAATTTTTCGTTTGAAAAGATGTTTGAGGAAACTTTGGGGGTTTATTTAGAGTAAGGTTGCAAAAATGCAAAAATTCTGTATTATATAAGTAGTCAGTTCTTAATAGCAACCATAAAAACGGAGGAGATAAAATGCAAATACTACAAGATTTTAAAACTGGTGACCATGTTTGGTGGGATTACTATTATGCGGAAACAATCTGTCGTGGAATAATAGATTGGATAGAAAATAATCTTATGAGAATCCGAATTCCAGGAGAAAAAGATGGTTGCGAAGAAAATGCTTCTGCGCGAAAAATTAATGGACAGTGGTTAGTACATCGTTCTTACCAAGGATACAAAGAGCCGCTCCATATTGAGAAAATGTGATTTAGGGCGATTTTCTGAAGCGAAAGCGGAAGAAAATCGCCCTCTTTTTTCTTGACTTTAGCGCCTGTTTGGAGTATTGTGGGGCTTAGGCGGTTCATTGATAATTGATTTAATGCTTGTTTATCAAGCATTTTTTTGTTTTTTTGATTAATTTTTTGAAAAGCCCTAATCCTAAAACATTTTTTCAAAATGTTCGGACGGGCAAGGGAGGTTTGAAAAATGGAACAAGAAATGGTTAAGATTAAAGTTCTGGGATATGGCTTTACTGGAAAAAATAAATCGAACGGTAAATTGTATCTGTTGAGAACATTGTTGAAAAATCAGATTAATTTGCTTAAATCTGACGAAAGATTTCATCTGATTGGTTCGGTAATTTCCGATATGGAATTTCCAGAGCAGATTGAGGTTACTTTAGGGGTTTTCTCTTCTCGTCCTCTTTTTATCAAAGTCACCAGAATCGGGAATTTATATTTTTCCGAACCCTGCAACGAGGAAAATGAGGGGTTTCTAATGTTTGGTGGAAATGAAGAAATCCCAAAGGAGAAATACCCTAAAAAAATTCGCAAGGAATTTTTGCTACAATTCCGAATTTTCCTTAAAAGGACAAATTATGATGAATTCGCAAAAGGGGTTGAATTTAATAATGTGTCCCAAATGCATTTCGTAAGATCTCGAAATGTTGGTAATAAATTACATCTTTTTTTGCAAAAATAACTGCGGATTTTTTGTAAAAAAACACGGTTTAGGGCGATTTTCTGAAGCGAGAGCGGAAGAAAATCGCCCTATTTTTTTGTGGAAAATCGCGAAAAAACAAAAGCGAAAAATTACAA
>JAGMBS010000041.1 GCA_023129575.1 Minisyncoccota bacterium
GGGATTTATCGCAACCGGACAAAGCAAAACGCGTCGGCCAAAGAACAAAACCCCTGCCCTCTTCCGTCGCGTAATCCCAAAGAGATTCTTTAATCTTTTCATTTTCAAAGACGGCGGTTTTTTCCAGCAATTCAATAATTTTCTTAAGATGTTTTTTGACATTATTTAAATCGCTTTCGTCTTTCCACAATAATTTTTCTTTTTCATATTCCGGCCGCTTAAAATAATAATCCCAGTCCCCCGCCTTCGCCATTTTCGCCGCGTCTTCAAATTTTTCTATCCGTTCTCTTATAAGCGGCAAAATTTTGCTAAACATTTTATCATTGGCAAGCGCCATTTTTTTTGTCTCAACCGGCAAAAATTCTAAAATTTTTGCCTCAAAACTTTCATTCGTCATCAATTTGATATGCTCTTTGTTAATCCAATTCAATTTTTCCGGATTAAAAATCGCGCCTCCTTTTTGAACTTTGCTTAAATTAAATTTTTCCACCAATTCGTCCATAATAAAAATTTCTTGTTCCGTCCCCGGATTCCAACCCAAAAAAGCCGTATAATTAACCAACGCCTCGGGCAAATAGCCCGCTTTCCGATATTCATTCACGGAGACCGCGTTATGCCTTTTGGACATTTTGGAACGGTCAGGCGCTAAAATCAGCGGTAAATGCGCGTAATTGAACCGCGGGGCGCCCAGCGCTTCTTGAATAAGAATTTGCCGCGGAGTATTTGAAATATGATCTTCGCCGCGAATAATATGAGAAATTTTCATTTCGCAATCATCAACCACCACCGCAAAATTATAAAGCGGTTCGTCCAAACTTTTAGCAATCACAAAATCGCCCAAGTCCGCGCTGTCAAATTCCACCCGGCCTCTTATCAAATCCACAAACGATATTTTTGTATTTGGATTTTTAAACCTAATAACTTCTTCTCTTTTTCCTTCTCCCGCTTCTTCCTTGGAAATATACGCTTTGCCGTCAGTAATAAGTTTTTGCAGATATTTTTTGTAAATTTTCGTTCTTGCGGACTGCCAATATTTCTCGTCAAAACCGATTCCCAGCCACTCAAATCCTTCTAAAATATCGTTTTCATATTCTTGTTTGGACCTTTTTTTATCGGTATCCTCAATTCGTAAAATTATTTGTCCCCCGTTCTGTTTCGCGAACAAATAATTAAATAGGGCCGTCCTGACGGTGCCAATATGCAAATGGCCGGTCGGCGACGGAGCTATTCTCGTCCTGATTTTTTTTATGTTATTCATATTATTCCGTATATTCCAAAGCAATGTTAATTATTTCATTGGCTATTTTTTGGGCCGCGCCCGCGCGCGCGAATTTTTTGGCATTCACGCTTAATTTTTCCTTTGCAACATCATTTTTCATCAACTTGTTTATTTCCGACAGAAACAGCCGCGGAGTTAGATTTTTTTGTTCAATCACAATAGCCGCGCCCGCGCGCGCGTAAGCAAAAGCGTTTTTTCTTTGGTCAACGCTGACATTTTCCGGAATGGGAATAATGATACTGGGCAAAGCCCAAAAAGCGATTTCTGAAATAGATCCCGCGCCCGCGCGGGAAATAATTAAATCCGCCACCCCGGCCGACATCCTCAACGCCAAAGTATTAAGATAGGCAAAAGATTTATATCTATTTTTGTATTCATTTTGTTCCAGCGCCACGGCGGCTCTTCCGGAGATTTCCATAAATAATTTTCGTCCCGTTTGATGGATAATTTGATA
>JAGMBS010000042.1 GCA_023129575.1 Minisyncoccota bacterium
GATGAATTAAATCTTGAACCGGATGCCGATGGGAACTATGTTGATTCCGATGGGGTAATATTTGACGCAGAAGATATGACGAGCGAAATGGCCGAACAAGGTGAGGTTACAAAAAGAATCGCGACCCCCGGTTCCGTGTTGATGGAAGGTCTGACCGGCACAATGGAGCTCGGACCGCTCGCTTTAGTGGCGGCGGATGAAATTAATGAAATTGTGGGCGCTCTATTGCAACAACTAATGATGAAAGTCATCGGCCCCGAGGGCTTACTCGGGCAAGATATGAGAAAATACAAAAGCAGCGCGGAATTTCATAATCTGAAAAAACAAATCATTACGGCAGTTTCCTCGGCTTTGGATCCGGAAAAAGAATATAATAAAGTTAAAACCGATTCTCTTAACGCGGTTCTCAAAACCGAGCAAACTTTCCTTGATGTCATCACTTGTTGGGAAAGCAAAACATGGTTAAATGCAAGCACTACGCAATACTATATAGATATCGCTTTCTCCACTATCGCCACTGAAATCACGCCTCTTAAAACAGATCTCACAAAAGATGTTGAGAGTTCGCAGAACAATATAGATAATTTGAAAAACATTAATACCCAAAATAATAATGCGGATACTGTCAGCGATTTGGATAAATTAATGGATGCTTTCCAAGATATCCAAAACGCCGGGACTTTGCATGGCCAAGGGGCCGTGATTGAAGCCAAAGTGGAAAGGGACGGTTATGGAGTTGATATCTCCGGTTTGGATATTGGAGTCCTCAAGAAAATGAAAGAACTAAATAATAAAGTCGCCGAGGACCAAGACCGGGGGGATTTTATTCTTTACGCGGACGAAGAAGACAAGGGCGGACGCCAAAGATTGGGCGAATGTCAAGCCGTTCAATTGCCCGGCAACGCCGACCCTGAAGATTACACTGTCTCGCACGGAAAATTAATTTATGTTGGCAGATGATAACTAAAAAAATGGGAATAAAAATAAAAATGAAATATAAAGAAATCGCTTCTTCGGCGATCCGCCGAAGAGGCGGAATAATAGCAATTTTTTCAACTCTGCTTTTTTTGGGAGGTTTTGGAATATGTCTGGGGGTAGAACCACAAGGGGCGCTGGCTAGCGCCTTGGGTCTTCCCCCTTGGTTAACGAGTTTTGACGCGCTTCAAATGACAATCGCGGACGCTATAATAACTTTAGCGTCAAGCGTTTTATGGGTGGCGGGTATCTTATTTAATTACTCAATGAGTTATACTTTGAATATTGCCACCGTTATAACCCAGACCGGCGTGGTCAATATCGGCTGGGAAATCTTCCGGGACTTGTCAAATATGGTTTTTATTTTTATTCTTTTGATAATTTCCATCGGCACTATTTTAGGCACTCAGTCCTATAACGCCAAAAATTTATTGGTGAAAGTTATTTTAGTGGCGCTCCTTATAAATTTCAGTTTATTTACCACCAAAGTTATTATAGACGCTTCCAATGTTCTGACGGTGGGATTTTACAACGCCACAATCTCAAGCGCGGTAACGGCGGGCGGGACTGAAACACCGATAGACAAAGGCATTTCGTCCATCTTCGCGCAGTCCTTAAAATTGCATACCATTTATGACCATACAACTCTCAAACCAGTAGCCGGCGGCAATGTGACATTAGAACCAAAAAATATCTGGACCGTTTGTATTTTTGGCTCTATTTTCTTGCTCGTGACGGCCTTTGTTTTTTTCGCCGCCAGTATTTTGCTTATAAAACGGCTGGTGGTCTTGATGTTTTTGATGATGATTTCGCCACTGGCATTTTTGGGGATGATTTTGCCCGCCACGCAAGCGCATTCAAAAAAATGGTGGCAGACATTATTCGCGGAGTCCTTTTACGCTCCTATTTATATGATGTTCACTTATGTTGTGGCGAAAGGAATTACCAGTCCGGAGTTTAGAAATTCTATAGGCGGCGGCGCGGGTTCGGGGCAAAGCGACACATTCGCCAGCGTCCTGACGGGCAGCGCCGGTGAAGGAATGTCTTTTATTATTCTTAATTTTATTTTAATTATCGGTCTGATGTTAGCGTCAATTATCGCGGCGTCAAAACTGGGCGCGACCGGAGCCGGCGGAATGATAGATATGGGTAAGAAATTGCAGGGTTGGGGACAAGGCAAAATCGGCGCCGGAACATTCGGGGCGGCGGGACGATTTGGCCGGCGTTTTGTCGGAGGCGGAGCGCAGCGCTGGTCGGAAACTATGGAAAAATCCGGCTGGGCGAAAAAAGGCGGTTTTGGTTCCAAATTGGCTCTCAAAACACTGCGGGGCGTGGGCGATTCCAGTTTTGACATTAGAAATACCGAGATAGGCAAAACAATGAAAATAGGAACCGGGATAAAAGGCGGTTATAAAACCGTCCACGACACCGCCAAGAAAGCTGAAATTTCCCACGCTAAATCACTTAATCTCAAAGGGGCTGAATTGGGCGCCTACGGAACCAATGTAAAAAACAGAAGTATTTGGACAAGTATGGTAACCGGCACAACCTATGCCGGACAGAAACAAGCCGGTGAAGCGCTTGAAAAGGAATATATCTATAAAACAGATTTGAAAAATGCAAAGAAAGTTTTGAAAAGGGAAAATGATGAACTCTCAGACATACGAAAAGCGAGAACAGCGGGGCTTGCAACACCCGCGGCAGTCGATAGACAACGAGATATAGTCAGTGACGCCGATGACGCAGTTGAAAAAATTAAAGAAAAAATTAAAAAATTAACTGAAATCAAATAAATACAAAGGGAAAATTCGCAGAGCGAATTTTCCCCCCTAAATCTTAAATCATAAATCTTAAATCATTTCATTATGTTCCCATTCAAAACATTAGAAGAAAAATACCGCGCCATTCCCGACGATGTCAGGGAGGCGATTTCCTCGTCCGAAGTCAACCGAAAATTGCGAGATTTAACCGACAAATACAAACTTCAATTTGACGAAGCGGAGGACTTGACCAAAGAAATCGGTTTTGTGATGCTGGGCCTCAAAAGCCCGGACAATTTTGTTAAAAATATCCAAAAAGCCACCGCTTTGGATTCTAAGACCTCAACCCAAATTGCCGAGGATGTGAATAATACCATTTTTAAAGATATTAGAAAGTCCATCAGACAAATTCATTCCAAGCCCTCCGAGGAAAACAGCCGGACAGCCGAGCAAATTGAAACGGACGAGGAATTGGAAGAATTGGGCG
The DNA here is from genome assembly GCA_023129575.1 of Minisyncoccota bacterium. Lineage (GTDB taxonomy): Bacteria > Patescibacteriota > Minisyncoccia > Phycocordibacterales > UBA12079 > JAGMBS01. Next base: position 3,223 of record JAGMBS010000042.1, read on the forward strand.
AACAGCGGATGCGCGCCGAACTCATCAAAGAAATTGAAAATCCGGCGGAAAAAACAACCGATTTGATAAAAATTCCCCAAGACAAAAAAGAACCATCTTTGTCGAACATAAAACAAAAGGAAATAACTGAAAATAATAAACAGCCCCCGGAGCAAAAACAACCCGAAAAGGTTATAATAGATTCCGTTAGAGACAAGAAGTCAAAAACTTCTGTGATCTCTAACGGGATAGATCCGTATCGAGAACAAATAGATTAGTAAATTTTATAATTTTTTTACATTATGCAATTCCAAGTTCCGCAATTTATTGAAGTTGAAGACAAAATTTTTGGTCCTTTGACCTTAAAACAATTTATTTATCTCGTCGGAGGAGCCGGTTTTAGTTTCGCCCTTTATACCTTTCTGCCAAAATTCATCGCCTTCGCGCTGATGGCGCCGGTTCTGGGACTGTCAATCGCCTTGGCTTTTTATAAAATTAACGGCAAACCCTTTGTCTTAATTTTAGAATCGGCTTTTAAATATATTTTCGGCAATAAATTATATATTTGGAAAAAAGAACCCCACAAGAAAAAACAAAAAAAAGAAAGCGTGGATGTAATCAAGCAATTAAATGTTCCCAGATTATCAGAGAGCAAATTAAAAGATTTAAGTTGGAGTTTGGATGTGCAAGATAAATAGAAAGTGGAGAATAGAAAGTAGAAAGTGATAAAAATACCAAATTATGGCCAAAAAAACAACAAAAAGAACCCAGGAATTTGTGTCCGTTAAAGAAATAAGAGACGGGGTGGTTATTCTTAACGATAATTCCATGGTGTCTATTTTAATGACCTCTTCCTTAAATTTCGCCCTGAAATCATCCGGCGAACAGAAAGCCATTTTGTTGCAATTCCAAAATTTTTTAAATTCGCTTGAATATTCCGTTCAAATTTTTGTCCAGTCCAAACGGCTTGATATCCGCCCCTATATCGCTTTAATGGAAAATCGGCGCAAGGAACAAGTGAATGAACTAATAAGAATTCAGACGAAAGAATATATCGGTTTCGTGAAAACTTTTACGGAAAATGTGAATATAATGTCCAAAAATTTCTTTCTAATTGTCAATTATCGGCCGGCCATCATTAAAACAAAAGGAGGGATAGATAAATTATTCGGCAAAAAAACGATTGCGGACAAAGACAAAAACAAGAGCGAGTTTGAAGAAAGCCGCACTCAATTGGAACAAAGAATTTCCGTTGTGGAACAGGGCTTGACAAGAACGGGTTTAAGAATGGCGCGCCTCGGCACGGAGGAAGTGGTAGAATTGCTGTATAAGATATATAATCCGGGAGAATCCGAAAAACCGATACAGTTGAGTTAGGGGCAGTTTAAAAAACAAAAAAACTTTCCATAAGTTCCGGAAAAACTGTTTGTGAAGAAGCAATCTTGGAGCAAACACATAAGAGGTCCGACTTCGGCAGTGATATAATTACAAACAATGGCTAAAAATTATCTTTCAGCGATAGTTCAGAAGTCGGACCTCAAAGGGCTTGGGTCAGGGTTTTGGGGAG
>JAGMBS010000043.1 GCA_023129575.1 Minisyncoccota bacterium
ATTTGTTTTTCTGTGTCAAGCCCATGCATACAAAAATTATATCACACTACAAACAAAAAATCTTTAATTTTTTAAATTAAATAATTTAGGTGTCTAGAGAGAATTGGTCAGGAATATTTTTTCTGACGAAAAAATTTCACGTCCACCTATTTTCCATTTCGCTTTGCTCAATATAGAAAATTTTTTGCTTCGCAAAAATCGGATAAAAAGCAAACTACTTTGCTTTTTATCCCTGGCTCGCGGTGTTCGCCTTGTCTCCGCTTCGCTTCGACAAACTCACACATCGCTCCGCCTTTCAATTCTCTCCCGCAAGGCAAGAAATTGCCTTGCTTAGACACCCCAAAATAAAAATTCCTTTCGGGATTTATTTTGGGGTGTCTAGAGAGAATTGAACTCTCGTCGCCGCCTCCACAAGGCGGAGCTTTACCACTAAGCTATAGACACCATATATTTTAAACAAAGTGCCCAGAATGGGACTCGAACCCATATGCTCTAAGAGCCGCGGCCCTCAACCGCGCGCGTATACCAATTCCGCCACCTGGGCGTAAAAAGCGTAAAAATAGTATAACGAAAAAAATCAAAATATAAAAGCGTAAAAGAGCCGTTTCGCCGCAGGCGAAACGGCTCTTTTTTTCAAAAATTTTCAAAAATTATTTTGTTTCCTCTGATTTTTCTGCCTCAACTTTCACTGTATCCGTTTTTTCCGCTTCTGTTTCTTTTTCTTTTGCCACTTGCTTCTCTTCCTCTTTTACAACTTCCTTCTCAGTTTTAGCTTTTGCTTCCGCTTCTTTCTTTGCCCTATCCGCTTCTTCCAAATCGCTTTTGGTTGAGATATGCATCAGTTTCATTTTTCTCATTTGTCTTCTTATTTCCCGCGCCACTTTTTCGCGAACATAATAAAGTTTTGAGCGGCGCACTCTGGACCTTTTTAGAATTTCAATTTTGTCTATCACGGGAGAATACAATGGGAAAATTCTTTCCACCCCCACTCTGCTGGCTATTTTTCGCACCGTAAATGTCGCCCCCGGTTCATTGCCGTGTTTTCTCGCCAGCACCAAGCCCTCAAAAACCTGCAGGCGCGTCTTATCTTTTTCCCGAACTTTTACCCAGACACGGACAGTGTCGCCGGCTCTAATGCCAAGTTTTTGCCTTTCTTCTATATCAATCGGCGAAAATTGAATTGTTTTTTCTTCCATTAGAGCAAACTTTATCATAAATTGCCGTCTTTCGCAATTTTAATCTAAGAGGTCCGACCTCGGCAGTGGTAAAACAACGAACAGTGGCTAAAGATTATATCAGTAGTAATTCAGAGGTCGGACCTCATCTAAAGCATCTTGAAAATCTTGTGGCAAAGGCGCTTCGGTTTTTATTTTTTCTCCGTTCGGCAAAACAAATTCAATTGATTTAGCGTGCAGAGCCAGCCGTTTAAATCCCAAAACATATTCCCTTTTCGGCGCGTATAATTTGTCCCCGACAACGGGATGATTGACGGCCTTCAGATGAACCCTGATTTGATGTGTCCGTCCCGTTTTCAAATTTATTTCTAAAAATGAAAAAGCTTCAGTTTTTCGCAAAACTTTGTATTCGGTTACCGCCTCCCGCATTAACCCTCGCGCGCCCCGTTGTGCCGACCACAGCCGAAAATCTTTTTTGCTTTTTCCAATTGGGCGGTCAATTACTCCTTCGTCATTTTTCACCAGCCCCCATACAAAAGTATTATAAATTTTTTTAATCTCCCGATTTTGAAATTGTTTTTTGAGACACAAAAACGCTTTTTGATTTTTGGCGATAATCAAAACCCCTGATGTTTCTTTGTCCAGACGGTGAACAATTCCCGGCCGTTTTATCTCGGTTCCGTCTTGCAAAATAAGCGGTTCACCGACATTTTCCGTCTCCGGATAATTTTCCAAAATCCAGTCGCATAAATTCAGTTCCGAGGCCTGCCCCGTTAAACCTTTTTGTTTAA
>JAGMBS010000044.1 GCA_023129575.1 Minisyncoccota bacterium
AAACTTTCTTCCAAAAGTCCTGCGGTCCTTGATCATATTGGAGATGTGTATTTTGTGTTAGGCAAAAATAAAGAGGCTAAAAAGTATTGGATAAAAGCTATACTGCTGGTCAAAAATAAGCCTCTTCGCCAGAATCTGTGGGTTCATTCTTGCTTGATTAACCTCAAAACTTTTCGGCACCAAATAAAAATGCAAGATTCGAGTAAATATTATCACCAATAATCATGATGAAATTGTGGTTCCGGCAACTTGCCCAGTTGATGATATAAAGCGGTCTGCATCACATCAAAAGATCTAAAACCAAAAGCTTTTCTTACAGTCAAATTTACTTTGCGATTTAAGCCCTCAACAATACCACTATTAAATTCTTTTTTTGCGATAAAATAATTTAAAATTAGAGGCCGATGCTTTTTTAACATTTCGGTTACTTTAGTCATGGGCTCTAATTCTGCTTCCAAAACTAATTCGCACCAATTGTCAAGGAATTTACCAGCCCATGTAGGACTGTTATATTCCCAGAATTTATGAAATTGCTCTTTTAAAATATATGCTTTTACAATATTAAGATTCAGGCTGAGAAGCTCTTTAAGTTTGCCTTTTTGCGATTTTGTTAAGTTGAATACACGTTTGAGAAAACACCAGCGCGAACTTTTCAAAATAACTTCTTTACCTTCTTTTTTTAGTCGTTTTGCTTCTTGAGCCCTGACTTTATCCAAGGCTTTTCCCATTTTTTGCATAATATGAAATTTATCAAGGACATTAATCGCATTCGGAACTTTTTCTTTAATAACATGCAAATACGCTGCCCACATGTCGGTGCAAACAACTTTTATATTTTTTCTGAATTTACGATCAATATTCCACATATCAGCAAAAAATCTGCGTAAAGTTTTCTTTGTCCGGTCTTTTCCTACCCACAAAAGCCGTCTACATCCTTTGTCAATTTGATAGACAAGAGTCATATAGTTCTGCCCTTTATGGTATTGCACTTCATCTATTCCAAGAGCGGTAACATTTTCGATTCTTCGATTCTCCAAACCATAATCGACGATGCTTTTTACTGCTCGATGAACGGTTTGCCAAGATGTATGAAACTTATTTGCTACTGTTTTCCAGGCCATTTCTTTTGCCCAATCAGCTAAGAATTTAGTATAATATTTTGTTAAATGATTTTTACCATTGCCCCATGGCACTTTTTCCACTGCAATTATTTTGCAATTTGAACATTTAACGCGTCTCATATTATATTCGAAAAACACATGAAATCCCCATATCGGGATAAATTCAAATAACCTTTTACCTATTTTATCATACCCCGGAGCTTTGTTATTGCATTTACTACAAATTGCACTGGAGTTTTTACGAGGAACAATTTTTACAACTAAGCTTTTGGAGCCTTTTCCAAATTTTACTTTTCTTATAACAAAACATTTGAATTTTAAACATTTATTGAGTAGTGTCTCAATGCGCATCATTATGTCCTTCTTGTTTTTGTGGTAAAAATATAGAATATAATGATGTGCTTTTTTTTTACTATTCTACTTCTCAAAAAAAAACTTTTTTTTTGAAAGAAGAATTTAATATACACTCACAACAGGTTCTGCTGTTTGTCAAATAAAAAACGGAATAGATAGAGAGGAGGAACGACGAACGCTTTATGCCGGATTTTTGTTTGATAAATTGCAGGTTCTGGTGTATTCAACCCACAGATTCTGGTGAAGACCCAAATTTTTAAAATATTAAATTTCTGGCGTTTTCATAAAACCTTAGTGCTGTCACTAATATTTTGAGGGTGAATTGACAAATTTTAAGCGTTCGGAAAAAATCTTTGCACATGTTGGTCTCCAGCTTTTTTAGACTTTGCC
>JAGMBS010000045.1 GCA_023129575.1 Minisyncoccota bacterium
GTGGCGCTGGGCGTCGCGCTGGGACTCGGTGTTGCCGATGGAGTTGCAGATGGAGTCGCCGAAGGAGTCGCGGATGGTGTGGAACTTGGAGTTGCGCTCGGAGTGGCCGATGGTGTAGCACTTGGTGTAGAGCTGGGAGTTGCTGAAGGAGAAGGTGTCGCACTTGGCGTGGAACTAGGTGTTGAGCTGGGTGTCGCACTCGGCGTTGCCGAGGGTGTTGCTGAAGGTGTAGCACTTGGTGTACCAGAAGGTGTCGCGCTAGGCGTGGCTGATGGCGACGGTGTGGCGGACGGTGTCGCACTAGGGGTACTAGATGGTGTAGCAGACGGCGTCGCTGACGGTGAAGGAGTAGCTGACGGAGTTGCGCTGGGCGTGGCGGACGGGGTGGCAGATGGCGTGGCTGACGGTGTCGCTGATGGGGTGGCTGATGGGGTTGCACTAGGTGTCGCCGACGGAGAACTTATTGCTATCCGAACTGCCCAAATTCGCTTCCGCAATTGTACCATACCAAAAGGATTAGCAGAGATATCAGCAGCCCGAGAGGGAGTGAGAGCATAAGAGTAAACAATTGCACAAGCGATAGAACCTTTATGGCCAAGATCATGAGCCGCTTGTGCCCTAAGTCCTATTAGAAATCTGTCTCTATTAACAGGAGTTGCAGCATCTACAAGATTTTGCCCAACATTACCCCCATCTAAATATATAAACCTACTTGAACTATCCCTAAATACAGCCGTTGCAGTGTGCCATACTGACGTAGTAATTCCTGCCGTACTTTCAACCCAAGCAAAATCTGCAGCACCCCTGTTTGAAAATATCTGCACAGGATCACCGGCAATATCTGGTCGATAATATAAATAATCCCTATCAGCGTTACTGTCTTTATCAGCAATACCCATTAGTGTCTGCACGTCTGCAAAGTTCGTTGTATTGAACAAGCAGAAAAACGTGAATGGATAAACTAAGTCTACTATCCTCCCTGTCCCACAATTTACTTCGTCATTTCCATCAAACTTCAAACAATTTCCACAGTTCCCTGAGTCCCATACAGCTCCACTAATTGTACCGTGGTTATATTTTCCACTTTGATCCTGTAGTATTCCAACTGGTCCTAAAGCTGAAAACCAAGCACCTGCGAGCCCACTCCAAAATTCAGGATATTCAGACTCACCAGCACATTTGGCAAAACCAGAACCATATGTAGGGATTTCAAAATGTCTCATTAAGTAACATCACCAATTATTGGAGTGAAAGCTACAAAGCATTCAATCGCGTCAGAGTGCATGGCCTGACCACCATTATTGTCTATTACTGGCATTCCATATCTGTGAGGGGGAGAAAACACAAACGTCATGGAGTGGAGAACTGGATCAGTGTCAGAAGTTAAAATTAGAGAACCAATAAAAATCAATTGTTTTAAAGAATCATCAAGTGAATCACCTGTTGTGCCAGCGTAAGCAGCATCAGCACCAGTACATCCACCCGGATTCATAGTAGCGGCCGTAGCATGAGGAGATGCAGCCCAATAAAGGTCAACAGTTGCCCCACTTGCAGGCGCTATAGCCATCTCAGCACAAAGTGTTACAGCATACTTCTCAGCTCTCGTTGCACCAAGATCAGCTTTTGCTCCCTGACGCGCTGCAGCATCTGCAAGATCCGTTAAGTCAATCTGATGCGTGCGCGTGCCGCCATCTCCAGCATAGTCGGCAGAGTCGGCCCAAACCGTAGGGGTTCCACTTTTTACTTTTACGTCAGACATTTTATCCTCCTATTATCTCACTTCTTCCTGGCAGTTGGCTGTTATAACTATTTTAATCAACCCCGACAAGTCATCGGATACTATGAAAGAGAGCTTATCGTCGTGCTCGGCCTGCAAGGTGATAGGATGCTTCAAGTCCAGGAACATCTTTAAGAACGTGTTAGTTCCATCCGAACCGCAGCTCTCAATTCGGGAGCCGGGCAGCATGAGAATATCGCCTATATTTCTCACAGGAAGCGCGAATCGAATCTTACCGCCAAG
>JAGMBS010000046.1 GCA_023129575.1 Minisyncoccota bacterium
ATAAAAACTAAAACATTTCATTTGAGGCCTAGAGAAAGTAGCTCGATGCATTATTTACGTGGACAACTGTATTGGACCGTTGCTAAACGCTCTTTTCTTTTGACGTTGCTTTCTGCGCTGTTTTTTCTCCGGCTGAAACTTATTAAAGGCTACATTCATGCTAGAAACAATTATTATCCGTGAAAGGAGAAAGAAACGGTGAAAGGGCTACTCAAACGTTATGAAAAATATTCTGAACAGTTTGAGAAGGAGGATAGACGTTTGTCAGAATGGCTGAAGCTTCTTCCTGTCGGTCAACATCCGCCATCCTATGAACGAGCATCTACTAAATTCAGCACGTTTCCACGAAGAAAAATAACGCCATTATGGAAACAGATTCGTAGCAAGATAGTGAAGAATAATAAAACTCTTTGGCAACATTTCCCTTGGGCTACTGAAGATCAGCCACCCCTTTATCGAGAAATTAAATCATTTACAAAAGAGGTCATTAAGCGTAAGCGAACAAGGAGTAGGAAGCGTTGAGTTCAGATTGTGAACGTGCTTGCGTGTATAATCCTACAGAGAAGAAGCGGAAGAGGAGAAAGAAATGATAGGTGAACTAGGCTATACTCCTGTTCCTGCTGTTGTTGCATATACGCGGAGAGAATAGATCTCTCGGCGCCGATTAACAGCATACGGTTTGTGGATATGTGAGAGCTGCTCCAGGCAGCCGGATCCTCCGGGAAGTGTACGTTTACTGTACTCCTGGCTGCCACGTGGATCTACAGAATTGGTAGTTAAATGGATACTCCAATATTAGAACCTGTTTGGACACGTCTAAACTTACGGCAAATTATATATATGATATAAACCTATGTGCATCTATTCAAAGTAGGAGAATAAAAATTGCTCGACAAGTTGAAAGCGTGGCTTGTTGCACTTTTCAATGCATTAACCGCCGTAGTTAATGCGAAGAAATTTGTGCGCAGTACGCGTGGACAGCAACTATCGGTTATGGCTATCATCATAACGTGCATTGTTGTCGGTGTCGGCTCTGCTATCGGCCTAGTTGTTCTTGCCAAAACAGAAGATGTATTTGACGCTATGCAATTATCCACAGAAGCTAATGATGCGTTTGACGACACAATAGGCACTATCTACACTTCATGGCCTATGCTCGGCCTCGTTGTGATCGCCTTAATCGCCGGTGCAATCTTGCTGTCAATAGGCATAATTCGGTAGCCTATAAGCGCAGTACGCCCAACATCCCACATTTTTCATTACGGTTTGGTTAAATGGCTAGGTGAGCTAGGCTTTGTTAGGCTTTGGCAAAAAGAAAGAGCCAACAGCAGATGAGATTATCCGCATGGAACGTAACGCGCAGATTGAAGCGCGTGGAGTATCCGGTGGTGACGCTGTTTATGGCGCGCGGCAGATCCCCGATGGAATAAGTTTTGATTACCAGGTTATTGACGATGAAAACATGCTACGTATTTTTGAGTTAAACCCCTGGCTAGACAGTTATTATCCAGATTTTTCTCGGCTTAACTTTCTAACAAATATTTCTCCACAAGAGGCCAAGCTAGCGGCCATGCGCGTTAGACGCGCTCTTACTAGATTGAAGTACACCCGGACCTCTCTTGAAGATAGGCGACTTTGTGAAAGTCTTATCCGTTATCAAGCGAGGCGCATTTGGGATAGTGTTAAAGGCTATAAGTTAACCACACTATCAACAACGCGCAAGCATTTACGGCTTACAGAAACAAAGGAGAAATCGGGGATCCTTCGATGAGCGGCTGGATCTTACTGCCAGAATGGTTCCTATACATTCTTTTAGGCGCTATGGCGCTTTTAGGTGCCGGGCCTTTCATAGTCATACTCTATAAATCGCCAAAACAAGTTAAGACCTTCATTAAAGCCTGGCTGCGAAAACGTGATACTATCGTGGTTGCACGCGGAGATCAAACGTTAGACATTGTAGCTCCGGAGATCACTAAAACCGGACATTTGAGGGTAAGCAGCAAAGAGATCTACAATCCGTTGGCCAGCCACAACCCAATCACAACTAAAAAATATTTCTGGCGTAAAACCGGGATACCTGCCTTTGTTGCGGATGCACGCAAAGTAATCTATACAAGTTTTGACACGTTAACCGCTATCGAAGTTGTAGAAAGGCTAGCCAATAAACTAAATGTGCCTGTTGCTGTAAAAGAATGGGCTGAAAAACTGAAGGTAGATATTACCTCGAAGAAGCTGATCGTTGACGAAAAAACCGGGCAGCCACTAGCTGTTAAAAAAACAATTTCACGACATGCGCTGCTGAAGCTATCGCCGGCCAAACTGAAAGAGTATTTTGCCGGTGCTGTGGACCATGACGCTCAAACCGTCTTGTATGACATGGCCGTACAGGAAGGTATGGAAATGGCCGGCAAGCAATATCTCAAAATAGGGCTTATGTTCTTCGGAGTAGGCATTTTTATAATCAGTTTAGTTGCATTACTATCCGTAGTGATGGCTTAACATGGCTGTAGAATACCTCTTTGTCGGTGCTATAGTCACCTTTGTAACCGGGTTGTCATTCACAATTCTAGGTGTAGAAACCGAGTTTCCATTGAAGATCTACTATCTTTTCGCTGCTATGATTAGCACTTTTCTATGCGGTTACATGCTGCTGGCTACAGACGTGGCTATGATGATCCCTTTAATGTGGTTTTTTTGGTTCCTGGGGATCATGGATTTTATTATGATAATTGTCTTTAGTTTTAAAGCGCTCGAAGTACGCCGCACTAGAAAGAGAGGCTGGCCGGAGCCGGACCAATGAATAAGCGCGGCTGGTGACTTTGAAAAAGCTTCTAACCTTTCTCTTTATAGTGGTCCTATGCATGCATGTTTTTGGCATAAGGCCCTATTCAGTTCTAGAGGTTATCCAGGCGCAAGAAGATCCCGAAGAAGCATCTCTGGCTACAGCTCTAGCAGATCCCGAAGAAGCTATGGCCGGTTTTGTAGAATTGGAAGCTGATAATTTCCCATACTTGGAATGTTATTATGAAGATGGAAACTACGTGTTTGAACTCAAACAGTTCTATCTGAAAATAACACCTTTCGTAATCTACAATGGGCAATATTATGGCATCAAGCAGATAGTGACTTTTATCAAAAACAACTATCCTAATGTAGAATACAAATGGCTCATAGAGAAAAGCGTTAAGGCTCTCCACTACGGCTTCAATCTAACTAGGCTGCCTGATGCTATTTCTAGCAAAATAGATTATTTAGGTTTTAGAGTGACAGATTACAATTTTCCTCTGAAATGGTTGAGCCTCTACTACGATGATAACTCAAACAGAACCATGATAGTATTAGAGAAAGCAAAACTGTTCTTTAGCTTTCACGACCTCTATCCGTTTGGTTACTCAATTAACTATGTAAATTCTACATGGCTTCTGATAGGGAATGTGACCGGAAGAACTAATCTCTATGTAGATCCTATAGTGCTAGGCACTCAAGACTCTCTGAATGTCAATGGCTTCTCTGAAGGCGCCGAATGTGACTATCACACTATCTACCTGTATGACATGAATGGAACTTATTTGTTGGCAGATGATTTAGTGCAAGGGCAAGATCAAAGTTTGGATACTCAAGTGCGCCCTGCTGATAGTGGAGCTTTACAATTAAGGCTAGAAATTCTTACTTATAACACACCAAAAGGTGACATAAGGTTGAATGGAACTGATTTTTTTGATAACGATATTCAAGAAAGTATCGAGATAACGGCAACAGGTAACTATACCTCTACAAACCATTATAAAACTATTTTAAGTGGAGGAATAGACATAGATCCTGATGTTACGGTTGATATTTGGCAAAATCGTTGGGGTTTTATTTCTGAAATGGAAAACTCCTATTACCTTACTGCTTGGATTTGGCTTAAAGAGGACTCATGGTTTGCTGATGAAAATAAAACCGTAGAATTTGATCTGGATATTCGCCCTCTAGAGTATATTCGCTATGAGAATAATACTCATTTTAGGCTAGGAGAGCTTTTTGATGCTGGTAGTAAGACAGGGAATAGAGGATGCCACATTACTATCTCTACTGTTCAAGTGACTCCCTCCGACATATTGGGATGGGCTGGAAATAATGATCCTGATGTGGCATATTTGGAGCTATATGATTCTAACTTTTATGCAGTTTCCTTCAGAGCCAATCTCCAATTAGATGCAGGCTCTAAAGTCTATAACTGTAAATTTCAGAACGTAGTGCTTGTAGGCTTGGAATGTGACTTAAACTACCTCACCTTTCATGGAGTGACTTATTATCAACAATTTGGCTTAGGCTATGCTTCAGGAAACACTACAAACATAAACATCTATAATTGCTACAATGCTTTTTGGTTTTATGGACAACACAGAGCAGATATTAGAGATTGCACAGTTAGAAACGTCACTCGCATCTGTAGAGTTAGAAATGGAGTAACCGGCTATGATCACAATTTAACCAACGTGGATTCTGATAATTGGCGCTTTGACTTTTCAAGTGGCTCTTATCCTCTTGTATGGAGAAACTATGACTTTGATGCGCTCACAGTTTTTAAGAATGGAACGGCCATAGAGGGAGCTAACGTTACTCTTTCTTGGTATGGACAAAGTGGTGGAACTGTAGGATCATGGCTAACTGACTCGGAAGGACATATTGATACTACGATAACGCCTCCTTATGGTTACTACAGAAAAGGTGGACCATACGGAACATTCTATGACTACAATCCTTATTACGTAAATGTAACCTATGGCGACTATACTTATAGCAGTAACTTTACACATAACGAGCAAACTAAATTGATAATTGCCTTAACCGAACCCCTGGAAGATGAAACCTACATTTGGTTCACGTTAGGTTTATGCGCTATCCCGGTTGCCTTTGCTCTTATGGTGGCTCTTCGTAAAAGATCAAAGAATGGGCGGAGCATGGAGCCTTAAAGTTAGCCAGAATAGCCGTTCTAGCATGATCCAGGACATGCCGATACAGAATACGCCTATGAACATGCGGAGCCCTTTTTTATGTCGAGGCATAGGCTTATGAACTGTTGTGTAGATTAGCATGATGCCTCCGGATCCAACTATGTAGAAAGCGGCGATTAGTAAACTCAAGAACGGATATTTAATAAAAGCCACGTATCCGGTTAGCAGAATATAACAGATGAATGTTAGGCCGTAGCATAGGAGTAGCTGCAATAATTCGCGTGGCCGTTTCATCTAATGCTTCTTCCTAACATGTTTCTTAACGGCGCGCGAATTACAGAGTTTACGAAGAAGCGTGGATCAAAACCATTCCATTTTAAATGTAGTTTCCAGCTTGCTACGCCATGACTAAAGCCTCTTGTCATTTGCTTACGGTGTATGCCATAATAAGATAGAAGTTGCGGAATGTGTTTAAAATCGCAGATTTGGTCTAGTCTTATCCATAAATCCCAATCCATGCAATCCTGTAGTGTTGGATCGAAGATGTATCCCTGGGCCTCTTTAAGACGGTCTAATACACTTCTTCGTACAAGCGCGCTTGAAATGTTGATCGCGCATTTCTCCCGGATCTGCCTTCTAGTCAACTGTGCTAGAAATTTGGGATGGATCCCCTTTGTTTCTTCGTAAAACTGATAGAAGTTTGAGTATGCCACACCGATTTTACGCGAGCAGCTCTCGAGCGTCTTTACTTCAGTAGCTAACTTGTATGGTAGCCAAAAATCATCATGCGATATAAAAGTGATGTATTTTCCCCTGGCTAATGAACAAGCGCGGTTCAACGTTTTGGCCACGCCTTTATTTTTGTCTGCGTAAATCCTAACGTTGTGGCATACCCGATACTTTTCTAGAATGTCTTGTGTGTGATCTGTGCTGCCGTCATTAAAAATTAGCAGCTCGTAGTCTTTGAAGCTTTGATCTAACACGCTTTCAACAGCACGTGCGATGTACTGTTCGCCATTATACACCGGCAACAACACGCTAACTTTTTGCATGTTAAGATCTTCCCATTGGCTTATAATCTGCAAGAAAAGCGAATAGATCATCATGTAACATACGGATTTTCTCTTGAGTTAACGTTTTTGTCTTGAAAACTAGGCCTCCAACACCACCTTTTCCAACTGTATAAAATTGAGAATAATCGTGGCTGATCCAGGTTACACCATATTTTTTAGGATTGTTCCAAACGTCTGTACCTGGGTATGGTACGAAATTTTGTAAGAGCCATTTATCCGGTTGAGTGTCTTTTACAAACTGTTTGGTTTCCTCGAGCGTCTGTTCTGTTTCACCTGGAAAGCCAACGATCAAATAGATTTTTACTAGCATGCCAACGTCTTTTGCGGCGCGTATAGCCCTTTTAATTACATCTACTGTTGTGCCTTTCTGCATGAAATTAAGCATTTTTTGGCTGCCGCTTTCAACACCAAATGAGATCTCCGTAACATTGGCCTTTCTTAACAATTTTAAGAGGCTAGGGTTGACGCTATCCGCTCGAGGACAGATCCGTATGTTGATATCGAGTTTACGGTCTATAATTTCTTTGCAGATTGCTTTTACTCGATCATGGTCCAGGCAAAAATTATCATCTTCAAAAACAACATTTCGATATCCATACTCATTCACTAGAGTTTGCAGCTCGGCCATTACTTTATCTACAGCTCTATAGCGCACAACATTACCGGTTAGTTTCGCGCAGAAAGCACAGTTATACGGACAGCCACGACTCGTAAAAATTGTTGTGGCTTTCCCCTCCATTTCCGGATTATAACTTTTCAGATCCACCAAATGACGTGCCGGCATAGGCAACTTATCAAGATCAACCAGGCCACCATCATAAACCGCAACATGAGAGCCGGTATCTTCATAATCAGCTAGTATCTGCGGTAAGATCTTCTCTCCTTCGCCCATGACGACGATATCACAATCAAACTCCACTAAACATTCAAGGCTCATAAAAGTAGGATGTGGACCACCCACGATTTTTAAAGCCTTACCTGGTAACAGTTTGAAGATCTCTTTCACAATAGAAAAGTTTGGTGTAGTGCATGAAACACCGAAAACATCTCCACGCAGCTTGCTACATGTCCGTTGCCATTCATCATCTCCGGCAAGATCTACAACCGAAACGTTGTGGCTACGATGAATTGGCTCGCCCTGCACTTCTAGGCTTGCAGCCAGGTACAATAAACCCATTGGAGGCTGCGCTCTAGCATCTTTCAGATATGGACTAGGAGGATTGATTAAAACGACCTTCATCTAACCGCCTTTGTTTCCAACGTATATTAAATACCAGCCGACAATCGCAATTACTGTAGCGATCTCAAGCAACACTAATCCGAATATGGTTTGTTCGTTGAATGTTATTTCGCCAACTGTTTTATGAAGAGTCCATAAATTGAATGGAATTAGAAAAAGCCCGATGATCCCTCCGAAAACACCCGATAAAGGATAGAACACACCAGCGCTAAAACTGTTAAGCCACACGCCGAGAGGAAACGTAATTATTGTGAAACCTGCTATTGCGAGAAGGCTTAAAATTTGAGGCATTTTAAGGCTCTTAATGAAGGCTATAGAAAACCACTTCCACATTGGTAACTCCCCCTCCGGCGAGATATGATACTTAATTAGATAGCGTGAAACATTCTGCTGAATGATTGTTACAAGCTGCCGGACAGCTAACAGAATTAAGACTAATAGATCTCCTAACAACGCTTTCACATCCCTAACTGTTTTTTCCAGCCGTCTATCAGACTATGAAGTTCAGTTTTCAACGTTTTCTTTGGCTTCCATTCTAACTCTTTGTATGCTTTCGCGCCGCTAGACATCTTGATCCTCGTATCCGAAACCGGCGCCTTTTCGAGTTTAGGCTGAACATACATGTTTACATACGATCTTTTGCATTGAGAAATAATCTGTCTTGCCAGCTCATACATTGAAAGGCATTGGTCCGGTGGAGCTGTAATATCATAGACCTGGCCGGCCCGACCTTTTTCTCTAAAGAGCATCAACGCATCTATGCAATCTTCAATGTGGATCCAGGATCTATAGCAGCCAATATAAGCGGTTGGCTGTTTGCCACGTAGGGCCAGCGCCACAAACTTTGCGATAGCACTATGATACGCTAACTCTCTAAAATCATCTGGGCCATAAATCATGTAAAGTCTTGGAATAACAACGTTTAGGCCATAGGTTCGAGCATATTCTTTACAGAGATCTTCTGCGCAGCATTTGGTCATTCCATACGTTGTTCTAGGGTTGCGTGGATGATCTTCGTCTGTTGGTAAATATATTGGATCGCCTAAAACTTC
>JAGMBS010000047.1 GCA_023129575.1 Minisyncoccota bacterium
AGGGGCAGTCAGTTCTAATTCGACGTGGGGACGTTGTTGTAGTTCCGAGAACAAGAAAGAGTGTGCTTTTTGGGGATAGTTCAATACTGGAAATTAGCGCTGCAATGACTACGGTAATTTTAACTTTCATTGCGGCGACTAAATAACAATAAAAATTAACTAAGTAAAAAGTAAGATAAGAAAATGAACGATTCAAAAATAAGCGAAAATAAAAGAGAAGTTAATCTTATGAATTATTGGAATATAATCTGGAAGCGGAAAAAGTTTATTATTGTTGCAGTTATAATTGTAACATTTGTATCAGTAGGAGTGAGTTTACTTCTACCTAAATGGTACAGGGCGACTTCTGTGATATTATCACCATCCACAGAAGCATCACCTTTAGGCTCAATGAGTATTTTAAGTAATTTAGGAATGGGTGGAATGGTAGGTGGTAATGAAAACATTTTTAGATATTTGGCAATATTAAAAAGTAGAGCTTTAAGGGAATCTGTTGTAGAAAAATTTGTTCTTCAGGAACATTATAGTTGTGAAAGTTTGGAGCCAGCGTTAAAAAAGTTTGATAAAAAATTTGAAGTAAGGGTTGGAGATGAAAATCAGGTAGCAATTTCAGTTTTAGATAAGGATCAGGAATTAGTTGCTCATATAGTAAATTATGTTGTTGAGTGCCTCGATTCAATTAATATTATATTATCAGTGGCTAACGCAAGAAGTAATAGAGTATTCATTGAATCTCAATTTAATCAGGTTTTAGATAGCCTTCGTACTACTAGTACCAATTCAGCATCTTTTATGAAAAAGAAAGGGATTTTAAGCCTGCCTGATCAAGTTACTATAGGAGTAGAAAAAGCGGCTGACATTCAAGCAGAAATAACATATAAGGAAATAGAACTAGAAGTTGCAAAAAAGTCGTTAAGTGAAGATAATCCTCGTATAAATCAAATTATGTATAAAATCGAAAGTTTAAAAGAAAAGTATAACGAATTTTTCCATGGAGGTGATGTACGGAAATTATTTCCAGATTTTTCAGAAGTTCCTGATTTAGGAGTTAAGTTGGCAGAGATGCAAAGGGAAGTGGAATATTATTCAAAGCTAATTGAATTCTTGGGCCCTCAATATGAACAAGCAAAAATTGAAGAGGCTAAAACAATTCCAACTTTGCAGATTCTTGATAAAGCAGTACAGCCAGAAAGAAAATATAAGCCCAAAAGATCGTTAATTGTAATTATATGTGCTTTTTTATCGCTAATTATATCATCTTCTTTTGTTATAATTAAAGAAAATATTAAAGATCAGTAATGTCAATATAGAATGAAATTATAATTATATCGAAAATTGAATTGATTGTGATTAGTCAAAAGATTCTGTTTTAAAATTATTTTTTTATCATGAATTTAGCAGTTGGATTAGTAGTACTATTTCTTGCAATTATAATTATCCGAATTCCTGAATTTGGATTTGTGATGGTATTAATAATTCCCCTTGTTAAGAATTTGCTTATACCACCTGATTCGATTTTCTTTTTGAACCTATCATTCATTTTTATGTTAGTTACAATTCTTTCTGTTGTTTTAAAATATTCATCGAAAATAAAGTCAATACATGTTGAAAAAGACCATATATTATTATTTTTATTATTCTTATCAGTGTTAATGTTTAGTATCTTATATACAGATTCTACTAATTATGGATTAGAAAAACTTTTGGAGTTTGTTTTTTTTAACTGCTTTTTTTTTATTTTTGGAATTATTGTATTCCAATCTTGCGAAAGTACGAAGAGATATTTGGAAATTTTAAAATATAGTATATTAATTTTATCTACTATTAATGCATTTTTAGTTATCAAATATTTATTTTCAGGTTCCACATCAGAATTAATAGTTCGATTTACAATTACTGGTAGCAATCCAATTGGTAATGCACGGGTTATGGGACTGGGGTTGATATTATGGTTTTATTCACTTGTTGAGGGGAAAAATTATTCGTCCAGGTTATGGTGTTTATTGGCATTAATAACAATTTTGTTATCATTAATTGCGACAAATACTCGTGGACCTTTTTTTTCTGTATTGATTGTAATTATTATTTATGTTCTCTTTTTTTCTAAGTTAAGTACGTTGAAAAAAACTTCGCTGGTATTATTTGTTATTTTAGTAATATCAGTAACATTTTCTGTATTACCCGAAAATTTATTTGTTAGATATGCTTATTTTGGTGAAGAAAGCACATTTAACACAACTTATGGCCTTTCGAAGTCTAGTAGCTCTGCTATGAGATTAATATATTTTCGTAATATTTTTGAGTACTTTCATAATTTTCCAATAAGTATTATTTTGGGGACAGGAATTGGGAATTTTTCACAAATTACTCCTGGCTTTGATATAAGAAGATATCCTCACAATATTTTCATGGAAATCTTATTTGAACAAGGAATAATTGGAGTAGGTATTTTTCTTTTTGGACTTGTATTTTTAATACAAAAAATTTTACAGTTTTGGGATGAAATTGAAGTAAATATAAAGAGTTTGTTTATTCCATTTTTGCTCTCTTTTCTCTATTTCTTTTTGAATGCTCAAGTTAGTGGTGATATTTCAGATAATAGGTTTGTCTGGCTTCTTTGGGGTGGTATAATTGGTATGTTATCTTTTTGGGAAAGTGAAAAAAATGTTTTATCTCAGATGAAAAATGCTTAATAAAAGAATAAAATCAAAAGTATAATTAATTATAAATGTGTGCTTAGGACATATTAAATATTATTAGAAAATAATTGGGACAAATAAATTATTAATAATGTCTTACTGTTAGTATGAAAAAAAAATCATTCTTAAATGATCTTTCTTTTACTTTCCTCGCACAGTTTTTAGTTACTATTATAGGAATAATATTATTAAAAATTCTTTCTAAGATATTACCTGAAGAAGGGCTAGGC
>JAGMBS010000048.1 GCA_023129575.1 Minisyncoccota bacterium
CATCGCTGGATGTTCATGCTGGTGTTTCCATTCACGTTCTACGCTGTTAACGGTGCAAGAATCCTGTTGAAGCAGCTGTCAGGGAAAGGAATCAGGTTGTCAAAGTTTGCAGACTCTAGGAATAGAGTGTCTGGGATGGTTTTGGCTACGGTTTTGTTGGGAGCCATGTTCTTGGCTACGCCGTTTCTGATGGTTAATGTTGGATTTGGAATCTATTTGCTGTTCCCAATTTCCAAATATTTCTGTTCCTCGCCGACAGTGCCTTATCAAGACGTAGATGGGACAATTCAGGCAGTGCAGTGGCTTGAGAGTAACATGCAGAATGATTCGTGTGCAGTTTTACAGAAGGCATTTGTTGCGTGGACGAGACTTTTTCTTGAAAACTCGCATAACGTCGTGGGTTACGTGATTGACGTCGATTTAGCTGTGGATTATGCTTTGCAAAACGGATACGAACGCGTCTTTTTTGTTTGCTGGAATGAAAACATCGGGTGGTATGGTACGTATGTCCCTGAAGGTTTTGTGGAACTGGAAAGTTTCGGCAGGATTTCAGTTTTTGAGTACGTTAAGTGTTAGGTGAAAACGTTGGTTGAAGTTGAAAGCAGAGAAGTAGTCTCGGTTGCTGGGGTTAAGCCTTTTGTTGTAGTTGGTATTCCAGCTTTTAACGAGGAGAAGACTATTGCCAGAGTTGTTTTGGAGGCGCAGAAGTATGCTGATAAGGTTGTGGTTTGTGATGATGGCTCTGGGGATTTGACTGCGGAGATTGCTGAGCGTTTAGGCGCTGTGGTTGTTAGGCACGAGATTAATTTGGGGTATGGTGCAGCTGTTCAGTCTTTGTTCAGGCTTGCTAGGGAATTGAACGCGGATGTTCTGGTTACTTTGGATGCTGATGGACAGCATTTTCCAAGTGAAATTCCTAACGTTGTAAAGCCTATTTTTGATGATGTGGCTGACGTGGTTATTGGTTCAAGGTTCGTTGGCGAGTCTTTGGAGAACGGAATGCCTTGGTATAGAAGGGTTGGTGTGAAGTTTATCACGAAACTTGTGAATAACGGGGCGAAGCGTGGTGTTAAGGATGCTCAAAGTGGTTTTAGAGCTTATAACCGACGGGCTTTGAAGGCTTTAACTTTGTTGGAGAATGGGATGGGTGTTAGCACTGAGATTTTAATTAACGCTAGAAAGCAAGGTTTGAGGATTCGGGAAGTTTCTTCTTCTTGTAATTATGATGTGGATGTGGAGACTTCTACGCATAATCCTGTGAGGCATTTGCTTGATGTTTTAATGTCTATTGTTAAGCTTATGGTTGAGGATAAGCCTTTAACGTTGCTTGGGATACCTGGAATATTATGCTTAATTACTGGAGCCCTTTTTGGGGTTTGGATGTTGCAGCTTTATGCCTTTGAGCATCGAATAGTGACGAATGTTGCTTTGGCTTCTATAGCGTTCATACTAATCGGGTTCTTTGCTTTATCAACAGCAATAACACTATACGCGATTTCAAGGCTTGCAAAGAAAACAAACAGTAAGTAGTGAGAGCATTGAAACTGTTGGCGGTGGATTTATGAGGTTTTGGCTCAGGTTAAGCATCGACAGAGAATCTAAAAGTTTATTAGTTGTATTTGACTGGTTTATACTGGTGATGTCTGTTGCAAGCAGTTGGAAAAGTTGGAAAGAGGTCAACCTTGTACCCTCCGAAAGAGTTAATGAGGCGACTCGGCCTAGAGGAGGGTTACAAGATTGTTTTCCGTGTTGAAGGTGATAGGCTTATCATTGAGAAAGCTAAAGATCCTTGGATGCTTGCTTTGCAAACTTACAAATGGGCTGAGACTACTGTAGAGGAGTTTGAGAGGGAGTCTGAGGAGCTGCAGGAGGA
>JAGMBS010000005.1 GCA_023129575.1 Minisyncoccota bacterium
CCTTCCATCAACACGGAACCGGGGGTCGCGATTCTTTTTGTAACCTCACCTTGTTCGGCCATTTCGCTCGTCATATCTTCTGCGTCAAATATTCCCCCATCGGAATCAACATAGTTCCCATCGGCATCCGGTTCAAGATTTAATTCATCGGATATATCATCCTCGTCTAATATCACCCCGTCAGCGTCAACATAATTGTCGGTTTCCCAAGACAGAAAACCGCTGCCCCAATCCAATTTAGTTTTTTCTCTCGTCTTTTTATCCTGTATATCTCCAACCATGGCGGCGTGAGCTTTTATGAATGAACCGTAAGCGTTATTATTTTCGCTGCTTGTCATAGAAATCCAAGTTCCCCATTTCCAATCGTGTTCCAGGTCGTCAATCGCGTTTTCAATATTGCCGACCACATCCGACAAGGTGCATTTAGGCGTATATGGTTTGCTGAAAGCGAAGAGCAAGGCGATTTTGACATCCAAACTGAAAGGGCCGCATAAAAACTGCAGTTTTGAACCGTAAATATATTCGCCGATTGTCGCGTCCGCTATTTCCCGCAAAAATCCCTCAAAATCGGTGATAAAGGCCGGACTGCCGTCAAAACCGCCCTGTATCCAATTAACGATGGATTTTGACATCATTTGCAAAGCGATTTTGGCCGCCATATAAGCAATCGGGTCTAAAATATATTCTTTGACCCACATGGAATTTTCTACAATAGCCGTTTCTGTGTCGCTGACCGCTGAAATTGCGGCGGAGGTGTTTCCTACCGCGTTCATTGCGGTATTGGCAGGGTCGGTGACCGTCATTGCACTAACTTTATTTGGCGCGCTTAAAAAAAATGAAGGCGCTAAAAAAGACAATATCAATATAAAGCCGATTATTTTTTTAAGTTTTATCTGATTAAAATTCATTTTTTTTAAAAAACTATATTTTCTGTTTTAAAATATTCCCCGATTTCCGTCAAAGCGTTATTAAATTTTTCTTCATCTTTGATGTATTTTTGAACGCCGAGCAGTCCCGCGATCGGGTCGCTGAACATTTTTTGCATATTTTTTGTGTCAGCCGTCATCTCATTCAGCGCGTTTATCACATTCAAATGAAATTCCGCCACAGCGGACGGCACGGGTATTTCCAAGAACCAGCCAATCATTTGTTTATAAGTTAAGATATTAAAATCCAATTCTTTTAACATTCCCGGATTATTTATTTCCATTGCTTGTTTCAGGACAAGCGGTTCGTATTTCAGCTCAGGAATTTTTTCCGTCAGTTTTTTTATTTCATTCGCGTAGGTCTGGATATTTGAATGGTTATTGGAAATTATTTTCAAATCAGTCAGTGAATAAATCTCTTTTATTTCCCTTCCCAAGTTTTTTTCAACCAGGGCTTCTATAAATCTGTCTTGGTTCGCGCCGTTTAATTGGCCTTCTTGTTTAAGCGCCGCGTATCCGACGAATAATTCTCTCGCCAATCTGTCCGTTTGGGTCAGAGTTTGGCCGGCTTGCGCGTCATCCGGCGCGGATTGGACAATTTCGTTTTTTAGCAAGTCGTTTGGCCCCGCGATTAGCGGATTTCTTCCGGCGAGAATTTCAGCATTGTCGTTTGTTCCGTCCCCGTCCGTGTCTGGATTATTAGGGTCGGTTTTCCAGAGAGTTTCCTCCCAATCCTTTAAGCCGTCGCCGTCTGAATCGCTTTGAGTTATCTTTTTCATTTCAACCGCGATTTCATTTTCTATATTTTGCGCGGGGCGATAAGCGATTTTTCTGTCTTGGTATTTTGAAATGAGTAAAAAACCAAACAAGAGCAACAAAAACACGCCCAAAAAAACCGTCAGTTTTTTGCTCGGCAAAAACTTGTTCATAATTGCGTAAATTATACCAAAATTGATATGGAAATGTTGCTTTGTTTGTGAATAACTTTAAACTATGATTTAGGATTTATGATTTAAGATTTAGGGCAAAAAACAAAAAATTCAGAAACTAATTTTCTTGGAGGGAGATGAACACTTATACCCTCACGAAAATTGTTTCTGATTTTTTTGTTTTTTAAAGATATTTTCCAGTTCCAAATAAAGCCCTTTCCAATCCTGCAGAGACAAATCCTCCGCTCTTATTTTCAGCGGTATTTCCAATTTTTCAAAAATATCCGCCAACCCCTCTTTTGAAAAACTTAGGTATCCGATGCCTAAGTTGCGGGTTGATGTTTTTGAAGACAGATTATTTATCAACATCTTTCTTTTGTTTGAAAAACCGGCCCGAATCAGCCGGAAAAAATTCTCCTCGTTTATGTTTTTAAAAAATCTTTTGGAGATATTGTCTATCAAGAGAAGGGCGGAATCCACTTTTGGCCGGGGCGTAAAATTTTCGGCCTTAACCGTGGCGATGTATTTTGGCTCGCCATAAACTTTGACACTGAGGGATAAAATACTTTCTTTCCCCCCTTTTTTTAAACTTAGGCATCGGGTGCCTAAGTTTGAAGTGATTCTCTGGGCGACTTCCTTTTGAAGCATTACAACCATTTTTGAAGGCGGAAAATCGCAAGATAAAAATTTTCGCAAAAATTGTCCCGTGATATAATACGGTAAATTGGCAATAATCTGATATTGCGGTTTGAGGTTGTTTGTTGAGAAATCTAAAATATCGTTGTGGATGAGTTCTAATTTTCCTGTTTTTATTTCGCGCGCGAATTTTTTTTGGAGATATCCGATTAGGCGGTCGTCTTTTTCAACGGCGCTAACTTTTTTGGCTTTTTCTAACAGTTTTTCCGTCAGGAGGCCCTTGCCCGGTCCGACCTCTAAAACAATATCGCCGCTTTTCAAATCGGCGGTGTCAATAATTTTTTCCACGATTTTGCCGGACTTTAAAAAATTTTGCCCCAATGATTTTTTCGCTTTAAACATATACTTTATTAACATTATTTACACTTGGGGCTCCAAGCCCCAAGTAAATTGTGGATAACTTTTATTTATTTTATTA
Source organism: Minisyncoccota bacterium (assembly GCA_023129575.1). Classification (GTDB taxonomy): domain Bacteria; phylum Patescibacteriota; class Minisyncoccia; order Phycocordibacterales; family UBA12079; genus JAGMBS01. The sequence goes on from JAGMBS010000005.1 coordinate 2,970, forward strand.
CCATTCCAGATATTCAATTTTTTCAGAATTCAAAGGGGTGTCCGGTTGAAAATTTTGATTTTCTTCCTCCAATAAATTGTCGTTAATGTCGGTAATGAATTCGGAAATGATGTTTGTTCGTCGTGAACCGAAAATTGTTCGCAGAGAAGAGTAAGACAGAAAAAGTTTTTGGCGCGCGCGGGTGAGAGCGACATAAAATAATCGTCTCTCCTCCTCTTGTCGGTCTTGGGTCGGTTTGGCGTCTAATTTGCTCGGAAAAAGTCCGTCTTCAAGCCCGCTGATGAAAACATAATCAAATTCTAAACCTTTAGAAGCGTGGATTGTCATTAAACGGACCATATTTGTTTTTTTATCCATCTGGTCTTGATCCGATGCCAGAGCGGTTTCTTCCAACATTTTTTCCACCCCTTCAGGTTTTGACAATTTGTCATATTTTAGAGCGAGTGAAACGAGTTCTTGCAAGTTTGCCAGCCGTTCCAAATCGTCCTCGTTTCCATTTTTTAATTTATCTTCAAAACCGCTTTTAGCGATAACAAATTTAATCAATGTTGACGGTTTTTTATTCAATGCCACTTTTTTAATCTCGTTTAAGATATTCCAAAAATTTTTTACTTTTATTTGTGTTGCCGGGCTGAGTTCATTTTCTTTATTGGCGAAGATTTTGGCGACGCTCACCTTCCCTATCCCGCGGGGAGGCGTATTTATTATTCTTTTTAAATTATTTAAACTGTCAGGGTTTAAAGCGGATTTTATAAAAGCCAAAATATCTTTGATTTCTTTTCTCTCAAAAAATTTGGTTCCCAAGACCTGGTAAGGGACCCCGCTCGTTAAAAAGGCCTCTTCCAAAATTCTGGATTGAAAATTAGTCCGGTATAAAACGGCGATTTCTTTTGGAGAAGCTCCGTCGCTTATCAATTCACCGGCTTTTTGGGCGATAAAACCGGCCTCGTCCGCCTCATCGGAGGCGGAATATAATCCGACTTTTTCGCCCGCCTCATTTTTGGTCCAAAGATTTTTATCTTTTCTTAAATCGTTTTTTATAATGATTTCATTCGCGGCCGCCAAGATATTTTGGGTGGAACGATAATTTTCTTCCAGCAAAATAGTTTGGGAATTGGGAAAATCCTTTTCAAAATTAAGAATGTTTTTGATATTCGCGCCCCGCCATGAATAAATATTTTGGTCGGCATCCCCGACAACACAAATATTTTTATGTTTTTGAGAAAGAAATTTGGCGATTTTATATTGAACCCGATTGGTATCCTGATATTCGTCTATGTGAAGATAGCGCCATTTATTTTGATAATGGTTTAAAATCTGCTTGTTTTCATTTAAAAGCAAAGCGGTCCTTAAAATTAAGTCGTCAAAATCAAGCGCTTTTTCTTTAGCCAAAATTTGTTCGTATTTTTGCCAAACCGTCGCGACAATTCCGGGAAAATATTCAGTCCCGATTGTCTCCGCGTAATCGGAGACGGTCGTAAAATCGCCTTTCTGGCGGGAAATAATCCCCAGAATTTTTTTGGGCTCAAATTGTTTCGGGTCCAGATTGAGAGAAGGCAAAATACTTTTAATAATTTTTTGAGAATCGTTTTTGTCAAAAATAGAAAAATATTTTGGAATACCAGCGATATCAAAATTTTCTCTCAAGATGTGAACGCCCAAGGAATGAAAAGTTCGGATAAAAGGGGGGCTTTCAAACGAAACGGGCAAATTTAATTCTTTGTCTTTACGGAGAAGGCGACCGACTCGCTCTTGCATCTCTTTGGCGGCTTTATTGGTGAAGGTAACTGCCAAAATATTTTCGGGGGCAAGCCCTTCTTTTATCAAACGCAAAATTCTATACGCGATGACGCGGGTCTTGCCGGCGCCCGCGCCCGCTAAGATGAGCAGAGGCCCGTTTTTATGCAGAACGGCTTGTTTTTGGGCGGGATTAAGTTTGTCCAGATAAGACATATTAGTTAATTATAACATAAAAACTTCCGAAAATTTTTTTGAGACCCAAAATTTTATCCCCAAATTTGTTGGCGAGCGGTTGACGAAGGATACGAGTTTGATAAAATTAAGGGGTTGTTGAATTAAGATAATTCAAAGAATTAAGGGTAAATAAAAATCCTTGACTTTTTGTCGGATTTAGATACAATTCAGCGGTGTTTCAGATTTCAGACAATGTCAGAAACGGCTTAAAAACTAACATTTTGGCTTATTATATCTAATATACAAGATCCTGAACCGCCCAAAACAGGGCTAAAACAGGTGATAAAATCTAAATCTCGCGACTTTGTGGCGCAAAAGCTTGTTTTTGCGGTTTTGTTGGGTTTTTTACTTACGCCTTCCGTGGCAAACGCGGGAGTTTTTTCTTTTGTTAGCGGCTTTTTTGATGACGCGGAGAAGATTATGACAGAGAATTGCGAAGGAATTAATTCCCAAAATATGGCTTTATTGAAGGCCGCCGTTAGTTATAATTCCACTTCTTCAATCGGTGGCGGTACAATTAATATTGTGAAGGGTTCCTTTCTTTCTTATGAAACCGGTCCGGTCGGGACAATGGTGAATGTTGAAAAAAAACCGAATTCTTATAGAATTGCCACCTATATTGTTAGAGAGGGCGATACTTTGGGCCAGATTGCCAAAATGTTTGATGTTTCTACCGGAACAATTATTTGGGCGAATGATATAAAACGGGGCGATTTGATAAGAGAAGGACAAATTTTAAGTATTTTGCCGATAAATGGGATTAGGCATATGGTGGTTAAAGGCGAGACATTGCAAGGGTTGGTCAAAAAATACGGAGGCGATGTGAACGAGATTTTACAATATAATAATCTGCCAAATGGTTATGTTTTGGCGATTGGCGCTGTAATTATTATCCCGGACGGCGAAGCGCCCCTGCCGAGTTACAGTTCAAAAACGATCGCGGCCAAAAGCAAGGTGAGAGGAACCGGCGGTCCGGAATATGCGGGTTATTATATTAGGCCGGTCGTGGGCGGAAGAATTTCACAGGGTTTGCATGGCTATAACGCGATTGATTTCGCGGTTCCCTTGGGGACGCCGATTTTAGCGGCCGCCTCCGGAGATGTGATTATCAGTAAAGATAACGGATATTGGAATGGCGGTTATGGCAATTATATTGTTATAAAACATAATAATGGAACACAAACGCTTTATTCTCACAACAGTAAAAATATTGTTTGGCCGGGCTATCATGTGGTGCAAGGACAAGTAATCGGCTATATCGGTTCTACCGGCCGTTCCACCGGACCCCATGTCCATTTTGAAGTCCGTGGCGCGCAAAATCCCTGGGGAGTGACCGGAGCGAGATAACTCTTGACTTTTTATTAAAATAGTGATATTCTTTGTCCCAGATTGTTGGGATATTTTTTATTCTATTGAAAATAATATAAATTTTAAAAAAGGAGGTAAAAATGGCTGATAAAAAAGTCGTCAAAAAGACCGTTGTACTTAATCTTGAGGATGAAAATTTTCGGGTTGATTCCGTTGGTTGGAAAAAGCACACCAATAAACAAGGCATTACATTTCTTGAAAATTCTGAAAAGGATATTTGGGAATATGTAAGAGGGGTTTCTGTTGAATTGGTTGGTCAACAATTGCTCACATTTCCTGCGGCGATGCGGGAAACGAAAAAAGCGGGGAAAAGGATGCCGACTGACGAGGAATGGAATTCTTTGGAAAAGGATATTCTTAAAAAGAATAGTTTGTTTCCCGGCAATTACAATACTAATGGAGCATTCTACTACCCTACCTCTTACGCGCACTTCTGGTCGTCGTCGGTGTCGGGCGGTAATGCTTGGATACGTCGCCTGCACTCCAGTAACGCTACTGTTGACCGCGGTCCGGGCGATCAGACATACGGCTTTTCTGTTCGTTGCTTGAAAACTGATGATTGATTTTCGGGTTCAAAAGAGGCCAAAGGCCAGATTTGTGTAAAAACGAATCTGGCCTTTTTATTTTATATTTGACGGACGTCCGACGTCCGTCAAAATGTCTGTTAAAACAAGTTTGAAGATGGATTTTGGCGAAGCCAAAATCCATCCTTCAAATCATAATTCTTAATTCTTAAATCCAAATCAAACAGAACGGTGGGCGACGAAGTCGCCCGCTTTTTTGAAATTTAATTTTTGGATTTCATTTGGAATAATTTGAACTTTAAACTTTGAATTTTTTGATCTATATCCCCATAAAATTTTTAGGCCGGTATTGCAGGGCTTCCAAAATATGTTCGGGGCGAATTTTTTCCGCCCGGTCCAAATCGGCGACGGTGCGCGCTAATTTTATGACTTTATGATAAGCGCGAGCGGACAAACCAAGTTTCCCGGCCGACTGATTGAGAATTTTTTGAGTTTCGGTTTCTAAAAGCGCCAATTTTTCAATATCTTTAACGCTCATTCCTCCGTTGGTTTTTCGGACGGATTTTTGAAATCTTTTAGTTTGAATTCCGCGGGCGTTTGCGACCCTTTTGCCAATGGCGGAGGTTTTTTCCAGACCGTCATCTTTTTGGGATAATTTTTGGTGATCCACATTGGCGACTTCCACCCACATATCAATTCGGTCAATAATCGGTCCCGATATTTTGCGTTGATAGCGAATTAAATTCGCCGGCGCGCAGACGCATTCTTTTTCCGTCCCGAAATTTCCGCAGGGGCAGGGGTTCATAGTGGCGATTAAAATAAAATCAGCCGGAAATTTGGCCGTGCCTTTGGCCCGAGAAACATTTATTATTCCGTCTTCCAGCGGTTGGCGCAGGGCTTCTATCGCTCTTCTTTCAAATTCCGGAAACTCATCCAAAAAAAGAACGCCCTTGTGCGCCAAAGTAACTTCGCCCGGTTTGGGGAAAGTTCCTCCTCCCACGACCGACACATAAGAAGCGGTGTGGTGGGGAGAGCGAAAAGGGGGTTGGACAACCAAATTATTTTCCAACAAACCGGCAATGGAGTGAATGGCGGTAACTTCCAAAATATCTTCAAAGGAAAGCGGCGGCAAAATATGGCAAAAGGCCTTGGCCAACATTGTTTTACCGGCGCCGGGCGGTCCGAACATCGCGATATTATGTCCGCCCGAGGAGGCGATTTCCAAGCCCCGTTTGGCGCTTTCTTGCCCTTTAATATCTGAAAAATCAATGACGGGAGCGGAATTAGAAAGTTTAATTTTGGTGGGCGCTTGCGGAGTCAAACGGTTGCTTACAGACAATTCCGTATCAGCGGGGCTGCCATATTTCAAATGTTTAATAAGTTCTTGCAGTGTTTGAACCCCGAATATTTTGATGCCGTCTATCAAAGCGCCTTCCTCGGCGTTTTCGGCCGGCAAATAGACCTCTTCAAATTTTCGTTTTTTCGCTTCTTTCACTAAAGCCAGCGTTCCATTTATTTTTCGCAAGCGTCCGTCCAAAGTGAGTTCTCCTAAAAATATTTTTTTCCGCGGGTTAAATAAAATATCGTCTGAGGCCAAAAGATAAGCGATGGCGATACCCAAATCAAAATTAGGGCCTTCTTTTTTGAGGTTGGCGGGAGCCAGAGAGACAATCACTTTTTGATTTTTTTCCTTGGGCGATTTGTAGTCGTTATTTTTAATGGCGGCCGAAACCCGGTCGCGGGATTCCTCCACCGCTTTATCCGGCAGGCCGACAATAGAAAAAGCGTGTAAAGTATTTTTTGAGATATCCACCTCAATATCCACAATATACGCCCGCAACAGATTGGCTTGGGCGGAATGTACTTTTGAAAAATTCATATAAAAAAACTAAAAACTAAAAATGAAAAAGTAATAACAACAACTCAAAACTAAAAACCAAAAAACTTTTTGGCAATAATACTTTTTACTTTTACTTTTACTTTTTCGCTTTTCACTTTTAGTTTGTTCTGTGTTCTATGCAATTTCGAGCGGCGGGGTTGGCTCTCAGCCGTTCTTTTTCAATTTCTTTCCCGCAGGTGGCGCAGAAACCGTATTTGCCGGCGTCAATTCTTGTTAGCGCGTCTTTGACATTATTAAACCTTATTTCCAAATCCTTAAGAATAGCGCTTCTTGTTTCGTATTCCGTTATGTTGTCGCTGATTTCGTCTCGGTCGGGATTATGCCCTTTATTCATTTGATTATCGGCGATGGCTTCCCAATCCGCCGGATTGTCCGGGTTTTTTCTTCCGACTGTTTTTAGCTCTTTTTCAAGAAGTTTTAATTCTTCCTCTAATTTTTCTTTGTAAAATTTTATTTCCATGTCCCGTATTATAGCATAAAATGAAATTAATTTTCAATTAAAGACGGATTTTGGCGGAGCCAAAATCCGTCTTTGCAAGTGTGAAACAAAGTAATCCAGCCAAAAAAAGAGTCAAGTTTGCGGACAAACTTGACCCTTACTTCCTTTTTCTCATTTAATGAACTCGAAAAATTATTTGGTTTGACTTTCGGGGGGTGTTTGATAGAATGAGGTTATGACTAAAACAATAACGGTATCCTACACGGAATATCACTTACTCAAACAAATTAAACAACGATATGAACTTGTTCGTGATTTTTTTGAATTGGAATCATTTCAAAAACCTGCTACAAAAAGTTCAAAAACAATCATAAGCGCCTTTCGTAAAACTAATTTATATAACGACAAATTTTTGAAAAGTTTAGAGAAAGGATTACAAGAATCATCTTATTTCTCTAAAGCAAATTAGTTTCTATGAAAATTACCCCTCTTTCAAAACGGCTGACCGCTTATTTGGAAAAGCACAACATTCAAAAAAGTTTTGAAAAACAACAATTTCTTTTCGAACAAAATCCGTGTCATGCAAGTTTGCGAACTGAAATTCTCAAACCTAAACATCTCAAAATTTACAGTTTTCGCATTACCCAAAAATACAGGGCGATTTTTGTTTATTGCGGAAAATCCACAATAGAAATTATTGATATTAATAATCATTATCAATGATTAAATCATCTTTTCTATTTTTTAAAGAACATTTATTTCGTCCTTTTTGTAATTTTGCCTATTCCGGCTGGTGCCAGTCGGCTTTTGGGAATTTCGGTCATTGAGATCTGCCTGCCGGCGGGTTTGTTTGTAATTTATAATCTAAAATTTATAATTTCAAGCGAGGATTTATAGAAATAAATATTTTAATTTTATTTCTATATAATCCGAGCGATGGAATTATATGCTTGCTTCATATAATTTCTTTCCCTATCTTTTTCTATAACTAACGGTTAAGCGGTTAAAAATTTCCTGCAGAGTTGTCTTGTTCGTGGTGATGGCGATTGTGTTTTTATCGGCAAAAGCGTAAATGAACAAAATTTTGCCTCCCCCGTCCAAGATCGCGCGGGCGTCTTTGTTTTTAATGACGATGTCTTTAAATTGATATTTTCCTTCGCGTAATCTGCTAACGGACAGAACCGGGTTATCTTCAATAAAAACAGTCCGCAAATCTTCAACAATATTCTCTTCCCATTTTAACATTTCCGGGAAAGTATTCTCAAAAGAGCGGGTTTTTAATATCAAAAAGGGTTTATTGCCGGCCGAGGAATGAAAACCGAACATAAAATTCGGTTCAATAAATCTTAAAAGCGCGCCGGGAATACGGGTGTCAATAAGCGTCATAAATTGTTCTATGTCCGCAAGTGTTTTCCCCGCTTCCGTTGTGTTGCCGGTAATTTCTTTTCTTTGCGTGAAATATAAATGGATTAAAGAACCGAGAGGTATGTTTATGTCAGCGGCTTCGTTTTGGATTAATTTTGATATTTTAAGTTTGCTCGGTTTTTCTAAAAATAATTCTTTTTGATATTCCGAATAGATAATCGGTTTCAAAACCACATCGCTTATTTTAATAAGAGGACTTGGTTTGAAGAAATACAACAAAAACACGGAAGAAAGGCCTACGGCGATGAACAAAATACTGGTTATAGATAAAGCGATGTTCTTTTTCGTGGCTGTGGCAACTTTAAAAAAAGATTTATTCCGCTTTTTTTCTTCAGCCATAACCATTCCCGCCATTGAACTGTCTTTGCTTTTCAAAATATCGGCCAAGTCGCTCCGATATGTTCTGACGGAGGTCTTGCTTCCATCCTTGGGCTGAGGCGCCTGTTTGTCTGACGCGCCGGCCTCTTTATTTTGAGGGATTTGCTTTGGTTTCTTCTCCATAACTTTGTTTTATGAATTTTGGGTCGGCGGCTTTAATGGACAATTTAATTTTACCGCGGTCGCCCAATTCTTTTATTATAACGGGAACTTTCATCCCTTCTTCAAGGACCCGGTTGATGTCCTCAATGCGAAAGGGGGCAATTTCCGAAATATGAACCATTCCTTCCGCGTTCGCTCCAATTTTGACGATAGCGCCAAAATCAAACAATTTAATTATAACACCTTCAAATTTTTCTCCCACTTTATATTCTTTGGTTATTTCCGTGACGGTTTTTTGAGCCGCGGCGACCGCGTCTGCTAAACCGGTTAAGAAAACTCGCCCGTCATCCTCAATGTCAATTTCCGCGCCGGTTTGTTTTTTTATTTCTTTAATCATTTTCCCGCCCGGACCGATTACCTCGCCGATTTGGTCGGGTTTAATTCGCATTTGAATAATCCGAGGGGCGTTGGACGCCAGGTCGGCGCGCGGCCGGGCGATTTCCGCTTCAATCACATCCAAAATTTGCAAGCGCGCTTTTTCCGCCTGAACCAAAGCTTCCGAAAGAATTTTAATCGGCACGCCATTTACTTTGACATCCATTTGAATGGCGGTTACTCCGGCGCGAGTGCCGGCGACTTTGAAATCCATATCGCCGTAATGGTCTTCGGGACCTTGAATGTCCGTTAAAATTTTGTAATTATTTTCATCTTTCATCATTAAGCCCATCGCGATTCCGGCAACCGGCGCTTTGATGGGAACTCCGGCATCCATTAAGGCGATTGTGCTGGCGCAAGAGGACGCCATTGAAGTGGAACCGTTGGAAGCCATTGATTCTGAAACAATTCTGATGGTATAAGGAAATTCCTCTTCGGACGGAAGCACAGGCAATAAAGCTTTTTCAGCCAACATTCCATGTCCAATCATACGACGGTTAAAACCTCCCACTCGGCCGGTCTCACCCGTGGAAAAGGGAGGAAAATTATAATGATGAAAATATCTTTTTGTCTCGCCATCATCGTTTTCAATCCCGTTTAATAAAAGGGTGTCTTTCGGTCCTCCCAAGGTCAGAGCGGAAAAGACATGAGTGCCCCCGCGGTAAAAAATTCCGGTCCCGTGAGCGCTTGGAGAAAGCTTGCCCGCTTTTGCGACAAGAGCGCGGATCTCGTCCATTTTTCTGCCATCTACACGCGTATTTTCTTCCAAAGCTTTTTTATGAATTAAGTCGTCGGTTGTTTTTTCGTAATGAGCCAAGGCCAGCGAAGGGTTTTCTGTCTCAAAAGAGTTTTTAAATATCTCTAACCAATCATTTTTAAGTTTTTCTATTATTATTTTTCCGTTATCGCCAAAAATTCCGTTTTCCATTTGAGGTTCAATTTTTTCTGTAAATAAAGCGACGGCTTCCGGAGACAATTTTTCTTTTTCAATTATGATTTTTTCTTTTCCGCGGTCGGCGATAATTTCTTTTTGCCAAACTTGAATTTTTTCGATTTCCTCGGACGCTTTTTGAAATGCCCGGGCAATTAATTCGTTTGAACTTTGGCCGGCTTTGATTTCCAACATATTTAAGTTGTTGTCTTTCCCGCAGGCGATTAAATCTAATTTTTGAGTTGCTCCGTTTCTCAAATTGAAATTAATTGCCAATTCATCTGAATCGTTAGCGGTAATTCTAATAGCGCTAACCGGTCCGTTCCAGGGGATGTTGGAAGTTCCCAACGCCAAAGAAGCGGCGTTGATTGCCAAAATATCAGGACTGCATTTTCCAAGAGATAATATTGTTACAATAACTTGAATATCGTTTCGGATGGAATTGTCAAAAAGCGGACGAATAGTTCGGTCAATCATTCTCCCGTTTAAGACGGCATTGGTGGAGGGCATCCCCTCTTTTCTCATAAAACGACTGCCCAGAATTTTTCCGACCGAGTAAAATTTTTCTTCAAATTCTACCGAAAGAGGAAACCAATCCTGCCCCTCTCTTTTATTGGCTGACATAACAGCGGTCGCCAGAACTACTGTGTCCCCGCAACTTAAAAGGACGGAGCCGTTGGTTTGGTTCGCCAAATCGTCAAATTGCGCGGTGATTGTCTCGCCGCCAATCCTTAGTGAATATTCTTTTGTTTCCATATTAAATGATATAGGCATTCTCCAAATTTTAGACCTGAAATTTTGTTTTCAAATCTACCTATTTGGAGAATGAAATAAATTGATAATAAATTAAATATACCTTAAATTATTTCCGCGAAAAAAATCTTCCCTTTCTGTCTTTGCGACCAAGAAGATATTTTTTGGGGTCTTGGCAAAGGTCCGTAAAATCATCAGCCGCCTCAATCAATTTAGCCGACGATGATTTGCCAAACGCGATTACTTCCACTTGGCAACCTTCGTTTGTTTGCAGATACTCTACCAAAGGCACAAAATCGCCATCACCTGAAATTAGGACTATTGTGTCCAATTTGGGCGCCAATTTAATGGCGTCAACTGCGATACCGACATCCCAGTCAGCTTTTTTGGCTCCGCCGAAAAAAATTTGCAGGTCTTTTGACTTTGTTTCAATTCCCAATTTTTCCAAGGCCTCAAAAAAGTTTTTTTCATCTTCCGATTCGGTGGTAATGAGATAGGCGATGGCTCTGATTAAAGCCCTTCCCGCAACGGCGTCGTCCAAAACTTGTTTGAAATTAACTTTGGCCTGATAAAGATTTTTCGCGCTATGATAAAGATTTTGAGTGTCTATAAAAACTCCTATCCTTTGTTCTTTGTGTTTTATGACGGTCATAAATATGTATTATGTATTAAGTATTATGTATTACGGATTTTGGCTTCGCCAAAATCCGTTCATAAAAATGAAAAAGTAAAAAGTAAAGAAAAAATCGCCTTGCGATTTTTTCTTATTTTTTCTTTTTTAAACCGAGGGTTTTCACGAGGGCGTTGTATCTTTTAGCGTTTTTCTTGTGGAGATATTTGAGATGTTTTCTCCTGTCCGCCACCATTTGCAGCAGTCCCTTTCTGGAGTGGCGGTCTTTTTTATGAGTTTTTAGATGGGTTGCCAATTCCGCTATTTTTTTAGTTAAAACGGAAACTTGCGCCTCCGGGGAACCGGTATCCGTCTTGTGAACTTGGGTTTTTTTAATGGCGCGCGCTTTTTTCGTTTTTGTTAACATCGGTCAAATACTAACATAACCGGCGGTTTTTTGCAATATAATAACGGAATTTGGAATGTCGCGCAATATCTAACGGTTTTATAGTATAATGTGATTATGAATTTACGGCAATTAAAACGGGAATATCTGGAATATTTGGAAATTGAGCGGGGGCGGAGTTTGAAAACGATTGAGAATTATAACCGCTATATGGATTGTTTTTTGGATTTTTTAAAAAAAGACACGCCATTAGCGATTACGGATGAAATTGTCAGAAAATTTCGCCTGTGGCTAAATCGGCAATCAGTCGGGGCAAAACAGGGGACCCTCAAAAAGACAACCCAAAATTATTATTTAATCGCTTTGAGGGGTTTTTTGAAGTATTTGGCGAAAAGGGGCGTGGCATCTTTGGCGCCGGAACGGATTGAATTGGCGAAAGTGGGCGAAAGATCTTTGGATTTGATTTCAATTGGGGAATTAAGGCGATTATTGAACGCGCCGAATGAAAATGTTTTGAAAGGATTGCGGGATAAGGCGATTTTGGAACTTTTATTTTCCACCGGTTTGCGGGTTTCGGAATTGTGCGCGCTCAATAACGATATTGATTTGAATAAAGATGAAATGTCGGCGCGAGGGAAAGGGGATAAAGTGAGAGTGGTCTTTTTTTCCGAATTCGCCAAAAAAGCGGTTAAAAAATATCTAACTGAGCGGAAAGATATGAGCGAAGCGTTATTTGTTTCTTTGCCCAATCAAAGGTCGGGTGAAAATAGCCGTTTAACGGCTCGGTCGGTGGAAAGAATTGTCCGGTATTACGCTGTCAAAGCGGGCATTACAAACAAGGTTACGCCCCATATAATTCGGCATTCTTTTGCAACTGATTTGCTTCAAAACGGGGCGGATTTACGTTCGGTGCAAATAATGCTGGGGCATTCCAATATCTCCACCACCCAGATTTATACCCATCTGACGGACAAGCATTTGAAAGAAATACATAAAAAATTTCATAATAGGAAATAGTTTTGTTTTTATATTAAAAACAAATAATTTCGAATTTTGAATTTCAAATTTTGATTGAATGATTAATTTTTAATGATTGAATGTTTAAACATTCAATATTCGGTCATTCAAAATTGAATCGAAATTCAAAATTCATAATTTAACATTAAAAATGTCTTTTATAAAAGACATTTTTAGTTATCCCCAGTATGTCCTTTACAATGTCCTTTATACAAATTATTATAAAGGACAGTTAGTTCTTTGAAAAATAATTTTGTCCTTTATAAATTTTAAGGCGAACCTCTGTTTGTCTTATTGCAGATATAGGCCCCGATTTTTTTAATCGGGGTTTTTTAATGGTTTAAATTAAAAACCTTACAAAATAGCTTCTTTTCAAAACTCTGACCCAAGCCCTGTTAGAGATAAGAAGTTAAAAACTTCCGCAATCTCTAACAGGGCAAGCCCCCGAGGTCCGACCTCTGAGTTTTTGCTAAGGTGTAAACTCTATTCACTATTCGGTGAAGTCCGACTTCTGAACCGTCGCTATTGTTTATACTCTACTCACCATTCATAATTTTATCACTTCCGAAGTCGGACTTCTTTTTCAAGGTCGGACCTCTTATTGTTTGTTTCGAGTTTGTCTTAGCGTTGTGCTTTCGTTTTTTTATTTCACCCAATGTCTTGCGCGGATGGCTTTAATTTCTTTTTCCTCCTCTCTTTCCTTTTTCTCTTTTCCTTTTTCTCCCAACGCTTTTAATTCGTTTTCAGGCAGTTTTATCAATTCTTGCGCCCTTTTTTCCAGATATTTAGTTGTGTTTAAGGCGGGATCATCCAAAACATCCTCCAATAAAGCGTTCAAAACAAAACCTATTTTAGGTCCGGGTGTTTCACCTGAAACATCCATCAGCCGTTTCCCGTCTATTTTAAGCATTTTAACGGAAACGGGCGCTTTCATCGCTTCCTCTATCATAGCCATATATTTTCTTAATCTATAAGGTTTTTCTTTAGGCCGTCCCATCCCGATTCGGTCGCAAGTTCGCAATTTCATCAAATCCCAAACATTTTCCGGTCCAACATTGCAAATAATCCGTCTCACGGCCGAAAGGGTGATTTTATCTATATCTGAGAAAAACAAATGATTTCTGACTAATTTTGTTACGATTTCAATCGTTTGTTTTGGAAACCTTAAGCGCTCCAAGATTTCACGTGAAACACGCTTGCCCACAACATCATGACCGTAAAAAGTCCATTCCTTCTTTTCTTTATGCCATCTTTTGGTGTGCGGTTTGGCAATATCGTGTAATAAGGATGCTAATCGTATGTGCAAAGGGAAATTTTTATCAGCGGAATGTTGCAAAGTTCGTAAATTATGTTCCCAAATAGTGTAAATATGGGCTCCTTTCTGTTTTTCTCCCATTCCTTTTTCTAATTCGGGGATAATGTATTTTAAAAGCCCTAATTTTTGGGTTAAAATAAGGCCATCCATTGGCGCATCCGTCATTAAAATTTTGATAAACTCGTCTCTGATTCGCTCTTGCGAGATATTTTTCAGGTTTTTGGCTTGTTTTACAATCGCTTTTTCCGTCTCGTTGTCAATTGTGAAACTCAATTCAGTTGCCAAACGGACGGCTCGAAGCAGCCGCAAGGCGTCCTCGCTAAAACGATCTTCCGGGTTTCCAACAGCGCGAATAATTTTGTCTTTTAGATCTTTTTGCCCGTTATATAAATCAACCAAAGTTTCACCTGAAACGCTATAAGCCATCGCGTTGATGGTAAAATCTCGTCTTTTCAAATCGTCTTCTAATTTATCGCTAAAAACAACGGCATCCGGGTGGCGGCTGTCAGAATACTTGCTTTCAAGACGATAAGGTGTTATTTCAATCGTTTTAAGCGTTTCGTCTAATGTTTCACCTGAAACACCTTTCGTTGTTTCAGGTGAAACAACCCCGACTGTTCCGTACTCATTTTCGTAAAATGTATGCTCAAAAAGTTCTAAAATATTCTCCGGCTTGGCGTTGGTAGTAATATCCCAATCTTTCGGTTTTCTGTCCGACAATAAATCACGAACGCACCCGCCCACCAAATACGCCTCAAACCCGGCTTTTTCCAAAGTTTGTGTTACACGCGAAACCTCTTTTGGTATTTTTAATTTAATGTTTTTCATACTCCCAAGTATAGCAGATTTTTAAGATTTTTTAATTTATTTTCCCCTTTTCTAAATTGGTTGCGTTTTGTTCGGTGTTTGATATACTCGCTGTTAGTGTTTTTTGTTCTTTGTCGATAAATCATTTTTGCGTCAAAATAATAATCAACAATAAGGAGGTGATAGAATTGGCAAAAAAGAAAAAGCCAAAATTCAGAAAAAAACAACTTAACCTGTTGGCAATTCAGATAAATGCTGAGAATGTTGTGCGTGAACAAATGCCGTGGTTATTAGAGCCGAAAATACCGCACGATGAGGAAGAAGATCCTTTTAGAGGCCATGCAAAAGGAAGTAGAAAATGTTCTAAATAAGGTGGACAGTTAAAAGATATTACCGAACTCGACGAAAGGGGGTGGATTGTTATGAAAATCGCTCAAAAAAGAAAACATAGAGACAGCAAGGAGGATCGAGAAACGCAAAAACACATAATATCGCGCGCAAATTATTCATTAGCAATTCTTGGTATGGCATTCGTGAGACACGGTTCAGGACGCTTCCTATGGCTTGGTCTGCCACCACCAACAAGAAGAGTAAAATGATTTATTGTTCACTCTGCTATCGTTTCGGTAGCAGAGTTTTTTTATTGTTCCCAATAATTTTTGAATTTTTCCCGATTTTTTGCTATCATATTATTCGTAATTCCCGACGTTGTCGGTCGGGGCAATTGCCCTTGTAGTGAAATGGATATCACAACGGTCTTCGGAACCGTTATTGCGGGTTCGAATCCTGCCGGGGGCACAGACGAGCAAAGCGAGGATGTGGCCACGGCAGGATTCGAACGGAACTTTTCCGCCGTAAGGATTAAGGAAAAGCCCGTGGTTTCGGAGGAGCCGCGCGAGTATATCGTGAATTCGTGGAACGATACGAGCGTGGCGGGGGAGAAGGAATCCTACCGGGGGCACAAGTAAAATCGGCCACGCAATAGCCAACCATTATGATAAAAACAAAAACACATATTCTTAAAGCGAGTGGAAAACTGCAACCTTTTATAGGTATTATCCGCCAGTCGGTTGATGAAGTTCTTGATGAAATCAGCGGAAAATTAACGCTTCCTCAAATTGATATTGTGGTGGCGGATAACCCAAAAGATACGATTTCTGAAATCGGGATCTGCGGAAATGTTTATACTCCGCATTTTGTGTTAATTAATATTGACCCTGAATTTTCGCAGATTAACAATATTCTTTCCAAAGAAATAAAAAGTACGCTGGCTCATGAATTGCATCACTGCGTCAGAATACAAGGCGTCGGATACGGGAAAACGCTCTTTGAAGCGATGGTTTCCGAGGGTTTGGCCGATCATTTTGACAGCGAAATAACGGGAGCTAAACCACGTCCTTGGAGCATTGCTCTTGACAATAAGCAGGCAAATAGATTGATGAAACTTGCTGAAAAAGAATTTTTTGCTTCAGATTATAATTATAATGACTGGTTTTTTGGCTCTGAAAAAAGACAAATACCAAAATGGACGGCGTACACGCTTGGTTTTAATATAGTCAGGGATTATATTGGGAAAACGGGAGAAACGGCCTCGGCGCTTGTTAATACAAAAGCGGAAAGATTTTATATTACTTAGTAGTCGGACTACTAAGTAATTGGGAAAAGTTGTGATTTTTGGTAAAATTGGATTTACCAAACGCGGGCATAGTTTAGTGGTAGAATGACTGCCTTCCAAGCAGTAGACGGGATTTCGATTATCCCTGCCCGCACAGATTTAGAGAGTAGAAAGTGGAATGTAGAAAGTAGGAGACAAAAAATATAAATTTAATGCAAATTAACAAACAAAACATTTAAAACTGTGGATAAATCTGTGCATAACGGGCATAACTTGACCTTTAGAAAACGCGCTTTTGTCTTTTTGAAATTCATAAATTATTCAAGAAACGGCTATAAATAAGGTTTTTGTTTAAAAATAAACAAAAAGACATAAATATTTTTGCGTAATTTATTTGCTAAATAAAATGGCAAAATCAGAAAAAAGAAAAATTGGCGATATTGGAGAAAATATTGCCTGCCGTTTTCT
Organism: Minisyncoccota bacterium; assembly: GCA_023129575.1. GTDB lineage: Bacteria > Patescibacteriota > Minisyncoccia > Phycocordibacterales > UBA12079 > JAGMBS01. The sequence continues at coordinate 19,437 of JAGMBS010000005.1, forward strand.
TGAAAAGAGGGGATTCAAAATAATAGATAGGAATTATTTGAAGAAATGGGGCGAGATTGATATTGTCGCGCGGAAAAAACAGGGTCTGAAAGATAAAATTTTGAAACGGCCGACGGATAACAAAATTTATTTTGTAGAAGTTAAAACCGTTTCATGCGAAAATATTCGAGGCGGAATTACGGCTAAAATGAGAAATTATCAGGTGGATAATAATGTGCATCCTTGGAAATTGCAAAGATTAGCGAGGGTTTTTCAAACATATTTATTAGATAAGCGAATTTCAGACGAAACGGAGTGGCGATTTGATATTATAATTGCCTTTTTGGATATAAAGGACAAAATTTCAAGAATAAAATATCTAAAGGACATAATAATATAAAAGACAAAATATTGGTTTTGTTTTAAATTTAAGTTTTGTTTAAGAATGGATTTTTAAAAAACTGTTTATTTTCTTTTTAATTAATTTATAAAGAGTTTGGTTGTTACTTATTTTATGATTTAGGGTAAGACCAAAGTATTTTGTTAGAAAATTTAGCAAAGATATTTGTTTTTGAATTTAAAAAAATTACTGGAAAAAGTGTTTATTTCTCACGGTTTATTGATTGGGCAAATTGCAATTAAGGTTATTTTTTAAAATCTAGTAATATCTACTGATAACCACAAATGATCGGATTCAAAACTTCCGCTTTTTGTATTTGTTATTTTTGTATTTTTAGACACAAAAATGTGATCTAGTATTTTCATTTTAGGAAAACCCAAAATCTGACAAGTTGGGCAGGTTTTTGTTTTGTTGTTTACTGATTTTAATCCTAATATTTTAAACCTTTTTATAGAATTAATGTTTTCTTCTGTTGCATTAAAATCTCCTGCAACAATAACCTCGTTTCCTGCTTTTCTTTCTTTTTTAATTATTTCTGCGATTTCTAATATTTGTTGTTTCCAAAGATTTGGATAACAACTGCTTAGATGTAGCCCTATAATAATTATAGGTGAATTGTTTATTTTTAAACCGGCGGTTCCTCCTCCCGAACCGGCTCTATTTATTTGCGTTAAAGGTTTTATTTTAGTATCAGTAGCTTTGAGTTTAGAGGCTGCTAAAGTGCAAACAGTTGCATCATTATGATGGGCGGATTTTCCCCAAGCAAAGGAGTTAAAACCTTCTAATTTTAGTTTTTTCTCGATTTCTTCTTTGTGAGTTTGAAAAATTAATTCATTCAAAATAATGATATTAGGATGTTGTTTTTTTATTACATTTAAAATAGTTTTTAAATTACTGTTTTTAGAAATAAATTTTAGTCGTTTGGGGTTGTCCCTAAGTTTTATATATTTTCCTATAATGGGAAGAAAAGGGAATATCCAGCCGTGAATACCAAAATGCCCGTACAAATTCCACCAAATAGAGTTCATTTTAGGTAATCCAAAAGATGTATTGGCAGTGAGTATTCTAACTCTCATTATGTTAATAATATAATATTATTTAAAATAAAAAAGGATGTTTTTAATGTCGGGGTGCCGGGATTCGAACCCGGAGTCGCTCGCTCCCAAAGCGAGAATGTTAGCCGTTACACCACACCCCGTTTTTTTTGTCTCAAACAATATACCATATTTGACCCAGTTTTGGAATTGGACTTTATAATTAAATATCCTCCTATGCTAAAGCTGCGGAGGATTATTTTTTGATTTGACAATTAAGTTGCCAAATCAAAAAATAAAAAAACCGGGCTGTGTCTCAAGACAGCCCGGGTTTTGAGATTATTCATTACTCAACATGAATAATTTCGTATTTTTTCGGAAGGGGTGACAGAGGCAAATTGTCTCCGTTTGCCTTTGTTACTCTAACGATAGTGTTTTGCGACATCGATTTATAGACAATCGGTATCGTGGCCCATTTATGGGCCAACAGAATAAAAAACAATAAAAAAGTAACAAGAAAAACAAAAATTATTATAAATCCCATGGCCTTGTTTTCTTTATGGACAGTTTGCCCACAATATATTTTTTCCATTTTTCCCTCCTTCAAAATTTTTTAAGTTTTGAATAACTCAACGGGTTGAGTTATTCAGTTTTTGGTAAGAACATCTGCCCATAATGATAACATTAAAATATAATTTGTCAACCCTGTTAAAAAATTAGTATTTAACAGGGTCAAGATACTAAAAATAGTGGCGCTTGTGATAGAAGGAAAGACAGTGTAAAATGAAAAAATCAAAAGTTTATTAAATAAAATTAACCAAAAATTATTATGTTCAATCAATTATCGCAAGCGGACTGGAATGTCACTTTTTTAGGCAACAGCGTTTTGGATTATTTAATCGCGCTGGGGTTGTTTGCGGCCTTTTGCGTCGTTTTTCGCATTTTTCAAAAAATCATCTTGAAGCGTTTGGAAAAATTGGCGGGCAAGACCGAAACCGAGATTGACGATATTTTGATTGAAGCGGTTCGCAGTTTAACTCCGCCGTTTTATTATTTTGTTTCTCTTTATCTTGTTTTGCCGTTTTTGGTAATTTCAGCGGGAGTTTTGGGTTTTATAAAAGGAGTGCTGGTTATTTTAATTATGTACCAAATAATTAAATCCCTGCAAATAGTGATTGACTATATTTTTGAAAAATTGGCCGGCAAAAAAGAGGACGCGGGAACAAAATTGGCTTTTGCGTATTTGGGCAAATTTGTAAAAATCGCGGTTTGGGTGCTGGGTATTTTATTGGTTTTGTCCAATTTGGGCGTGAATGTCAATTCACTTTTGGCGGGCTTGGGGATTGGCGGGGTCGCCTTCGCCTTTGCCTTCAAAAATATTTTAGGGGATTTATTTAGTTCCTTCGTGATATTTTTTGACAAGCCGTTTCTGCCCGGGGACTTTATTATGATGGGGGACATAAAAGGAACAGTGCAAAAAATTGGAATTAAGACAACTCGTTTGCGCGCGCGCACGGGCGAGGAAATTATCGTGGCGAATCAGGCCCTGACCTCGGCAAAATTATTTAATTATAAAAATATAGAAGAAAGAAAAGCCACTTTTTCGTTTGGGGTGACTTATGAAACCGCGACGGAGAAATTAAAAGAAATTCCTCAAATGGTGGCCGAGATTATTTCCGGGATGGAAAAAACGCGGTTTGAAAGGGCGCATTTTAACCGTTTTGACGATTCGGCTTTAAATTTTGATGTTCTTTATTTTATGACCGTGCGAGATTACGCGAAATATCTGGACACACAACAGGCGATAAATCTGAAAATTTTAGAAAAATTTGAGAAAGAGGGGATTGAGATGGCTTATCCAACCAGAACTGTTTATTCTAAATAGTAGATACTTGGAGACCCATTCTCCAAGTTCCCAAATGAATTAAGCGTAAGGATGATAAAATCAGGGAAAATTTGTGATAAAAAATAACAAACAAAATTTAATAATTTACCAAACAAAAAGCGGAGAAATAAAATTCCGCGGGGATTTTGATCGTGATACGGTTTGGGGAAGTTTAAATCAAATTGCTGAGCTTTTTGATATTGATAAATCAGGTGTTTCAAGACATATAAAAAATATTTTCAAATCCGGGGAATTGAATGAAAATTCAACTGTTGCAAAAATTGCAACAGTTCAAAAAGAAGGAGATAAAAAAGTTAAGCGAGATATTGAATACTTTAATTTAGATGTTATCTTGTCGGTCGGTTATCGTGTAGATTCAAAACAAGCAACCCAATTTCGCATTTGGGCGACCAAAACTCTCAAAAAGCATCTCGTAGACGGCTACACCATCAACAAAAAACGAATTGGCGCCAATTATCAAAAATTTCTGAAAGCTGTGGCGGATGTTAAGGCGCTTTTGCCTGCCGGGAACCGATTAGATACAAAAGATGTTTTAGAATTGATAAACTCTTTCGCCGAAACTTGGTTTTCATTGGATGCTTACGATATGGAAAAATTTCCCAAAGATAAAATCACAAAAAAGCAAATTTCTTTTACGGCGGAGGAACTTTCTCAAGCGCTCTTGAAATTTAAACAAGAACTTACAGTCAAAAAACAGGCGACAGAGATTTTTGGTCAAGAAAGAAATAAAAATTCAGTAGAGGGAATTGTGGGGAATGTGTTTCAATCCTTCGCCAAAAAAGATTTATATCCAAATACGGAAGACAAGGCCTCGCACCTGCTGTATTTTATGGTCAAAAATCACCCCTTTGTGGATGGCAATAAAAGAAGCGGCGCTTTCGCTTTTGTGTGGTTTTTGCGCAAATCCGGTGTTTTGCGCGCCAGTTTAACACCGGAAGCTCTTACAGCTTTGACTTTATTAGTCGCTGAAAGTAACCCAAAAGACAAAGACAAAATCACAAAATTGATTATTTTGTTGTTGAAAAAATAATTGGTTTGGCGTTTGAAAACAAGACGGTTTTTTGTTAAACTATTTTGAAACGCGGGTATAGTTTAGTGGTATGACGCATCCTTGCCAAGGATGAGACGGGGTTTCGATTACCCCTACCCGCACAATTTTACTATATTTAAAATAAATAATTATGGCTTCCAAATACTTATCGTCTCTTTCTAAAAAAGAATATCAGGATTTAACTGAAAAATTATTAAGAATTCAAAATAATAAGTGTTTTATCTGTTGTAAAATCATTGATTCAGAAATTCAAGATACAAACATAGATCACATTGTTCCATTGGCAAATAGAGGTAAGGACTCAGAAGAAAATTTTGCAGTTACCCACGAAAGTTGTAATAAATCAAAACAGGATGCTAATTTAAAAATTGCAAGAATTTTACATAAACTTAAAGAAATTCAACAACAGGTTCGTGAAACGGAAAATAAATCTGCTTCTTTGAAACATGTACTCCAAAAATATGGTGGCTCAAAATATAATTTTAAATTTAAAGAAAACGGCAATTTAATTGAATACAGTTTTTCCGAAATAAATGATAATAATATTTACAAAACTGTAATTTTTACCGATCATCTCTCAAAAGAAAAATCTTGTTTTCTTGAAGTGCCATTGGAATATATTTATCATGATGAAATTATCAACCCAAGAGGTATCAACAGCAGTATAAGTAAACTCATTAAGGAATTTGATAAAGGAAATCCGCAACTTCATTTGGGTCTTGCAAGAATAGATAAAGGTCAACTAAAAATATTTGACGGGCAACACAAAACTGTTGCGCAAATTTTGTTAGGAAATAAAAAATTAGTCATCAGAATGTTTATTCAGCCAGATATTGACAGATTAACTGAAACAAACACAAACGCAGGGAGCATTTTACGACAGATTGCATTTGATAAATCTATAATGCGTCAATTAAATAATACACTTTATTCTGAACGAGTTAAAAAATATCAAGAAGATTTTAATTTAGATTCAGACAATTTTTCATTTTCCGAACAACAACTTATAGAACACTTTAGAGGAGAAAGTGCAAATATAAAAAAATACATCATTGACAGTATCAAACATGCAATTACAAATGAAAAAGAGAATAAATTAAAAGATTACATTGATTTTGAAGGTAGAGCAAAAGAATTACCTATTTCTTATAGTGCTTATGATAAAACAGTGCTTGCTAATTTTATTAATTCTAAACTTATTTTAAAAACCCCAATTAATCATAAATCAGACGAGGGGTTAAATCCAAGAGAATTAGAAATAAAACAGATAGTTGAATTATTAAATATAATTGCAGAAGAAATATATATAAATAAATTCCAACCAGAAATTGGTGTATCTCGTATTGAAAACAAAATCATTAATCATAAAGATGCCGATATCACAGATAACCATCTTGTTGCTTATAGAATAAGCAGGGAAGAAATATTATTTAATTGGCTTATTTACTTAAAAGAGGTAATTAAAGTGTATTTTACGAATACTGGAAAAATATTTGATGAAAAAAAGGTCTTTCAATATCAGTTTGATGAACAACTTTGGAAAAATATTCGCAACTTTATTAAAAACTTAAAAGAATTACCTCTCTGGAAAGATAAAAGTATGGCAAGTACGGTTTTTGCTGGGAAAAATAATTATGAATATTGGAAAACCGTTTTTGCAACAGGTAAAAGTCCTGATGGAGTAGATATATTGACCAAACCCTTAAATTTTATTGAAATGATTAACGATCATAATGAATAATCAAAAAAAAACGATTTTTGCATCCCCGTCTTGCTCGTGTTAATATGAAGGTATGAAAAAGGAATTATTAAATTATAGAATTATTGTCAGCCCTGATATTCAAACGGGGACTGGGAAAAAAGGTTTCACGGCGCTGTGCCCTACTTTGGGGGTGGCTGATGATGGAGACACTATCGAAGAAGCATTAACAAATGTTAAAGGAGCTATCAATGCTTATGTTAAAAGTTTGGCTGAGGATAAAGAAATAATTCCAACAGATAATCCTGTAAAAGATTTTATAACTACAACCCAAGTTGAAATTTCTAATTCTTTGCAAATTGCTTAAAATATAATGAGTGGATTTCCAGAAATAAAACCAAAAAAGATTATAAAAATACTTTTATCTTTTGGTTTTGTGGAAAGAGAGGGTAAGGGTAGTCATATTGTTTTCAATCATTCCGATGGGAGGAGAACAGTTGTACCAAACCACAAACGCCCTTTACAAATAGGAACCATATCAGCAATTTTGCGACAAGCCGAGATTTCTAAGAAAGAATTTTTGGATCTATTGTAAAATCAAAGGATATTAACTAACAAAAACCGCCGAGTTTTCCGTAGGAAAACTCGGCGGTTTTTTAGTTTTTACCCAACTGTTTTAGAATGTTAAGCGATTAACCTTGTTTAACAGTGTCTTTAAGGGTTTTGGAAGCCCTGAATTTTGGCACTCTCATTGCCGGCACATCAATTGATTCGCCGGTGCGAGGGTTGCGAGCTTTTCTCGCCGCCCTCATTTTAGCGGAGAAAATACCAAAACCCGCCACGGAAACATCTTCGCCTTTTTTAAGAGTATCAATGATAGAGTCAAAAATGACATCGACTACTTTTTCGGCTTCAACTTTTGTGCTGCCCAAAACGGTATGCACTTGTTCCACAATTGCTTGTTTGTTCATAAAAATAATTATTGATTAAATTTTATAAATTTATAAAACGACCTTTATAAATGCTAATAAATACAAATACATTATATATCACACTATTTTTAACGCAAGCCCCGTTAGAGATAAGAAACCAAAGGTTTCTGTCATCTCTAACGGGGCAAGCCCCATCGTTATCGTGCGTATTCAATCGCGCGGGATTCTCGGATAACATTTACTTTGATTTCCCCCGGGTATTTGAGATCTTTTTCTATTTTGAGCGCGATGTCGCGCGCCAATTTTTTGGCTTCCAAATCAGAAATACGCTCCGGTTGGACCAAAATTCTTATCTCCCGGCCGGCTTGGACGGCGTAGGTCTTATCAACTCCCTCAAAAGCGTTGGCGATTTCTTCCAGTTCTTTTAGCCGTTTGAGGTAATTTTCAACGGTATCTCGGCGGGCGCCCGGGCGGCTGCCGGAAATCGCGTCCGCCACTTGAACAATGACCGACTCCACCGTTTCGTAAGGATATTCTTCATGGTGCGCTTGCATCGCCTTGATGATTTTTTCATCGGCGCCGAATTTTTGCAAAATTCGGCGGCCAATTTCAACATGGGTGCCTTGGATTTCGTGATCCACAGCTTTGCCGATGTCATGCAAAAGCGCGCCGGCTTTTGCCACCGCCACATCGGCGCCCAGTTCTTCCGCCATCATTCCGGCGATATGGGACATCTCAATGGAATGCTGCAAGACATTTTGCCCGTAACTGGTTCGAAAATACAGCCGTCCCAGAATGGAGACGATGCGAGGGTCAAGATTTAATATCCCACACTCATAAACGGCTTGCTCACCTTTTTTCTTGATGGTTTTATTAATTTCCGTTTTGGCTTTTTCCACAAATTCCTCAATGCGGGTCGGTTGAATGCGCCCGTCAATAATCAAATTTTCCAAAGCGACTCGGGCGATTTGCCGGCGGATAGGGTCAAAAGAGGAAATGGTAATAGCTCCCGGAGTATCATCCACAATCACTTCCGTTCCGGAAGTTCTTTCAAAAGCGCGAATGTTTTTGCCTTCTTTCCCGATGATTTTCCCTTTAATATCGTCCGAGGGGATATTAACCACAGTTGAGAGAACATCGCTCGCTACGGAATTGCCCATTCGGTGAATAGCGGTGATTAAAATATCTTGCGCTTTTTTCTCCAATTTTTCCTCGCCGCTTTGTTCCAGTTTTTGCATTCTGACAGCCAAATCTTCCGTATGATTTTTTTCCATGGTTTGGAGAAGTTTTTCCAAGGCCTCTTCCTCGTTAAGTTTGGCTGTTTTTTCCAAAGTTTTTTGTTCTTGTTCTTTCAATTTTTCCACTTCATTTCGGACTTGTTCAACTTTACCGATTTTATCCTCAAGTTTTTTCGTTTCGCCGCCTATTTCCAATTGCCGTTTGTCCAAAAAATCCTCTTTTTTAATCAATCGTTCTTCCTTTTGACCGGCCTGTTTTTCTTTTTCTTTTTTCTCTTTTTCCGCTTCTTGGATAATCGTGGACGCTTTATTTCCGGCTTTTGAAATAATGGTTTCGGCGTTCTTTTGCGCGTCCAAAATCATTTTTTTCACTTTTAATTCAATGGAACCCTTTTTCCCGAAGGTAAGGGCCCATCTTAAAAAATATCCAAAAGCTATTCCTCCCAAGCAAAATACGCCCAAGAGAAACGCGACAGTTTGCAGAGACATATTATTAAAATCCTATCTTTATATAGATTTGAAAGAAAATATATGCGATTTTAGCCCCAGATTAAGTTTAATATCCATAAATTTCATCTACTTCAGACGGATTTGGTGTTAATTCTAAATTTCCGTTTCATTCTAACTTATTTTGCGATGAAAGTCCAATAAAACGGAATTAAGAATTATGATTTAAGAAAAAGACGGATTTTGGCTCCGCCAAAATCCGCCCAAAATATGTTTTTTGGGGTTATTCACACAAATTGGCGGTAGATTTTATGTGAATAGTGGTATAATTATCGAAATATGATAGGTGTTTTTGATTCAGGGTTGGGCGGGTTGACGATTCTAAAACAATTTTTGGCGTTTTTGCCGGAGTATAATTATCTTTATTTAGGCGATAATTTGAGAGCCCCTTACGGCAACAAATCACAAAAAGCTATTTATAATAACACAAGGCAGGCGGTTGAATTTTTATTTAAAAATAACTGCGAACTGATTATTGTTGCCTGTAATACCGCTTCCGCCCGGGCCTTAAGAAAAATTCAGAGGGAATGGCTGCCGAAAAATAATTCTGCGGGAAAGGTTTTGGGAGTAATCACGCCGGTTGTGGAAAAAGCGGCGAAAATCAATCGGGGCAATCGGATTGGAGTAATTGGCACCGAAGCCACGATTAGTTCGGGCGCTTACGAAAAAGAATTATCCAAGTTTGGGAGAAATTTAAAAGTTTATAATCAAAAATGTCCCCGACTTGTTTCTTTGGTTGAAGAGGGAAGAATTAACGGGGCGGAAACAAAAATTATTTTAAAAAAATATCTGCAACCTTTGAAAGACAAAAAAATTGATACGCTGATTTTAGCTTGCACCCATTATCCTTTTTTGATTGCTGAAATAGAAAAAATTATGGGAAAAAATTGCCAAATTTTAAATCCGCCCGAGATAGTGGCCGGCAGATTAAAAGATTATTTAGGGAGACATTTTGAAATTGAAAATAAATTGGGAAAAGCCGGCAAAAGAATTTATCATAGCACCGGCGATTTTCAAAAATTTAAACAATTTGGCGAAAAGTTTTTAGGGGAAACGATTAAAATCGGGGGACAAATTGAATTATAATAAAAGTGTTTTTTGTGTCTATATCACGCAAATTGAAGGTAGATTTTATGTGAATAGTGATATAATTGTAAAAAAAAGAAAAACCGATAATTGCAAATTTGGATAATTTACAATTATCGGTTTTAGTATTCGTAAAAAAGAACATCAAGTTGACAAGCGTAGAACGCGTTTGGAAACAACTTCATAATTCGCTACTCCAATTACCGCTCCGAGTAATCCACCGCAAACGCACAGCCCGATTTTTTCCCAGATAGTCACTGACGGAGAAATAAGCCAGATATATGCTACAGCTCCGCCAATAGCCCCATCAATCGCGCAAAGCAATCGTTTGTTGGAATGAATTAGAATGAAAAGATTTTTCAGGAAACGGCCGGAAAAACAGATTGCCCGGTATATTCCTATGGCTATCCATTTCCACATTGTCCAGAAAAAAAACAGAGTAATCCCGAAAATTCCTTTAGTCACCCAACGAAAGAAATCACGATAAGTTATGGGTTGCCATGTTTCTCCCGCTTCAACTTGATAACGCTCTAGAAGTAGATCAGTTTTATATCTTTGCTTTGTTCCAATCTCCACAAGAAGAGAAACGATAATCAAAAAAAACACAACATCCAACATCATAGTGACAGCAAAACAACTGGTCAGATCAGACTTTGGAAAAAGACGGTAGAAAAACAAGAAAATCAGAACAAAGCAAACTACTGCTGAATGCCAAACCGGATGCGACTTTGTAAAACATTCTTTGAACAAATGTTTTACAATTTCCCATACCGCGCCACTGCCTTCTTTTGCTAATTTCCAAGCTCTTGGAATTGCCTGTAATACTTCGCGGAACTCATAAGCGAGGTATCCACCGGCAGAACCGGCTATCAATCCGAGCCACCAAAACATTGGATTTACCGCCACGGCAACTGCCGCGCAAATAAATCCGCCAATAAAACACGCTGTCGCAATTTTTTTCGTTTCCATAACCCCTCTCCTTTTCAGTTTTATATAAAATTGTCAAAAGATTTTCTTCAAAATTAAAGAAAACCCAAACTTTATCTAAATAGGATTATACATTAATTGTTTTGTTTGTCAAATTTTTGAGTGAGAGAAAAACAGGGTCAGCCATCAGTTATTGTTTTTTTAGATTTTGGTTCATGAGTTGGCGGAGGATTTATTTATCCACTTTTTACTGTTTTTTAATATCATTTTTTGTTATAATCAAATCAAATGACTAAGAAAACAACTTATACTGCCGGCAATGTCGCGAAGTATTTTATTTATCTTGCTTCACAAGAATTTGTCGGAGACGATAAAGAGCGCGAGGGGATAACAAATCTTAAATTGCAAAAGATTTTGTATTTTGCGCAGGCGTATTATCTCGCGAAACTCGGCAGACCGCTGTTTTCCGACAACATTGAGGCGTGGGAATATGGTCCGGTGGTGCCTGTCGTGTATAGAAAATATAAAATAAACAAAAGCAATCCAATCATAGACGAAAAAGATAAATCTTCTCTTTCTGTTGAGGATAAAAAAATTGTCCGAAAAATATGGGATTCTTTTGGGGGATATTCCACCAGTCGGTTAGTTGATATTACACACGCTCACACTCCCTGGAGAGAGGCAAATAAATCGACTTCTCAAATTATTCATCATAAAACAATAAGAGAATATTACGCTCCGTTGCTAAATAAATAGGCAAGGAAACGATTTGCTTATGAATGCATTTGAAACTCCGAGCAAATTTGATCTTAAACATACCGAATCCAAGGTATGTTTTTCTATATGTGATTGTTCTTTGGATAAAAAATATTCTTTTTACGGTTTAAGTCGCGAGCAAGCCACAAAATTTTTAAAAAGATTGCAACATATAGAAAAACTTACATGGGGACAATTTATGAGTTTGCTTCGTGGCAAGGGGGCAACTAAGGAAAAAAGAAATAGTGGTAATTTTGATTTAATTCATAATGAAAATACTTCTGAAAGAATGCTGATGGAACAATATTATTTTCATTTTCGCATAGAACAAATAGGGCTGTTTCGTATTTTTGGATACCAAAGAGACCAATTTTTTTGTATCACGCATATTGATCCGAGCGGAAAAATAAATCATTAAATGTAGTACGAATAGCACGCGCAAATTTGTTTTTTTGCGTCTCACCTTTTGAGTTGAATTAATTTCGGATTACAAAAAAAAGACGGGTTTTGCTTTGCAAAACCCGTCTTTTTTTGAACGGCTCGACAGCTTGAGCCATTCGTTTTTATTTCTTAGGTTGCAAGATTTTGTCGATGATGCCGTATTTTTTGGCGTCGTCGGCGGTCATATAATAATCGCGGTCCACATCTTTTTGAATTTGGCTGATCGGTTTGCCGGTATTGTCAGCTAAAATTTTGTTCATTAATTCCCGTTGTTTGATAATGTGCCTGGCGGAGATTTCAATGTCAGTGGCTTGTCCCTGAACTCCGCCCAGCGGTTGGTGAATCATAACTTCAGCGTTTGGCAAAGCGAATCTTTTTCCTTTTTTGCCAACTGACAAAAGAATAGACGCCATCGAGGCGGCCACCCCGACGCAAATGGTGGAAACATCCGGTTTGATATGTTTGATAGTGTCGTAAAGAGCCAAGCCGGCGCTGACATAGCCCCCGGGGGAATTGATATAAAGAGAAATATCTTTTTTGGGGTCTTCTGATTCAAGAAAAAGAAGCTGCGCGACAATGGTGTTGGCAACCTGGTCGTCAATCGGCCCGCCTAAAAAGATAATTCTTTCTTTTAAGAGGCGAGAGTAAATATCATACGCTCGTTCGCCGAATTGTGATTTTTCTATAACGGTTGGAATTAACATAAATATGTATTAAGTATTAAGTATTATGTATTAAAACATAAAATTGCGGGGAAAACAATGTTATGTTTTTTTGCAATGTCAAATTATTTCAAAATCCAAAGTACTCCAAATAAAGTTCAAATGTCAAAATTCAAACGCTAAAATTTTGACATTTGATTTTTGAATTTGATTTGGAATAATTTGGAATACTTTGATATTTGAAATTATTTAAGCTTTTTCTAAAAGCTTAAATACTTCCTGATTTGACAAAACCATCTCCACATAGGGCCGGATATTTTCCTCTTTAATTTGTTCATTTTGATTGGGGACTTTTCGGTGTTGTTCCAAGATTGCCGCCACATTTTTTTTGATTTCTTCCTCGGTCGGCTTTATTTTTTCCTCTTTGATAATTTTGTCCAAAATCATTTGGATTTTAGCGCGTTTTTCCGCTTCGGGAGCAAGTTCTTTTCGCAAATCCTCCTCGGTTTTTTTAAGATGTTCCAGATATTTATCAAATTTCAGCCCCATTCGGGAAATATCGTTTTTGACCTGAGCGAACATTCTTTCCGTTTCAGTGGCGATAATAATTTCCGGCAAGACAATTTTTGTTTCCGCCAAAAGGCCGTCTATAATTCGCGCTCTTTTGTTTTCGCGCGCGCGCTGTTCTTTTTTCTGTTTGATATTTTCCCTGATTTTATTTTTGAAGTCGGCGACATTTTTGAAAGCGCCCATTTTTTTAACAAATTCGTCCGTCAATTCCGGTAATTTCGGCGTATCTGTTTTTTCACCGCCTTTTTTAATCTGGGGAGCTTCAACCTTCCCAGATTTTGTTCTTTGAATTTGTGCGATAGCGTCCGCGACTTCTTTGTCAAGAACTTCAATTTTTTCTTGTTTTTCGCCGTTAATTTTTTGGGCGATTTTTTTGTAATCAGGCAAAAGGCATTCCGGCAGAACGGCGGTTTTAATTTTGAATTCCACGGGATTGCCGGGCGCCATTTTGGTAATGGTAATTTGGGGCCGGCCGATGGCGTCAATTTTATTTTTTAAAATCAGGACGGGATAAATGTCGGACAAGGCCATTTCCGCCGTCTCGTTCAAGAAAGGCATTTCTCCGATTTTAGCGAGCAAAATATTTTCCGGAATATGCCCTTTCCTAAATCCGTCTATAGCAATTTCAGCTCCCAATTTTTTCAGCGCTCTTTCTTTATATTTATTCAGTTCTTCCACCGAAATTGAGGATTCAATCTCCACCATAGATTTTTCCAGTTTTGTTATTTTCATAATTAGAGATTGAGAGTTTTAGACGATTAGAAACTAATGAAAACCTCCTTATTGGATATAAGGAGGTTTTCAGTATACACTTTTTTGGAGCAATTGCCATTAATCAACCTGATTGGCGTCAATGTCAATCGCGTCAATGTCGGTCATCTCCAAATCCGCTTCAATGTCGCCGAGTTCATCCGACTCCGAGACATCGCCCAGAGCTTCTGTGGCGGGGTCCGCAATTTCTGCGGCGTCTTCCGCCGCCGGAACGGCCTCATCCTCAATTTGAGGAGTTATTTTAGAACCCCAAAAATATAAACCGCCTATAATAAGAATCACGATAATAATTATAACACCGACCAGCGACCCGGTTTGTTTTTTGCCGCTTGTTTCTTCCGGCATATCCGGAGTAGTTTCTTCCACTTCTCCTTGATTTTGTTCATCCATAATTTTTTAGGAGCTTGGCTCCTAATTATTTGTTATTAAATCTGCGGTGACCTGCCTCAGATTATATTTTTGATAATATGATAATTAATCTGCTTGTTCTTCTGTTTCGGGGCTTTCCTCTTTGTTCTCCTCGTTTTTTAGAACGGCTTCCCGCATCGCTTTGACGCTTTGAACTAATTGAATATGGATATTTCTGATTTCCTTTTTGAGCAAAAATGTTTGTTGCCTAAAATCCGCGAATAATTCGCGCGCGTTGGTTTCGGAAGATTCTAAAGCGTCTTTTGTCTCGCTCCGCATCGTTTCCACCTGTCCTTTGATTGTTTCCAAACTTTCCCCGGCTGATTCTATGGCCAGAGTGGCGGTTGTCATATCAAGGCCTTTTTCCGCCAGTTTGATTATTCTTGTCTCAATTCGGCCTTTGATTTGACTTTCTCTTTTGAGTAGAGCGTAAAATCTTTGGGAAACATTTTTAACATAATTTCCCATTCTGGCGACAAATGTATTCAAAACCTTTTTTTGAACTTGAACGCGCTCTTGTCCCAATCCTTTCTTTTCAGCGGCTTCTTTTTTCCTTAATAAATTGCCCTCTTCTTGCATTTGTGTTTTCTTGTTCTTTCTCTCTGTCTCTCTTTTCATTTCCATTTCTTTTTGCAGTTTGTCTTTGTAAGTCGCGTTTAATGCCGGCGCGGGCTTTTTATCTTGAATGTCTGTCTTAAAAAATATTCTTTGGTAGCCGCTTTTTATTTTTTCTTTCAGAGACGTGTTCGTTTTGGTTTGAATTGGAAGCGCGGCCGGCTTAGGCGCTTCTACGCTGCTTTTATAAATTTTGTTTGTTTGTTCAATTTCTTTTACAGGAACAGGTTTTTTAATTTCTTCCGCGGAAACATAATTCACGGCCACGGCGCAAAAACTCAAAAACAATATTGCGGACACTAAACAGAATCGGAATTTATTTTTGTTCATAATATTTTTTCTAAAATGCTAATTAAAAATACTTTATACTCTTGTTAGATTATATAGAAAAACAAAGAAAAAATAAAACAAGGTTGTGGATAAGGCACGATTATTCAGTTTTGTCAAATTTTTCTTTATACATCATAATGCTCTTCGCGAAAGCGTCTTGCGCCGCTCGCTTATTTTGAAAACCGCGGACAGTCACCTCTTTTTCTTGTATTTTTTTGTAGGTTGAAAAAAAGTGGTGGATTTCTTTGAGCGTGTGTTTGTTGATGTCTTCCAAATCTTGAACCTCGTCCCAGCGCGGGTCGTCAATCGGAACGGCGATAATTTTATCGTCATTATCGCCCGCATCAATCATATTCATTAAAGCGATCGGCCGGACACGGACAAGAATGCCCGGATTGATAGGGTAAGTGGTTAAAATAATTACATCCAGCGCGTCGCCGTCGTCATAATAAGTTTGGGGGACAAAACCGTAATCAAAAGGGCAATCCTGGGCGGTGTGATAAACGCGGTCTAAGGCGATTAGACCCGTCTCTTTGTCAATTTCGTATTTGTTTTTGGAGCCGCGGTTAATTTCAACGATAGTATTTATTATTTCTTTGTTGCCGGGCGCGACATCATGCCATAGGTTCATAATTATAATTTAGTTAAATAATAATTTTAATTGTTTAAGGAATTTAATCTAAAAACTTAAACATTTTTCAAATAATTATTTCAAAATCCAAGTTATTCCAAATTATTCAAATCAAATCCAAATGACAAAATCTAAAATTTTTTTGACATTTAGTTTTTGGATTTCATTTGGAACAATTTAAGCTTTGGGCTTTGAAATTTGCCTACAGTTTATTCTGCGTCACTCCCGGCTTTATTATCTGCGGACTCACTATCATCACTGTTTGCCTCGTTTCTTCCCGTTCCGCGGATGTCAATTTTCCAGCCGGTTAAACGGGCGGCGAGCCGAACATTTTGCCCGCCTTTGCCAATCGCCAGCGACTGCTGGTCTTCCGAGACCTCCACCACGGCCTTTTTTTCCTCCTCGTTCAATTCAATGCCGATTATTTGGGCGGGGGAAAGAGCCTCCGCGATAAATTTTTCGGGGTCCTCCGACCACTCTATAATATCAATTTTTTCTCCTCCCAATTCGCTCATAACAGTGGAGACCCGAACGCCCCTTTGCCCTACCAGCGAACCGATCGGGTCAATATTTTCATCATTGGAATGAACGGCTATTTTGGACCGGGAACCGGCCTCTCTGACAATGGCCTTAATTTCCACGGTACCGCTGGCTATTTCCGGAACTTCCATTTCAAATAATTTGCGCAAAAATTGCGGGTGGGCGCGGGACAGCCGCAAAAAAACTCCGCGGGGCGTTTCTTCCACCGAATATAAATAAGCGCGCATTCTTTCTCCGGGTCTGTATCTTTCCGACTGAATTTGTTCCGAGTAAGGCAAGACCCCGGTGGCTCTGTGCAAATCCACGAAAATATTTCCTCTTTCTACCCGTTGGATTATCCCGCTGACAATTTCGCCCTGTTTGCCGTCAAATTCTTTGGAAATGGATATTTTTTCGGCCTCCCTTATTTTTTGAATGATAGTTTGTTTGGCGGTTTGCGCCGCGATCCGCCCAAAATCGCTTTTTGTTTCCAGAGGAAAAATAATTTCCTCATCCAATTGGGCGTCTTTTTTAATTTTTTTGGCGTCTTCCATCAAAATATGGTGTTCCGGATTGAAGTGGGCTCTTTCATCTTGCTTGTCCTCCGCAGTTTTCTTGCCCTTCGTAGCTTCAGCGGAGAAGGGAGCGGAGGAGGATTCGTCGGGGAGAGACGCTTCTTCCTCCATTTTAACCACGCTTTCATCAACGACTATTTTAATTTGGGAGAACTCGGCAGTGCCCGTCTGAATGTCAAATTTGGCTCGGATTATTTGGCCCCGCTTGCCGTATTCTTTTTTGTAAGCGCTCGCCAAAGCCATTTCAATGGCTTCTATTATTTTCGCGCGCGGGATATTTTTTTCCTGTTCCATTTGGTCCAGAACGGAATGAATTGTTTTTAAGTCAAACATATAATTAGTTAATTAGGTTTTAGGGAAATAGAGGAAAATTCGCGAAGCGAATTTTCCTCCTTTGTTCTTAAGTTTTAAAATTTTAATAAAAACAGTCCGCTGGCAAGCGAACCGATTACTTTCATCTCAATCAATAAAATTTAGAATACCATTTTGGCGAACAAAACGCAAATTTTTGTTTATCCACAGTTTCTTATTTAGGAGTTTCAGAATTTGAGATGTATAATCAAGCGTGAATGAAAAAGGTAAAGTTTGACGTTGGCAAAATAATTTGGACAAGCGTCGCGGTGGCGATTGTGTTTTTTGTGCTTGTGATATCGGTGATTGACGACGGCCAATATACTTTGCGCCAAGCCGAGGCGGGGAGCGAACATAATGTTTCCGGCTACGCTTGGAGCGACAATATCGGCTGGATTAGTTTTAATTGTTTGGACGCGGGGACCTGCGGGACCGCTAATTACGGAGTGAATATCGCGATAAACGGAAATATGTCCGGTTACGCTTGGAGCGACAATATCGGCTGGATTTCATTTAATGAGAGTGATTTAAGCGGATGTCCTATTCCGAATGACGACGAATGCAAAGCCAAATTGACCGGCAGTCATTTAAGCGGTTGGGCGAAGGCCTTGGCGGGCGAGGAGGCGGCTGACGGTTGGGACGGCTGGATAAGTTTGGGAAAACAAACCGGTGAAACAATAGATTACGGTGTGGATTTGGTCGGAGACAATTTTGAGGGATACGCCTGGGGAGACGAGGTGGTTGGCTGGATTCAATTTAATCCGGCTTACGGAGGGGTGGTCTGCGAAGAGGGAACAGTGGTTATAGATTCGTTTTATGTGAATAACATCCAGACCGGTTTTAATCCGAGTGCGACTTGGACAACGACAGACGCTAACAAATGCAAGGGCGATTGGACAACGGGGAATATTTGTTCTTCCGTCGCGGATTGCGCGAGCGTGGTTAATTTTGAAATTGATCAGCCGATGCCGGCCGGAGGAATGACTTATACTTTAACCTGCTATGGTCTGGGGGGGACAGCTTCCGAGAGCGTTAGTCCGGCGGCGTATTTTGAATTAACGGGAAATCCCGCGGAGATGGACGCGGTGTTTACGGGCGGCGGCGCCACCACAACACCGATAAACATTAGTGTCGTGTCAATGAATGGTTTTAATAATAATGTGACTTTGTCCGCCGATCTCGGTTCTTTGCCAAGCGGTTCCGCGGCGATTTTTTCCGACACCGTATTGGCTTTTTCTGAATACGGCGCCGGCTCAGAATTGAAAATATATATACCGGAGCCGATTTCCGGTTCTTATGATATAGAAATATCGGGCAACGGCCAGGATGTTATTATGATATTGGATATAGTTATAAACGCCACGGGCATTGCTCCGGTTTTTGAAGAAATATAATCCATTAATTTTAAATTTGCGATATTATGTTAAATATAAAACAAAATTCAGGAAGATCCTTTTTGGTTATAGGAATAGGATTGGCGGTGTTTATTTGTTTTATTCTTTTCTGTTTTTTTCAAGTTCAAAATAAGAATAAAACAAACGGTATTTTGAACGAAGATGTTACGCCGGAACCGACGAATGTCCCCGCCTTGGAAGAGATAGCCAGAAAAAAAGGGGGAAAATATGTCGCGCCGGCGCCAACGGATGTCCCGACTTTGGAAGAAATAGCGGAAAAAGAAAGCCGGGAATATGTCGCGCCAAAACCGACTGACACGCTGCCTTTAAAGATATTGGGAGGGGAAGAAAATTCTGTCGCGCCCGCGCCAATTGATGAAGTGATTATTGATGAACCGACAACTCCGGAGGAGCCGGCAGAATCGACGGACGCTCCTCCTTTGGATGAATCAATGATCCCGGAACCGACCAATATTCCTCCTTTGGAATAATATTAGAATAAATAACGCGGAATATTTTATTATTTTAAGATTATTTAGTTAATTAGTAAAAATTATGCAAAGCGCAAAACAAAACATTCTCCAAACACTTAAAATCATTGCTCTGGCTTTAATTCTCACCACGGGCTTAAGTATCGCCCTGGCCTGGAACGGTCCCACCGCCGCGCCGCCGGGCAATAATACGGACGAACCCCTCAACACCAGCAACAATTGGCAGACAAAATACGGTTATCTCAGCTTGCCGAAACTCATCGACTCCAACGACGGACAAACAGGTTATTATTTAGACCCCGGAGCCAATTCCTGGCTCTACCGCCTCTACTCCTATGACATCCGTTCCAGTATTTTTTATGATCAAGATAATACCGATTATTATGTTGACCCGGCAAGTACTTCCAAATTCAACACAATTAATTTGGGCGGGGTAAGTCGGAGCAGTTGGCCTGTTGATACAGATACTGATACAAATACATGGAGACCAGCCCAGACATTGTCTGTTTCCGGGCAGACCTTATCCATAAGCAGTGGTAATTCAGTGGCTTTGCCGAGTGGGCTTTCAATTGTTGAATATTCTGGCACCGGATGTGGGAACTGTCCATGCGGTTATTCTCGTATCGGGGGGAGCCGTAGCAATAAATATTGTTATGAAAGTTGTAATGGCCATGTGTGTACCCCCGAGGGACATGGCAAGGCTATGTGTTGGCTGGGTGGCGGTAATAATTATGATACGTCATGGGCAATGCACTGCGTTGAATAAGTAAAAAGAAGAAAAAAGAAAAGGGGTCAGCCACCTTTTATTTTATTTTCGCGCAAATCGTTAAAAACAAAAGCAGGGCGGGCGACGAAGTCGCCCGCCCTTTTGATTTATCCACTTTGTGTATTTGACAAAATTAGGGGTTTTAATATAATACTGGTATTAGTATCAATTTATGGAGTTGTGCTCCACATATTTATATAATTTGCGTCAGGTGTTTAACGCAGTTTAATAATAATTATTGCATATCAAATATGATAAACAGATTATATAATTTGGAAAAATTAATCAAAAAACAAAAAGTTTTGGTTATTTACGGACCGAGAAGGGTTGGTAAAACGACTTTATTAAATGATTTTTTGTCCAAAACAAAACTGAAATTCAAATTGGACTCGGGGGATAATATTAAAGTTCAGCATATTTTAAAGTCCCAGGATTTTGCGCGGATATTGGAATATGCCGGCGATTATAAATTAATTGCTCTTGATGAAGCCCAACAAATACCGAATATTGGTATGGGATTAAAGATTTTGGTTGATCAAGTCCAAGGTTTATGTATTATCGCCACCGGTTCGGCTTCTTTTGCTTTATCGCAACAAATTGGAGAGCCGTTGACGGGCAGAAAAAAGACAATTATTTTATACCCGCTTTCGCAAAAAGAATTATTACCTGAATGCAATAATAATAAATTTGAATTAAGACAAAAATTGGAAGAATTTTTGGTGTTTGGGTCATATCCGGAAGTTATTACCGCTCGAACAAAAGCCAAAAAAATTGATGTTTTGAAAGAATTGGCGGACTCGTATTTATTAAAAGATGTATTCGCTTTAGAGAAAATAAAAAATTCTGTGGCTTTGTTGAATTTATTAAAATTGGTCGCTTTTCAGATAGGCAGTGAAGTTTCCTTAAATGAATTGGCTACTCAAGTAAAACTTGATGTAAAAACAGTGGAGAGATATTTGGATATTATGGAAAAAGCGTTTGTTTTAAAAAAAGTTGGCGCTTTTAGCCGTAATTTAAGAAAAGAAATATATAGTAAAAATAAATATTATTTTTATGATAATGGAGCGCGGAATGCCGTTATTTCACAATTTAATGATTTAAAAGACAGAAATGATGTCGGAGCACTTTGGGAAAATTTTATTGTTATGGAACGGTTGAAAAAACAAGAATATAATCGTATTTATTCTAATAATTATTTTTGGCGAACTTATGACCACAAAGAAATTGACTGGGTGGAAGAAAGGGAAGGTAAATTATTCGGTTATGAAATCAAATGGGGAAATAAAAAACACAAGGAGCCGAAGTTGTGGAAAGACACTTATAGTAATGCGGAGTTTCAAGTGATAAACCAAGATAATTATTTTGATTTTATAATATGAATAAAATTTATCCCCACTTATAAAAAGACGACACTCATTTTTTGGTATATAATCTAAACATATGCAAAACACCAAGCAACAAGTTCTCCAAACACTCAAAATCATCGCTCTGGCTTTAATTCTCACCACGGGCTTAAGCATCGCCCTGGCCTGGAACGGTCCCACCGCCGCGCCGCCGGGCAATAATACGGACGAACCCCTCAACACCAGCAATAATTGGCAGACAAAATACGGTTATCTCAGCTTGCCGAAACTCATTGACTCCAACGATGGACAAACGGGCTATTACTTAGACCCCGGAGCCAACTCTTGGCTTTATCGTCTCTACTCCTATGACATCCATTCCAGTATTTTTTATGATCAGGACAATACCAGTTATTATGTTGACCCGGCGAGTACTTCTAAATTCAACACAATTAATTTGGGCGGGGTGAACAGGAGCAGTTGGCCGGGTGTCGGGACAATAAAAGTTAATTATGGAGATTGTGTATTTGTAAATCATTGTGGTAGTACGCGATATGTAACCTATTGTCCTAGCAATAAAGTTATGGTTGCCCATGCTCTTTATGGTTCTGTTGGAGACGATGGATGTGGAACTGAATGGATAAAATGCTGTAGTTTGAAAATAGAGTAGTTGTATGATAAGAAAAATTGAGTGAAAAAGGGGTCAGCCACTTTTTAATTATTCTTTTGTGATACAATAGCAAAATGCCGCGAGCAATAAGAACAGATATTGGCGATTATGTTTATCATATATTAAACAGAGGAAAAAGGTGTTAGCCACTTTTTATTTCCACGCAAATCGTTAAAAACAAAAACAGGGCGGGCGACGAAGTCGCCCGCCCTTTTGCATTTATTCACAATTTTGTATTTGACTTGGCAAGAATTTTTTAATACCATATGAGGTATAAAGTTGAATTTATTTTTATGAAAAATAAAAAAATAAATCCCGTTAGAGATAAGAAGCCAAAAATTTCCGTAATTTCTAACGGGATAAAAAAAGCCAATTTGCCTTTTGACAAAATGTCTGAAAAAGAAAAAGATTATGTCGCTATCATCTTAGAGGAAGTTCGTTCCAATTTTGCCGTGTTTGGGGAAACACTCGGCGGTTTTGGAGATAAACTTGAACTTGTTCGTCAAAAAGGAGACGCAACTTTTGAAGAAGTCGGCAGAATTAAAGGAGAGATAATTGTAATCAAAGAGGATATAGTTGAAATTAAAGGAGAAATGAAAGAGATGAATAACCGTCTTGATAGAATTGAGTCGGAAGTTTTATCAATAAGAAGTGAGATTGAAATGTTAAAAATGATTTTAACAAAAAAAGTTGATATTGATTATGTTGAAAAATTGGAAATAAGATTAAGAACAGTGGAAAATCATTTAAAATTATCAGTGGTGTGATTTGATTGAAATAAATAAACGGGGTCAGCCACCTTTTATTTCATAAGATAAAAGTAAAAGGGATCAACCGCCTTTTATTTCCACGCAAATCGTTAAAAACAAAAACAGGGCGGGCGACGAAGTCGCCCGTCCTTTCTTTTTTTGTGTCGGCTGGTGATAAGTTGGAAAAATTATTTTAATTTTGTTGTATAATATAAGCGTGTTTATAGACAAAAATAAAGTCGCGGATTTGATTTTGGAAACGGGTTTGATAAATCGGGAGGATTTTGATTTGGCGCGCGCGGAAGCGGACAACAAAGGCGTGAGCGTTTGCGATATTTTGGTAAGACAAGGAAAAATGAGCGAGGACGAACGGCGGGATGTCCAGATGAAAGTTTATGGAGCTTCTTTTGTTAATTTGAGAAAAAGAAAAATCGCAAAAGATATTTTGTTTATTATTCCGGAACCGTTAGCGCGCCGTTATGGCGTGATCGCTTTTGAACGAGACGAGAAAAATTTGAAAGTGGCGATTTTGAATTTGGATAATTTGGAAAAAATTGATTTTTTGAGGAAAAAAGCAGGTCTCAGAATTATTCCGCGCTTGACCGACCGGGCTTCTTTCAGCGGCGCTTTGCTGCGTTACCAAGAATTGTTAAGAGATGAATACGGGGCGGCAATTCAAAAAGAATTTTTATCTTTTCAAACAATTTCAGGCGAGTCCTTGGCGGAATTGCCACGGGAGAAACTTTTGGAATTAGCGAGGGACAAGCGAATTAATTTTGTGTTTGAATTGCTTTTGAGGCACGCTCTTACGCAGGGCGCTTCCAATATCCATATAGAACCGCGGCGGGATGATACTTTGATAAGATATCGGATAGGAGGTGTTTTGTATCCGGCGATGGCGTTGCCTAAAAACGCGGCGGTTATTTTAGCGCTGAAAATAAAAGCGCTGTCCGGTCTGGGAAGAGGCGCGGTTTTGTCCAAGCGAAAAATTGAAGAAGATCCTTTGGAAATCCGCCCAGACGGCCGTTTCCAATTGGGCTTTGACGGAAAAGGGGCCAATTTTCAGGCGCGCTCAGTTCCTTCTTTTTGGGGCGAGAGAATTGTTTTGAATATCTTGCGGGAAGGCGATTCAGGTTTTTCATTGGAAAATTTGGGATTTCACGGTCGGGGTTTGGATGTTCCGCGCGCGTTAATGGACAAGAAGGAAAAATTGGTTTTAATCGCCGGGAAAAAACAATCCGGCCGAACGACTACTTTTTACACTTTTCTTGATTTGCTGAAAAGTCCCGGCTTAAGTATCGCGACACTGGAAGATTCTATCGGATTTCAGATGCTTGGGATTAGCCAGACGGCGACTAATCCGGAAATCGGTTTTAATATCTCAAACGGCGTCCGGCGCTTGGCGAAACAAGACATAGATGTTTTGGCGGTGGATGAGATTGACAATTTGAACGCCTTGTCCTGTTCAATTGACATTGCCAATGAGGATAAATTTGTATTTTCTGTTTTGGAAACGGAAGAGAATTCAACGGCCAAAATAATCGCTAAACTTGGAAGCGCGCAGTTGAGTTCGCCGTCTATCGCTTTTGGTTTGGGGGCGGTGATTTTGCAAAAATTGCTGCCAAAACTATCTGCCCGGAACAGGCGGGAGCATTATTTGAGCGTCTCTGAAATAAAAAGATTATCCAAACAAGCCGATTTGGAAAAAGTGATGGACGCGCTGGTGGAAGAGCGGGTTTTGGCGGAAAAAACGCCCTGGTCCAAAATGCTGTTTTATAAATCAGTAATTGAAAAAGATAATCCGCCCCAAGCAGACGCTTCCTCCTCCGCTAAAGCTACGGAGGACAGGCAAGGGAAAATAATGGTGAGCGAGGTTTTGAAAATCAGTCCGATGATAAAAGAATTGATTTTGAAAAACGAAACGGCGGAGAAAATTGAGAGGCAGGCGCGCCAAGAAGGAATGTTGACTCTAACGGAAGATATGGTTTTCAAAGCGGTTCAGGGCTTAGTATCTTTGGACGAGATTCTTTAGAAATTTTGAATTTCAAATTTTGAATTTTGATTCAAAATTTCAAATTCAAAATTATAATCCATTTTTTGATATTGATTGTTGTTTAGAGTTTAGGTTTTTGGACTTAATATAGAAATATGCAAAAAAAAGTTATTATTGCCAATTGGAAAATGAATCCAAACACTTTGCGCGAGGCGCGGGCGATTTTTTTGGGCATCAGAAAAAAGGTTGCCAAATTGAAAAAAACGCGGGTAATTATTTGCCCGCCGGCTGTGTATATTGGCGAATTGAAACGAATGCAGAAAGGGACTAAAATTTTAATCGGAACGCAGGACTGTTTTAATCAATGCAAAGGGGCCTGGACCGGCGCGCTTTCTCCAAAAATGTTAAAGAGTGTCGGCGCCGAGTTTGTTATCGTTGGGCATTCTGAAAAAAGGGCAAGGGGCGAGAGCGACGAGATTATAAACCAAAAAATGAAATTGGCGCTTAAAAGCGGTTTGAAAACGATTTTGTGCGTTGGTGAAAAAAAGAGAGACGAGGAGGGAGATTATTTCGGTTTTTTGGAAAAACAACTTTTATCCGCTTTGAACGGAATTGGAAAAAATTTTTCAAAAAAGATTTTAATCGCCTATGAACCGATTTGGGCGGTGGGCAAGAAAGCGAAGAGAGTTATCACGAACAAAGAACTGCGCCAAGTTTGTATTTTTATCAAAAAGGTCTTGGCGGACAAATACGGCTCCAAAAATTTTGGCGCCGTGGAAATTTTATACGGCGGCTCGGTGGATTATAAAAACGCGGAAGGTTTAATGCTTGAGAGCGGAATAGACGGATTTTTGGTAGGGCGGGAGAGTTTGAATATTGAAAAATTCGGGAACCTTTTGGAAGTGGTTGAGAAAAATTAGAGTTTGAAAAAACTCTCCACAAGTTTTCCCCAAACAGAACACAATATTTTTTTCTCCCTGCGGGTCTGAAAAAAATTTGTTCCTTCTCGCCCTCGCTCAATGATTTTGGAAAAGCCAAAATCTCTATCTTTGCTCGGGCTCCGAAAGTCTGTTTGGTGAAACTTGTTTCGGGTTTTTCCATCGTAAATTATTCGCCTGCGGAGTCTGCCAAATAGTGTTTTTTTGTTTTTTTACGAAAATAAAACTAAAAAGTGATATAATTTTTTCTATGAAAATAATTACGGGTCAAAAAGGAAAATTAAAAGGTTTGAAAGTTTTGTTGAGATTGGATTTGAATGTGCCGCTTGAAGACGGGAGGATGAGAGATAATTTTAAAATTGAAAAAATCATCACGACAATCGGTTTTTTGAAAAGAGAGGGAGCGAAAATAATAATTTTAAGCCATATCGGGCGGAGCGGTTTGGATAGTTTGGCGCCGGTTTGCGAGTATCTCAAAAAGTTTTTCGCGGTTGATTTCGCGGGCGATATTTTTAACGATAACGCGGAGGAGGTTGTCGCAAAAATGCGCGTCGGCGAGATTATTATGCTTGAAAATCTTCGCCAATACGAGAGCGAAAAAAATAACGAGTTGAGATTTGCCGAAAAATTAGCGTCTTTGGGCGATCTTTATGTCAATGACGCTTTTGCCGTTTCCCACCGGCCACATGCTTCTATTGTTGGTTTGCCAAAATTGCTGGACAGTTATTTCGGGCCTCTTTTTGAACGGGAGCTTGAAGAATTAAAAAGAATATCTTTATCCGCCCGCCCCCGCTTATTTGTTTTGGGCGGAGATAAATCTAAAACCAAAATGTCTTTCGCGCGCAAGTTTTTGGAGATGGCCGATTTTGTTTTTGTGGGCGGGGCCTTGGCGAATGATTTTTTTAGGTCGCGGGGTTTTGAGACGGGACAGTCGCTTGTCTCCGCTGAAGATTTTGATTTTGAGGATTTGTTGGAAAATGGGAGGATTATTTTGCCGGTTGATGTGGTTGTGGAAAATGGGAAAGGTGTTCAAACAAAAAAACCCAACGAGGTTTTGCCGGACGAAAGAATTGCGGACGCCGGACCGGAAACGGTTTTGCGATTAAAAAAAATGATTGGCAATTCAAAATTTGTTTTATGGAACGGACCTTTAGGAGATTATCCGCGGGGTTTTTCAGACGCCACTTTTGAATTTATTCGGGCCTTGGCCGAAGGCAGAGCCGAAGTTATCGCCGGAGGAGGAGACACGGAACATTGCATTTCTAAATTGGGCTTGGAAGAAAAATTTGATTTTATTTCCACCGGCGGCGGCGCGCTGCTGGAATTTGTCGCGACTGGAACGCTGGCGGGAATTAAAGCATTGCAAGGTAAAATGTAAAAATGAAAAAGTAAAAAGATTTTTTAAACTATAGATTTTCTAAATTTTTTCAGTTTCATCTTCTTTATATTCTTTTTGAGAAGCGATAAAAAATAAAAAACCCGCTTTGGTTTTGGAAAACCAAAGCGAGTTTTGCGGATACAAAAACCTTTATTCTGTATCCGCTTTTTTAAAAACATCCCAGCGACATGGATATATTGTCGTATGCCTCCTGACGAAAATTACATTCTGTACAACCAAAAACGACTACCGAAGCGAAAGCTCCACCAGAGAGAAATTTTAATTTCCCAGGAACCTTCTTTTTTTCATGAACGCACTTTGGACATTTCATTCCTTCTCTCAGATTGCCATCGTGTTGAAATTCAGATATTATTTCACCTCCTTCTTAATCTTGTAAAAAATTATTATTTTTTATGAACTGCCTGCGTACAATAATACATTATGAAAAGAAAATAGTCAAATTTTTTGCAAGAGGAGGTCCGACCTCTTAATTACCACAAACTTAGCCTTTAGCCACTATTGTTTTGTTTTACTGCGATTGAGGTCGGACCTCTTTTTGCGTTATTACTGAAATCAAAATTATTCCTCCTTAATTTTTTTAGCGATAATTTCCGCTTCGCCCTCCGTGTATTTTCCGCCAGGCCAATGCCTTAAGCCGTCGTTAGCAAAGCGGGGAATGATATGAATATGAGTGTGAAAAATAATTTGCCCCGCGGCGGGTTCGTTATTGATTATGATATTGATGCCGTCGGCGTTCAGCGCCGTTTTTATTTTCTCGGATAGTTTTTTAACAATCGGCATCATCTCTTTAAATGTTTCATCATCAATTTCCAAAATATTTCGCGAATGTTTTTTAGGAATAATTAAGGTATGTCCCTGATTGACCGGGTTGACATCCAAAAAAGCGAGAAAATTTTTATCTTCATAAACTTTATTTGCCGGAATTTCCCCCGCCACGATTTTGCAAAATAAACAATCGTTTTTCATTATTTATTATAGATATTATGATTATCGACAAAGTGAAAATAAAAAGTTTCTTTTTCCTTTTTCGATATTTCAAAAATTATTCTGTATTTGTAATTGATTGAAAAAGAATAAAACTTTTTAAATTCACCGTGAAGTTTATGGGTTTTAAGTTGAGAATCAAAAGGGTTTCCCCTAAAAATTACTTCTTTTTCCTCAGCTAATTTTTGAATTCTAAGAGGAAGTTTTTTCCATTTTTTCAAAAAAGTTGGAGTGTAAAATATTCGCATAATTATCTAAGATCTTTAAGTGATTTTAAAATAATACCTTTTCCTTCTTCCATCTCTTTTTGACTTTTGTCCAATTCTTGCAAAAGTAATTGTTCCTCCCAAAAACGAAACACCGAGCGAATAAATTCGCTTTTACTGGCAAAAGAACCTCGCTTGGTTTCTTGTTCTATTTTTTTAGCCATTGATTTTGGCATTGATATATTTAAAACAGTTCGCATAATATTTTTTTAATTAAGAGTTTTAAATTAATAAATAATACTTTGTATTACACCCATTATAACAAGATTGGTTTTGGTGTCAAGGACGATGAGGACAGATTTATGTTAAAATAATGAAATGGAAAAGAAAATAATTTTTGGCGAAGAGCTGCCGAACGAAATTAAAAAAGAATTTCAGCCCTATCCGGAATTATTGGGAGAGCTCCTTTTTTACAGGGAGATTAAGACGCGCGCCGAGGCGGACAGATTTTTAAACCCCGACTACGATAAAGAAACCCATAACCCTTTTTTAATTAAGGGAATGGAGAAAGCGGTTAAAAGAATTTTAACGGCGATTGAAAAAAATCAAAAAATAATTATTTACAGCGATTATGACGCGGACGGCATTCCGGGAGCGGTAATTTTGAGCGATTTTTTTAAAAAAATCGGTTTTTTAAATTTTCAGAATTATATTCCCAATCGTTTGAAAGAAGGTTATGGACTAAATCTGCCGGCGATTGAAAAATTTGCGGGCGAACAGGCGGATATTTTAATTACGGTTGATTGCGGAATTGCGGATGTTGAGGAAACGAAATTGGCGGCTCAAAACGGAATTGATGTGATTATTACAGACCATCATTTGGTTAATGGCGAACTTCCGCCGGCTTTTGCAATTTTGAATTCCAAGCAAGAAGACGATAATTATCCGGATGATATGTTGTGCGGGGCGGGAGTGGTTTATAAATTAATTCAGGCCTTAATTCAAAAAGGCGATTTTGATTTAGCGCAGGGTTGGGAAAAATGGCTATTGGATCTGGTGGGGCTGGCGACTGTGGCGGATATGGTTCCTTTGAAAAACGAAAACAGAATCTTTGCAAAATATGGTTTATTGGTAATGAGAAAATCACCCCGTTTGGGCTTAATGAAAATGCTTCGCAAAATGGGAACGAACCAAAAAAAATTGGCGGAGGATGATATTGGTTTTATGATTGCTCCTCGTATTAACGCGGCGTCGCGAGTGGGCGACCCGATGACCGCTTTTGATTTGCTTGCGGCGAGGGACGAAATGGAAGCGGACGGACTGGCTTGTCAATTGAACAAATTAAATAATCAAAGAAAAACTTTAGTGGCAACAGCCGTGAGAAGAGCGAAGAAAAAAATTAAAGAGAGAGAGACAAAGGAGGTAATAATTACCGGTGACTCGGATTGGAATATAGGCATTTCCGGTTTGATTGCGTCTTCTTTGCAGAATGAATATCAAAAACCTTGTTTTGTGTGGGGGACTGACGAGAACGATAATTATTGCGGTTCGTGTCGTTCCGATAACACAGATTTGATGGAGTTAATGGGCTTGGTTGAAGAGGGTTTTTTTTCGCATTGGGGGGGACATAAAAACGCGGGCGGTTTTGGAATTGTGTCCGAGCACATTCATTTTTTTGAAGAGAAAATTTTGGAGGCCTTTGAAAAAATTGAGGACAAAGAAACGGACGAGAAAATTTTTGTTGATAAAAAATTGCTTTTGGACGATGTGAATTGGG
Source organism: Minisyncoccota bacterium (assembly GCA_023129575.1). Classification (GTDB taxonomy): domain Bacteria; phylum Patescibacteriota; class Minisyncoccia; order Phycocordibacterales; family UBA12079; genus JAGMBS01. Next base: position 49,535 of record JAGMBS010000005.1, read on the forward strand.
AGAATTATAAATTAATTGAGAAATTGGCGCCTTTTGGAATGGGGAACGCCAAACCCTTGTTTTTGTTTGAAAATGTGGAGCCAAAAGGCGCGCGAATTTTCGGCAAAACAAAAAATCATTTGGAATTGACATTTCAAAATTCTCGCGGGGGAAAAATAAAAGCGATTGATTTTTTTAGCGATTATATTAAAGATGGTGAACCAAATTTGAAAGCGAGACAAAAAATAAATCTTCTGGCGAATTTTGACAAAAATTCGTTTAACGGAGCGAATGAATTGAGGTTAAGGGTTTTTGGGATTTTGTAAAATTTTGATAAAAGTTTGACAAAAGATATAAAAAAGATATACTTTTGGTATATGGATACACAAATTGCTTTTAAGATAAATAAAGATATGAAAGATTTGGCGATGCAAAAAGCAAATGCCGAGGGTATTACTTTGAGTGTTTTTTTGAAATTAGCGGTTAGATCTTTCGTGGATGGACAACTTGGTTTGGGGGTTTTGAATAATTCGGAAGTTTTCAATAAAAAAACTCAAAAAGAATTGATGGAAATAGATAAAGATATTAAAGTGAGCAGAAATTTATCACCCTCTTTTAGCAATGTTAAAGATGCAGTCAATTATTTAAAAAATGCAAGTTAAATTTCACAAAAAGTTTGTTAAAAAACTTAATAAATTATCACCTAAAATTCAGAACATTTTTTATATAAAATTAGAAATGTTTTTGAAAAATAAATTTGATAATAGTTTGAATAATCATAAATTAAAAGGAGCATATAAACACAGAAGAAGCATTGATATTCTGGGTGATTTGAGAGCAATTTTTGAAGAAAGAGATAATAAAATAATTTTTGTGTTAATGGGAACTCATAGTGAGTTGTATAAATAGAGATAAAAAAGAAGAAAAAGTTTTATACTGGATACACAAAAAATATGAAATTCATTTTTTATTCCAATATTTCTGTATTTTTGATATAATTTAGCGTATGAATTCAACAATTATTGTCCTGATAGCATATCTTGTTTTGACTTTTGGTATTGCATGGTTTTTTTCTCGCAAAGAATCTTTAGAAGGGTATTTTTTGAACAAGAAAAAAACCGGTTTATGGTTTTTAACTATTTCAAATATTGCGACTTTGATTGGAGCGGGCGCGACGGTCGCGATTGTTGCGGAAGTTTATAATTCGGGTATTTCGTTCGGAATCGCTCTCCTAACTTCTTTTGTGTTTGGAGTGATTCTTTTTTGGTTTTTGGCGGGGAAAATAAAAGAGGCAAACGCAAAATATGGTATTTACACAATGGTTGATTATTTCGGCGCAAGATATGATAAGAAAAATTATATTCTCGTTGGCATATCCCAAATTCTTTTTTTGATTTTTTTGATAGGTATTCAAGCGGTGGCGATGGCTTCTTTGGCGTCTGTTTTGCTTGGTATCAATTACAATATCGCGCTGGCGGTAGTTTCCGCGGTTGCGATTTTATACACAGTAATAGGCGGACTGAAGATAGATATTATTACCGACTTTATCCAATTTTGGATAATTTTTATTGTCTTTATTGTCGCGTCCATTTTCGGTTATTTTAGTGTCGGAGGATTTTCTAATCTTTTGACGCAATTACCCGTGGGACATCTAAATCCTTTTGCTTTTGGCGGAATATCTTGGACAATCGGAGCGATTGTTTTAGGCGGTTTTCTATTTTTACCGGGGTCTCACGATTGGCAACGAATTATTTCCGCGCGAGACAAAATTACGGCTCGCAAATCATTTATTTATTCAATCCCGTTTTTAATAATTTTCATGCCTTTAGTGATTTTCTTAGGATTGGTGGCTTCTGTAATACTTGTAGATATACCAAAAGAC
>JAGMBS010000006.1 GCA_023129575.1 Minisyncoccota bacterium
CTGCAAATCGCCAAGCGACCGAGAAAATTATCGTAGCCGAGATTGAAAACTTGCGCTTTTGCCGGCGCGTCAAGGTTGGCGGGAGCGGGAGAAACTTCTTCTAAAATCATATCCAGCAAGGGAGTTAAATCTTTTGATGTGTCGTCTAAAGTTTTTTTTGCAATACCTTTTCGCCCGATGGCATAGATAGTGGAAAAATCCAATTGTTCGTCATTCGCGCCAAGTTCCATAAAAAGTTCATAAACATCTTCTTCGGCTTGCTGCGGATTGGCGGCGGGTTTATCAATTTTATTTATAATGACAATTGGTTTTAGACCAAGTTCCAAAGATTTTTTCAGCACAAAACGAGTTTGTGGCATCGGACCTTCTTGCGCGTCCACGATTAAAAGCACTGAGTCAATTGACCGCAATACCCGTTCCACCTCCGAACCGAAATCCGCGTGTCCCGGCGTATCTACAATATTTATTTTTGTGTCTTTATAAAAAAGCGAGGTGTTTTTCGCGTAAATGGTAATACCGCGTTCTTGTTCTAATTTGTCGGTATCCATACTCATTCCCGCGGTGAACATACCCGCTTGCCGCATAATGGCATCGGTGATTGTTGTTTTGCCATGATCAACATGGGCGATAATTGCAATGTTTCTAATTTCCATTTTTATCAAATAAAAAAACGCCTGGGGCGATTTAATACACAAATAGAATATATTAAAAATGACATTAAATCAACTTGTATTAAAATCATATCCTATTGAAATTAATCTCCAACAATTCGTAAATCATTGGACATCATATTTGATATATGATATGATGCTTGCACCAAATAGCTACTGAAGGAAACTGAGTCGAGTTTAATCTTTAGGGTATATTTGAAGTTGCGGCAGCGGTTTAGGCCGTTTTCGCAAAGATTACTCGTTTAGTTTTTTATTTTAAATGAAAAAAGGAACTATTGTGCGCCTCAAAGAACAAGGCTACGGCTTTATCAAAACTGAGGACAGTGAAAAGGATCTTTTCTTTCATTCAAATGAACTGCAAAACGCTGACTTTAATTCTCTTAAAGAAGGCGACGCGGTTGAGTTTGAAGTGACGGAAGGACAAAAAGGTCCGCAAGCGGTTAATGTAACCGTGTCCGGTAAATAGGACAAAATAAAAAAGCCCCCGCTCGGAAGAGCGGGGGCTTTTTTATTTTGATTTTCGGCTATCGCATAGCCGAGGCATTAGATTGACTATTATATAAAATCCACCTGTTTTTTTATGAATAATAAAATAATCCGACTTATCTCCAGTTTACTTAGAGGTTCCACCTCTAAGTAAAAAATAAATAAAGGAGATACAAAACTCGTATCTCCTTTTTGAATTGGCCTGACCTTAAATATAATAGTGCTTCTCGCAAAAAGAACAATCCAAGCACATTTTATTTTTTTTCGCAAAGGCGCGACATTCAGGAAAATAAAGACAATCGCAATCTTTTAGACCTTTTAACACATTTAGGGCGGGCCGCAAAATTTCCCCGTCAATTTTGGAGACAATTTGGCAGATTTTCCGCAATTCTTTTTTATTCGCGAGAGATTTTTTCATAATCTCCCTTCTCCGAAAAATTCTTTTGATTAAAGAAAAAATCTCAAAATCAAATTTTTCCTCCAATTCCGTTATTTTCAGATATTTATTCGCTTGGTATTGCAAAACAAATTTTCTGATTTGTTTTAAAATATCTCTCGCCAAGTTCTTCTTCTCTCCCTTTGAAAATGGAAGATTTTGAATTCTGTCTTGAATTAATTCTTTCAAACTCCGAGCTCCTAATTTCTGTAAATAATACCAATAAAAATTTGGTATTTTTTTAAAACGGCATTCTTCTTTTTCTTTCGCGCTCAATGAAAAAGCATATATTTCATAAGAATTCATTATATCGTCCTCCTTATTTTGTGTTATTTATTCGGTTGTCAAAAAACAAGTTATTACTCAAAAGAACAATTTTTTTATTCTCAACTGGCGTAAGTTTAGCAAATTGAACTTGGGAACGCAATTTAAGCAATCAAGCGAAAAACCGAAAAATCCGCAAACTAACTTTCTTAGGGAGAGATGAACACCTATACTCCCACAAAAGTTGTTTGCGGATTTTTCGGTTTTTCTATCTAAATCCTTCTTTTTCAACCTATTCACATTAAATCTACCGCCAATTTATGTGAATATGCTATACTTTGCCGTATGAAAGGCCTCAGATTTAATTATAAAAACACCGCGGGGGTGGCGGAAAATGACATAAAAAAAATTGCCGAGCGAGCGGAACAATATCGTTTGAAGCTTGCCGAGATTGCGGACAAGCAAGATTGGAGCGCTGAGGAAGCGTCAATTCTGCTGCCCGACCAAAATCGCGAAGCGCTGGACGCGGCGTTAAAAATTTATAAAAACAAGCAATTACGATTCGTAATCGTGATTGGCATTGGAGGTTCAATTTTGGGAACGCAAGCCATTTACAACGCTTTGCGAAAAACTGATTATATTAACGGTGCTGACGCGCCTCAAATGCTGTTTCTTGACGCGCTTGACGAACGCCGCTTGGCCGATATTCTGTCGCTTTTGGACAAAAAAATAAACGGCGCGGAGGAAATTGTTATAAATGTTGTCAGCAAATCGGGACGAACCGTGGAGACCCTCGCGAATTTTGAAATCTTGGCGAGCGAATTATCAAAACGATTTGGCGACATTCTGTCCCGCGTGGTCGCGACGACGGACGAAAATTCACCGCTTTGGAAAATAGCCAAGGGAAAAAATATCAGAACACTTCCCATTCCCAAAATGGTGGGAGGGAAATTTTCCGTCCTTTCGCCGGTCGGTTTGTTCCCTCTTGAATTGTGCGGGATTAGCGCGCGAGAATTATTGGAGGGCGCGCGCGCAGCGCGCGCCTTCTGTCTCGCGGAAGCAATTGAAGACAATCCCGCTCTAACGCGCGCGGCGGTCATTTTCACGCTCGCGGAAAAAGGCAAAAACATTCTCAATAATTTTTTCTTTAATCCCGAAATGAGGTCTGTGGGGCAATGGTATCGCCAATTAATCGGCGAGGGCCTCGGCAACCGGCTTAATCGGGACGGAGCCGTTGTCCGTAATGGCATCACCCCGCTGGTATCGCTCGGCTCAACAGACCTTCATTCTATGTTGCAACTTTATTTGGGCGGACCGACGGACAAAATTACCACATTTATTTTTTCGCCGGCGACAGAGTATAATTTGCGAATACCGGAAAACAAGATTTTTGGCACAATTAAGAATATTGGCAGAGCGAGCGCTCTGAAATTGACGCGCGCTATGTATGAAGGCGTTACGGCCTCATATCTCAAAGAGAAATTGCCTTTTTTGGAAATCCAACTAAGTGTTATTTCCGCTCAAACACTCGGCGCGCTGTTGCAGACATTTATGCTGGAAATTATGTATCTCGCCCACTTGCAAAATGTGAACGCTTTTGACCAGCCCAGCGTTGAATTGTATAAACAGGAAATGCGAGACAAACTGTCAAAAAACAAAAATGACGGACGTCCGACGTCCGTCATTTGAGGCATAAATATGAATAAACTTGAACCTATTTTAAAACAACTTTCCCAATTTAATACCACGCCCCGCGCGGACGGTTTTTATGTTGATTTTGAAGGACATGTTTTGACAAAACTTTCGTTTGAAATAGACGCGCGCGCTATTATTGTTCCAACAAGAGAGGGAGAATTTATAAAAGACACTCGCAATTTTTTTGAAAACGAAGAATATTCTTTATCCTATCCGGGCACGGCGTCAATGAAGCACCTGGTTATTTTTTCGCCAAACGGCGGAGGTATTTTTATCGGAGGAATTCCAACTTACAAATTCGCAAAAATAAAAGTGAAAAAAATTGGCAAACAAAAATTGTTAATAACTTATAATTCAACCGAGCACAAGTTATATTTTCTCCACTTTAAAAAAGATTGGCGAGAGAGAGCGGACACATTTAAACGAATAATGCATTTGGACGAAAAATATACAAACGAGAGACAGACGCCAAAAATTTTCTTGCAAATTGGAATAAAGGATTCATTCGGCAATTGCGGAATTAAACATTTTAGCGAATTAAAGGAAATTATTGATTACGCTTGCGATGAATTGGGAGACCGCCTTATCATCCATTTTTACGGAACAAATACGGCAGGTTTTGACAGAATGTTTCCAAATTACGCGATAAATCCCGACTTGGGCGGCAAAGAATCTTTGACGGAATTAGTCGCCTACATTAAAGAAAAAGGATTGCTGACCAGCCATCATTATAATCCCCGTATTGCCGACACTGATTGGCTAAAGCAAAATGCTGATTATATCCCGGCCATTGTTCTCTATAAAGATGGCTCGCCCATTATAGAAAAATACAAAAAACATACCCATTTTGTAATGAATCCCAATAACGAGCATTGGTTTAAACGATGTGTGGAAAATATTGATTATTTGAAAAGTATCGGTTTTGATTATATTCAATTGGACCAATTTACTTATCAACGAAATTTTTATAATCCTGAAAAAGCTTTGCAACTTGGCTATAAAAGGATGATGGAGGAATGCGACGCGCGCGGGATAAGATATTGGTTGGAGGGAGTGTCTGACATTCACAAATTATATAATGAAAATTTTTATCAGATATTAACAAGGGACTCTCATCGTGTTTGGGACGATGATGAAAATAGGCGAGGATACCCTTATGGAAAATCATACCCTGAATTTTTTATGTTTTTTTATCCAAACGCAAAAGTTTCTTATCAACTTGTAACTGAAAATAATAATTTGGAAACTTTTGAAGATAAACTTAAAGTGGCTCGCTCATTGGATATTTCAATTTATGGTATTCAAATGATGTATTATTGCAAACATTATAAACCGCTTTTAAAAAGAGTGATAGAAAAAATAAAAGAATATGGCGTCTAAAAAAACAATTGGTATCTGTCATTATCGTATCGGCGGGACGGACGGTGTTTCGTTGGTAATTTTCAAGCGCAAACGGGCGTTGGAGGAAATGGGCTATCGGGTTGTTTTGATTGCCGGTTCGAGAGAATCTGTCGCAGATTATAATATTCCCCTATTGGAATTTGACAGGAAAGATATTATAAAAATAAAAGAAAACGCTTTTTTTAATTTTAGGGATTATGTTTCGGAAAAGGATTTGCTGGCCGAAATTGAGCGGGTCGCGGCGATGATAAAAAAAGAATTTTTGAAAATACACAAGCGGGAAAAATTTGACTATCTTTTTTTTCACAATATCTTTTCGCACGGCCGGCATATTTCTGCCGCAAAAGCGTGTTGTGAATTCGTCCGAGAAAATAATATAAAGTCGTTTGCCGTTGACCACGATTTTTATTTTGCGGGGTCATACACGGATATTTACAAACCGCAAACGCTATTGCTGAAAAAATATCTGAAAAAATATGTTCCGCCCCGAGATGATTTTATACGGCACATCGTAATCAATTCCATCAACCAAAAAATTCTGGCGGAAAAAACGGGCTTGCGGTCCGATATTCTCACCGATATGTTTGATTTCAAGCAAGCCGAGTGGAAAAAAGACAGGTATAACGCCGAGATGCTTCGCGATTTTGGAATAAAAGACAATGATATTGTTGTTTTACAAGCCACTCGCATCGTTCGCCGCAAAGGAATTGAATTGGCAATTGATTTTGTAGCAGAATTGGAAAAAATGAAAAAAAGGTTAATTGGACAGACGCTTTATAACGGCAAACAGATTACCAAAAAATCTAAAATTGTTTTTGTTCTGGCGGGTTATATTGAAGCATCCGACCGAGAATACGGAAAAGCTTTGCGGAAAAAAATAAAGGAAGCGGGAATTAGCGCGAAATTTGTCGGTTCTCGCATCGGGCGTTGCCGCGCTAAAAAAGACGGCCAGAAAATATATTCGCTTTGGGACGCTTACGCGCGCGCCGATTTGGTGACTTTTCCCAGTATTTGGGAGGGTTGGGGCAATCAATTTATTGAAGCGGTTTTCGCAAAAAAACCTGTCTTGGTTTTTGAATACCCTGTTTTCAAAGCGGACATTAAAAAAGAGGGTTATAAAGTGATTTCATTAGGAAGTTCGTTGGCGAAAAATGACAAAAATGGATTGCACCGGGTTTCAAAAAATAAAATTGCGGAAGCAAGCGAAGAAGCAATTAAATGGCTCACGGATAAAAATTTAAAGAAAACTCTGGAACGCAATTTCAAAATAGGTCGAAAATTTCATAATCGCCAAATTATAAAAGATTTTTTCGCGCAAAAATTAAAACTATAAATGACGGACGTCGGACGTCCGTCATTTGTTTTGGTTTGACACATTTAGAAAATTATTTTTTATGTTATAATCGCGCTATGAAAAATTTAAGTGAATTAAAGGTGGAGAATATAAAAGCGATTACTTTTGATCTGGACGGCGTGATAATTCCAACCGGCACGGAATTGAGAGAAAGTCCGGACGGCACGGAATTGTTTATAAAAACGAAAATTATTTCGGACGATTTTTTTAGAGACATTGAAATCTTAAAAAAACATATTTGGATAAATTTTTCCTCCGGACGAAATTTGTTATATTTGCAGAGCGTCCTGTCCCCTATTCTGTGGAAAAATGTTTCTCTGCAAGGCGAGAACGGAAATGTGACATTATTGGAGGGAAAATTAAGCGCGGTTGAGTACGATCTGGAGTATTTTGATTTATTGAAAGAAATTAAAGAGGAAATTAAAAAAGAGGAAATCAGAGGTTTTGAACCGAAAAATTTTATTTTGACTGTCCATTGCGACAAGGGCGATAAAATTCCTGAAATAGTCAGGAGTTTGGATAAAAAAGGTCTGCTGTATTGCCTCTGGACTGGTGAAGCTTATGATATTGGGCATAAATCCCGGTCAAAAGCCGAAGGGGTGTCAAAAATTTGCGAGTTCTTAAAAATTGGCGCGAAGCAAATGCTCACGATGGGAAACAATTTGAATGATGTTGAAATGTTGAAATACGGAACAGGTGTGACCGTCAATCCGGCGCGGGCGGAAGGAGAATATAAAACATCCGGAGTCGGGCTGGGGGGCGAGGAAATCGCGCGGTATTTAGTTGATTATTATCAAAATAAATAATCTGTAAAAGTTTCCGGAAAAAAAGCGGTCGCCGAAGGCGACCGCTTTTTTTATTTGTTTTTACATTTCGTCTTCGCTGTCTATTTTGTTTTCCTCATCCTCCTTCGCGTCTTCATCTGGAATTTCCTCTTCATTTATGTCCGCCGTATCTTTCTCTGTATCTTCGGAAGCGTCCGCGGCAGCAACTTCGTCATCTTTTTCTTCATCTGTTGCCGGTGTATTAGATTCATTTTCATCCATATTTTTTGTTAAATATAAAATTTATAATCCGACCTTTTCAACTAACAACGCCAATTATTATAACCTATTTATAAACAAGTCAATATATTATCTGTGGATTACTGTTTATATCTATCTAAAAATTCTTTTTTGAATTGAAAAAACTTGCCAGCCAAAATGGATTGGCGAATTTCAGCGACGAGGTTAACAATAAAGTAGAGATTATGAATAGACGCCAAAGTCCCCGCCAACATTTCTTTCGCCCTAAATAGGTGAGATAAATAGGCGCGGGAATAATTTTGGCAAGCGTAACAGCCGCAATTTTCGTCAAGCGGAGAAAAATCAGTTTTGAATTTGGAGTTTAAAATGTTAATGCGACCGCTGCGAGTATAGAGCGTTCCGTTGCGCGCTATTCTGGTCGGGACGACGCAGTCAAATAAATCAACGCCGTTTTGGATACCGCCGAATAAGTCCTCCGGCTCGCCTATTCCCAACAAATGGCGCGGTTTTTCTTCCGGCAAAATTTGATTAACCCAGCCGACGGTTGAATACATATCTTTTTTATCAAAGGAGCCGCCAATTCCGAAACCGTCAAAATCCATTTTGGAAATTATTCGCGCGCTTTTTTTTCGCAAATCCTCAAATCGCCCGCCCTGGACAATTCCAAATAAGGCCTGCTTTTCACCACTTGGAAGCTTAGCTTCCAAGTGATGATGGTGGGCGAGGCAACGCCTCGCCCACCGATGCGTTCTTTCCAGCGCTTCTTTTTGATACTCGTAATCGGCGTTGGGGGAAGTGCATTCGTCAAAAGCGAAAATTATATCCGCCCCTAAATTATGTTGAATTTCTATGGATTTTTCCGGAGTAAAACGATGTTTAGAACCGTCCAAATGGGAACAAAAATTAACTCCGTCTTCATCAATTTTCATTAACCTGCCTGAGTTGTCCCTAAAACTCTTAGAGGTTGGACCTCTAAGAGTTGTCTTTTGAGCAATTTTTGTGACAGAGTCGCCAAAAGCGGCGCCGAGGGAGAAAACTTGAAAACCGCCGGAGTCCGTCATAGTCGGACCGCTCCAATTCATAAATTTGCGCAGACCGCCGGCTTTTTTAACCAATTTGTCGCCCGGCTGAAGATAAAGATGATAAGCGTTCGCCAAAATAATTTGCGCGCCAAGATTTTTTATTTGTTCCGGCGTGAGCGCTTTGACAGACGCTTTGGTGCCGACGGTAACGAAAGCGGGGGTTTTGACGACACCGTGAAGTGTCGCCAAAACCCCCGCCCGCCCCAATTCGTTCTTGAGTTTTTTCTCTATTTTGAAATTCAAAGTGTTTTTATATGCTAAAATCTTTTAAAGAGTAAAGGTTATCATCATCCTTTTCCTCCGATACCACATTATTTTCATTATTTTGCGTTTTGTTAAATTCCGCTTTCTCGCGCGCGATATAATCCCCATTCCCCGCTTCATAATTTTTAAGCGCGTCATCTGAGTTCCTGGCGACATTGCTATGGAGCATATCTATAATTTTCTTGATGTCCTCGTTTGTAAAAAAATCTATAATCACTTTTCCGCCCACTTCCTTCCTTTCAATTTGCACCCGCGCGCCCAAGGACTCCGCCAATTTTTCTTCAAATTCCACCAATTCCGGATCAATCGCCAAATCTTTTTTTCTGACTTTGTCATAGGCAATGCGGCGCGCGATGGATTCCGTATCTCTAATTGAAAGTTTTTTGTAAATAATTTCCTTAAAAAGAGTTGCTTGTTCCTCCGGTCGGTCTTTCAACATTAAAATCGGACGAGTATGTCCTTCTAAAATTTGTCCGCTCGCGACGGCTTGCATCATTTCTTCCGGCAGGGCCAATAAGCGAACCGTATTGGAAACATATTCGCGGCTTTTACCCACTTTTCTGGCAACTTCCAGATGTTTGAATCCAAATTCTTTGATGAGCCGGTCAAAGGCCCGGGCGCGATCCATCGGATTCAGGTCTTCCCTTTGTAAATTTTCAATAATCGCCAATTCTAATTTAATTCCTTCATCTTCTTCCTCGTCGCGAATAATAACTGGCACTTGAATGAGACCGGCCAGTTTGGAAGCGCGCAAACGCCTTTCGCCGGCAATCAATTCATATTCCACCAATAAGCCGCCGTCGTCTTTCCCCTTTTCCACTCGGGTAACCACCAAGGGCTGCAAGATACCGTATTGGCGAATTGACTCAGACAAGCTGTTTAATTTGTTTTGTTCAAATTCCCGGCGGGGCTGGAAAGGATTTGGTTTGATTTTTTCTACCTCCACCCAAAAAATAGAATCTCCTTGAAAATATGACATAAGAAACTAAAAATTAAAAACTAAAATGTAATAATAAATTAAAAATTAATTGTTGTTTATATAATACCACAAATTGATTTTTGATGGAAATTTGGTTATTATAAAGAGACGCCTGGGTGGCGGAATTGGTTTACGCGCGCGACTCAAAATCGCGT
>JAGMBS010000007.1 GCA_023129575.1 Minisyncoccota bacterium
CCGCGGTGCTGGAATTGGTTTACAGAGGCGACTCAAAATCGTCTGGGAGTAATCCCGTGTGGGTTCGAGTCCCACCCCAGGCACAAATACGAGCAAAGCGAGAATTTTTGCCTGGGGGAGAAAGCCGACTGCTTGGCTTTCGTGGGGAATCGAAAGTCGGAATATGTTGCGACTGGAAGGAGCAACAATGAGACGGGGTCGCAAACACTTATGATTTTGGAGCCCGCAGGGCGAACAAAATCATTAGTGATTTGTGTGCGATTCCTCTCCTCGGCACAAGAACCAAATAAGCTTGCTTTTTCTTTTGTTTTGGGATAATCTGAAAATTAGAAAGTACCTAAACATAAACCGTAACAAAAAGGAGGGCATTATGAATGTAAATGACGCATGTTGGGCATACGGATTTGCTCAAGAGGAAATGGGGTGGAAAAAACCAGATCAGGCAAAAAATCCAGTGGAAAAAAGTTTTTTTGAGGTAGCAGAAAAACTTAAACCCCTATTGTGCGATTTGGTAAAGATGGACAAAACAACATCATGGGAGAAACTGTTGAGTTTGTCGGGTATTTGGTTAGCAGACCAGTTATCAGGTAAAGAGCAACAGGGAAGGTTTGAGAAAACTTTTTCCATAAAGTTGGGAGATAAAGCAAAGAAGTTGTATCAAGATTTGGACGAATGGAGGTATCAAATAACGGGGAAAGTATAATGCTCCTCAAATATAGAGTATGTGTGGAAAATTCGCACATGCTCTATTTTTTTTGAAAATGAACGGCTCAACTCGTTGAGCCGTTCGTAAACAAAGACAGGCGGGGCAAAGCCCCGCCCTAAAAAAAACTAACAACTATAAACTAAAAGCTAACAAGAGCCGCCTGTCAGATTTGGTCACGAGTTACTAAGTATATTTTTTCGCTTCGCTCAAAATCTACTAAGTACTCTCGACCCCGGCTCGCCGTCGTTCCGTTTCCTTCGCTTTGCTTCGGTATACTCACGACATGCTCCGCCTTTCGCCGAACTTTTTTTATTGAGCCACCTGTCAGATTCGAACTGACGACCTATGGTTTACAAAACCATTGCTCTTCCAGCTGAGCTAAGGTGGCAAATAATTTTTTTACAATCAAAATAAAATCAAAACTCTAAACTTTGCCTTACCAATCCCGACGGTCTCGTCGGAACCCCGACCTTGCGTCGGGGCTGAGATATGCTGGCGTACCAGTTACTATCAACCAATAATTAGTTACTATTGTCCTTGTCGTTTGAAATATCGCGCAAATAAGGCGAGACGGAATTTTGTTGTTGGTCAGTGTTTATTTTTTCAGCGGACTTTCTTATTTTAAGCAAAAAATTCACCAAAACATCTATTGATTTATGCCAAAACTTTAGCGTGAGACGCGACAAAATTTGACTAAAATACGCGAGGGGCGGAATATCGTTTTGAATTTTTCGTGTTTTTGCTTTTATGATTAAAAAATATTTTTCAAGATAATTGTCGCACCGTTTTAATATATCAGAACGCGCGCGAATTTTCTCCGATTTTAATTCGCGCCATTTCAAAAACAACAGCGCGACTAAAATTAAAAAAGATAAAATTGTAGTTGATATTAAAAATATCATAAAGAGTTAATCAATTGAAAAACGGACAAAGCGACCAATTTCTATTCTTTCGCCGAATTTTTGAGTGGCTGATTCAATCAAGCTGCCAACGGTCCGGTTTTGGTCTTTGACAAACGCCTGTTCAAGTAAAATTTTCTCTTTGAAATACGCGTCTAATTTACCCGCCAAAATTTTGTCTTTTAAATCGTTTGGTTTGTCCGCAATTTCTTTGGCAAAAACTTCCCGCGCTTTTTCTTTGTCCTCGTTTTTTAGTTCTTCCTTTTTCAAAAATTCAGGATCGGTGGCGACAACTTGCATCGCCAAATCATAAGCCAAATTTTTAAATTCTTCATTTTTTGCCACAAAATCGGTTTCGCATAACAGTTCCACCAAGGCGCCGGTTGAACCGCCCGCGTGAATATAAGCCTGCACAATTCCCGCGCCTAAGGTTCGGCTTGATTTTTTCTCGGCAATTTTGCCGCTCTGTTTGCTCAAAATAATAACGGCTTTTTCCAAATCGCCCGCGGCTTCCTCAAGCGCTTTTTTGCATTGCATAATGGAAATGCCCGTTTTATCCCTTAATTTTTTGATTTGTTCCGTTGTGACCATAATATTTTTCTTATTTTTTGTCTTGCGGCGCGCAATGGCAAACTGAAGCGATTTCGTTTGCAAAAAGGCGGACACTCGCGCGCGCGGTGTCATTGGCCGAAATCGGATAATCAATTTTCCTGATATCGCAGTCCGAATTGGCCAGAGCGATAATCGGGATATTTTTTTTCTTGGCCTCCTCAACTGCAATTGTTTCGTATTTCGGATCAACCACAAACAACGCGACTGGCAATGTTTTCAAAAGGGCGATCCCCGCGAATTTTCTTTCCATTTTCTCAATTTCCTTGTCTATTCGCCCCCGCTCTTTTTTGGTGTATTTTAGAAGCGCGCCGCTTTCTTTGTCTTCAAGCAATTTTTGATATTTTTCCACTCTCTTTTTAATCAAATCAAAATTAGTCAAAGTCCCGCCCACCCAGCGATTAGTAACATTGGGCATTTCAATCCCCTCGGCGATTTCTTTAACAATATCTTTGATCTCGCTTTTACTGCCGACAAAAAGAATTTGCTTTTTGCCTTCCGCAAAAAGCGCCTGAACAAATTTTAGCGCTTCTTTTAGAGAAAGAATTGTTTTTTCCAAATCAAATATCTCTACCCCGTTTTTGACGCCAAAAAGAAAGGGCTTTGCCGAGGGATGCCTTTTGGTCCGCGTATAAGCGTAATGCGCGCCCGCTTCAAACATTTTTTCCATTTGGTTATTGTCGGAGCTTTTGCCCGTTTTTTCCGTTTTCATACCGCAGATTTTAGCAAATTTAAGCCCTTTCTGCAACTTTTTTTATAATTAATCCGCTTTAGCTGAGGTCCGACCTCTGAATTACCATAAATTTGAACTTTGGCTACTTTATGCTTGAAGTCCAACCTCTGAATAATCACATATACGCAATCTTTAGGCGCTTTGTTTTGCTTTACTACAATTGAGGTCGGACTTCTTTAAATGGTCGGACCTCTTTTTATAAATTAACTCCTCTAATTCTCCACCCTTTATCACTTTGTCAATATCTCTCATTTCCACGCCGCTGCGATGGTCTTTCACCATTTGATAGGGATGAAAAACATAAGAGCGAATCTGGTTGCCCCATTCTATGCTCATGGTTTTGCTGATTTTTTTTCCCGCTTCTTTTGCCAACCTTTCTTCCTCTTGTTTTTTATATAATTTGCCTCGCAAGATCTCTAAGGCCTTTTCTTTATTTTGCGCTTGAGTTCTTTCCGAATCAATATGAGCGGATATATTTGTCGGCAAATGCGTAATGCGCGCTGCCGTATCTCTCTTATTGACATTTTGCCCGCCCGGTCCGCTTGACCTGGAAAATTCAATTTTCAGGTCCTCTTCTTTTATTTCAACTCGGTCTGTCTTTTTAAATTTTGGAATGACTTCCACCATTGAAAACGAAGTGTGCCGTTTTTGATTGGCGTTAAACGGCGAAAGGCGAACCAAACGATGCACCCCTGACTCATTTTTTAGAATGCCATAAGCGTTTGCTCCAATAATCTCAAATGTAATGTTTCTAAAACCCTTGTGTTCGTTTTCATTTTTGTGCAAGAGACGGGTCTGCCAACTTCTATTTTCAATAAATTTTTTATACATCTGGAAAAGGATGCGTGAAAAATCTTCGGCGTCCAAACCGCCCGCACCGGAAAATATCGTCATCACGGCGCCACCCCGGTCGTATTTTTCTTTGCCCTCTATTTCATCTTTTTTTAATTCAATTTCTTTAATAACCGCTTGCGCCCGTTTTTTATCTTGCCAAAAATCCGCTTTTAGCATTTCTTTTTCAAGAATTTCAAGTTCTTTTTTTAAATTTCTTTCCATATACCGCTCATTATACCAGAAATCTGGCGAAAATGATGGAAATGAGATATAATACAAATTGAAAATTTTAATATGCGCGTGTAGCTCAGCTGGTAGAGCGCTACACTGATAATGTAGAGGTCTCTGGTTCAAATCCAGGCACGCGCACAACAATTCTTTCTACCAAAAAAATAGTTGAGTATATTTTACTGACAGCAATACCATTTCCAACCGCTCTGATGGCAACCCGCGTTATAGGCCTCGCTTTGCGAGCGATAACAATGGCCATTACAATGGTATTTTGCGTAAGACGGACAGCAGCCGCTATTTACCCAACAATAACCCGGCGAACAGTGCCGGCACCCTATGCTGACCTGACTACCTCCGCCGCCAGAAGCGCTACTTTTACCGCTAAAGGTTTGATAAATGGATTGGCACATCCTATCTTCGGTATTTGGATATTTTCCGGTGGCGCAATGATAACTGTAAAGAACTAAGTATCCCACAAACGCAATAACAACTATCTCGATAATTAAAGCAATAATTGAATGTTTGCGAACCTTAGAAAATTCGTCTGTGGGGGCTTGCTCGGGAGTCGGCGGTATTGGTTGTTGTTCCTCTGGCGCGACCGGCTGATTGGCATACTTGGCGAGTTTAGTATCATTCTCCAGATGCCAAACGCCAAACATAATATAAAGAAAAGTGCTCCAAGCTATACTTACGATTAAATAATACAAGATTAGTCCTATCGCGATATAAGTAATATCTCTCTTGAATATATCAAAGTCAAAATTGTCGCTTACAAGCAAAAAAAATGCGGCCAAAACGACTAAAGATGGAATTATCCAAAGAATTATTTTTGCGACCCTGTACCACCGTTTTTGTTCTATTTGTGATTTTTTCATAGACATAATTTTTAACTATAAACTATTTTCTGTATAATATAATAATTTAACTTGAAAGAAAAGTAAATATGTTGAAAAAATCACAAATAGACAAAAACCCCGCGAAACTTCGTTTTGCGGGGTTTTTTAAGCCAAATGAGCCAAATACACCATTTGGCTCATTCGGCTCTTTTAAAAAATCTCAAAAATCATCCGATTTTTGAGATTTTTATTGTTTTTTGGTGTAACGGACACCTTTGCCTATATTTCCGATTTGAGTTATTTTTTGTTCTTTTTCTAAAATATCTAAATACCGAACAGCGCTTCTGCGAGCAGTCCTTAATAATTTTCGGACATCCGAGTTTGAAAGCTCTGTTTTTGTTTCAAAAAGCGACATAATTTTATCCAATTTTTTCCTTTTCCTCTCCTGAATTTTCGCCCGCGCTTTAATCAACAATTTTTGAACAAAATTAGCCGTGCCCGTCGGAGTGTCAGCGACGATTAGGGGATCAGTTTTATAAATGATTTTTTCAACCATTTTAATCTCTGGTTGTGACGAAATTTCTTGAGTTTGCTTGTCCTCCGTAGCTTTCCTGTCCTTTGTAGCTTCAGCGGAGGAGGAAGCAATGGCGGGCTCAACTTTTGAAATTTCAGCGGAAGCAGATTCAACTTTTGGAATTTCAACAGGCGGTAAATTTTCCGCCTGCGGTATTTCCTCAACTTTTTGCTCTTGTTCTTGTTCAGCCGATTTCATCGCTTCAGTTTCAGTTTGCAAAATTTCTTCAACCTGTTCATTTTCAATTTTTTCTTCCGCGACATTCTCAACAACTTCCGATTTCTCAACAAGAGGATTTTTTGGCTCCGCCAAAAAATCCTCCCCCAAAACTTCTTCATTTTTCTCAACCGCTAAATTTTCAGTTTGTCCGTCATTCTCCGCAACTTCGGCAACCTCGGCAACAGGTTCAACCACTTCCAATTCCGGCAGAACCGAAACAGGATTTTCTTCCGTTATCTTATTTTCCAAATTTTGATTTTCTTTTGGTGGCATAGTTTAGTTTCCAATGTTTGTTATTGTTTGTTTTAATTCATTAAATTGTTCTTGGTTCATATAAATTTTACTGTTGTTTCTCAACACTTCATAGCTAAAAAACCTGATATTCCAATTGCCCAAATTGCTATCCTTTTTGCTTCCTTTGTTAATCTAAATCCATTTTTCTAGTCGTCAGTTTTTTGCGAAGTCTGTCTTTCCCAAAATTAATCGTTTCTATGTATATATCTTTTTCTTCTATATTTTCCATATTTTTAATTTTTTAATTAACTCAACCCGTTGAGTTAATCATTCAAAAATTATTATTGCAAGGTATAAAATACATTTGTTCCGATTTTGCCGTGCTGGGTTAATTTTCCGTTTTTTTCCAATTCATCCAAATATCTTTCCGCGGTAGCGTGCGAAACCCCGCACAATTTCTCAACATCATTATTCGTTATTTTCGGCATCGGTTCCGCATTTTGTCCGCGTCCATTCCGCATTAGATTCAAAATCTTTTCTTTATTTTCCCTTTTCTTTTTACTTTGCCCAAAAATCAAACACTTTTTCTTTTTGGAACCAAAATAACCCCCAATAATAATTCCTACTATTCCAACTAAAATTAAAACTAAACAGTTCATATTTTTTTATTTCTCCATTAAAAATAAATATTCGTGATATTTACTGTCATCAGCAATCCAATCATTTGTCCAACACATATTTGCCATAACATTTTTTTTATAATCTATCTCAACAATTTTTAACAATTTTCCTGATTCGTTGATTATATCGCTCAATTCTTGTTTCGTGGCTCTGCCGCCGGAACTATATGATAATAAAATATAACGAGCGTCTATTTCTTGAATTAATTTATGCAATGCTTTCATCGCAAGAAATTTTTTGTCTTTATCTTTTCTAAATTCTTCAAACACAGAAGCAGAAATTTTATCCCTGCTATCTATCCGGCGATTTACTTTTCCAAACACAGTTGGTTTGTCGTGTTTAATAATTGTGGTCCAAATATGATAATAGGAAGTATACCTCACACGGCTTGGCGGCATCTTTTCATTATTTGAACCATACGGAGGATCTAAATAAACAAAATCAAATTTATTTTTTGACACGGTATTAAAAATATCATCACAAATTATTCTATGTCCGCCATTGTGATCAAAACGATTAGGTAACTTCAAAAATAAGTTATTGTAAGAACGAGGAGACCACTGCGATAAATATGATACATAATGCCCAAGAGTGCTATCAACCGAATCAAGCGCATAGATTAAACTTGTTAAAATTACACACTTATCTTCCCATTGTAAATTTAATTTTTCGACTTCCTTCCTAATAGCGTCCAATTTTCGAGTGTTTTTTGCTTGAAATGGCCGTTTTGTTCCTGTCAATTCCGCTCCATAATGTTCGGTGTACCAACCATCATATCCCTCTAAATTATTTAGATGATTTATTATTTTTTGATAAAAACCGTCTGTTTTTTTTGATTTCAAATAACAAGTCGCAAAAACCTCTGACCAAATTGCAATATCATTTGAAGTTGTGTCATATCCTAATTGAGCAAACGCTTGAGATACTCGCGTAGAACCGCTAAATCCATCCAGCACATTTTTGATTCCGTCCAACCCACTCATTATATCAATAATGTACGGCAAAATTTTGAGTTTTGAACCGGCATATTTTATACCCTCTGTTTGTGGAATTATTGGAATAGGCGTGTTAAAAATATTTAATTGCTCAGTAATCATAATGTTTTTAAATGATCAATATCTTTTTGCAAAATATCATTTGCCAATTTGTGTCCTTGTCTGGTGCTATTTAACGCTAGACCGAATAATCGGACAAGGGTGTGATTGTGAGAATAATCTATCCATCCGTTTGTTAATGAATCAAAATAAAATTTGGCTTTCTGAGTATGTGTCCACAAACCCCGTTGCAAAGCATTCGCGGAAGCCCCACCGTATCGAACTTCACAAATATAATTACCGTCCGAATCAATAAACATAAATATCGGGTGTTTTCTTCCTTTTCTTTTTATGACACTTTGCTTTGAAAAATCAAATTTTTTATTTTTACCAACAAAAATAATCCGTTGAGTTTTTCGTATCGCTTTTTTGTGGTCAAAAATCATTATATTGCATCTCTGATTTTTTTCATCATAAATAAGCGGCATAATATTGATTGCGTTAAAATCCTCAAATTCTTTCGCCTTAAAAATTTGCCCGATTTGTTTTTTGTCCTTTATATCTCGGCCTTGCAATACAAGAAATGGAAATAATTTTTGACGGCTATCTGTTGAAAGTTGAAGAGGGCCATCACCGTACGCCTTTAAACTCACGGGAAATTCCGCTTTTGTTATTTCGTTTATAATTACAATATCTTCCTCGTGTTCTTTCGCTCGAAATTTATCTTTACCGACATGCATACTTCTAAAGTCATACATAAATTGATTGATAAATTCAACCATGCCAATTTCCGCCAAATCGCCATGTGTTTTATTCCCGATCAAACGCATAGTAAAAATGTTGGAAAGTGTATTAATTACCAAATGTTTTTGTTTTCCAACTAATAACTTAAATCTTGTTTTAAAATCTTTGTATGTTGCCATAATTATTTAATTAAATTTTAAATCTTTATTTTCCTCTTTTTCAACTTCATCAATTTCTTCAATATCATCACGGTCAATATCCAATGCCTCCGCTATTGTCTCAAAAAACATTCCTTGTTCTCTCAATTCCTCGCAAGTTTCGGATAAGCATTTAATTTGAATTGTTATTTTATCCACAATTTTTAATTAAAAAAATGATTAAATCTTTAACAAAGTTGATAATAGTATAGCATATTTTTAATTTCACCAACGGCTCAACTCGTTGAGCTGTTGGGCAAAAGGTTCGCGCAAAGCGCGCAATCTCATCACAACGATTTTCCCAAATAGCTCAATCGCTATTTGGGAAAATCGTTGTGGGTAACCTCATGCTGGAACCATATTTTGTTAAGTCCAGTAAGGTTATTTTTAATAGATTTATTTTATCACTTCGAAGGTCCTCGTGCACCTTTTCTTTTTTAGTTTTGACTTAAGACATGTAAATTACTAGTCGATTTTAATTTCGTGTATCCATGTGTTGTTAGGCGAAATTGTTGAGTAAACAAAGGTTCTATGCTCTGTTTCATCTTCAGTGTTAGTTTTGTAGTAAATTGGCAGGGCTAATGGGAATGATAAAATGTTTTCATTAAATTTTTTAAAATTATCAGCAATTTCTTCTTCTGTTAATTCGCCCATCCTCACTTTAAGGACTATAAAAAATGTTTCTCCGCTTGCTAAAGCGATGGTGCCTAGTGATTTTTTATACTCAATTTTTTTCAAATCTTGAAATTGGTCTGTTCTTCCTGAAAGAGAAACACCATCCGGCATTCTTATTTCTTTGGCTGGTTGCCCACCATAATTCTTAAGCTCAAATTGAAACTCTAAAATCAGCTCTGTTTCCTGTGACTCAATCCTTAAGTAGTTGCCTGTTTCTGAAAATTTTACAGACCGTGCCGATATATAAGGACGATTTTCTAACTCAAAGTTTTGTTGTGAAGCGGCAAAAGCATCATTTGCAATTGTATTGCTTTTCCGAGATTCAACATAACTAAACCCTGATATAATCAAAGCGATTAAAGAAATTACTATTGGAATCCAAATTATATTTTTTTTTAATAACATTTTAATCTATTTAATACAAATAATTATAACGGGACCTCTAAAATGCGGAGAGGACAGGATTCGAACCTGCGGTGGAATTTCTTCCACACTCGCTTTCCAAGCGAGCGCCTTCGACCGCTCAGCCACCTCTCCGTTTATATTTTAATTGTGTAACAAATTTTTTAAAATTTTCAAATTCTATTTTAATTCCACCGCGGTCGAACGAGTTCGTCCACCTTTGCTTTGCTACGGATGAATGCTCCCAAGGTCTCATTCATCCGCTCAGCCACCTCTCCAATATATTTCGCTCAAAGATCTCATATTATCGCCGCTTCCTTTCAGTCAGCGAACGGTGGCTTCGCGTTCGCCACATCCGCTTCGCTCCTGATAAAATATGAAGCAGTTCATATTTTATCCACTCAGCCACCTCTCCAAAATTATTTTAATTTATTCCATATTTTAATCTTTATAAAAACTTTCATTAAAAACAACCACGGTATTTTTGTCTAATTCTTTTTTAGCTTTATACATCGCTTTGTCCGCTTTATCAATCAATTTTTCAATATCACATTTTTTGTCGTGTTTGGAACAATACTCCGTCATATCAACAACGCCAAAACTGGCGCTTAATTTTTGACCCCCCGCTTTTAATAATTGGAGTTTTTTTCTTATATTTTCCACAATGTTCGTTGCCATTGCAATATCCACTCCCAGCAACCCTATTACAAATTCGTCTCCGCCCCATCTTGCCACAATATCAAATTTTCTGACAGAGGACTTAAATAATTGAGCCGCTTTGACTAATGCTTGATCGCCAACTTCGTGGCCGTTTGTATCGTTTATTTTTTTCAAATCATCAAGATCAATAAAAATTAAGGCAAAATCTTCAAAAATTATTTTTCTTTTTTCTTGTCTTTCTTTTCGATTGGCAATTTCTTCCAATACTTTATCTATTTCCATTAAAAATCCCCTCCGATTATAAAGCGAAGTTAAAACATCGCAATTCGCCACCGAGCAAAGTTTTTTAATTTCTTCATTTTTCTCCCTTATCTTCTTTTCCAGAAGATTAATTTTTTCTTCTAATTGTTTAGTTGTGTCTTTCATTTTTAATGATGAATTTAATTTGCGATTAAAATTTTTTCCCCAATAAAGCTCCAATTCTTTCTTCCACCGGCGGGTGGGTCATAAATAATTTTGCCAATAAACCGGTTGGCCGTTTTCGTTTGTAGGGATTGGAAATATACAAATGAGCCGTGGCGTGGCTGGCCCGTTTCAATGGCAAAGCGTTTTTGGATATTTTTTCCAGAGCGCTCGCCAAGCCGGACGGATTATGAGTGAGAGACGCGCCGGAAGCGTCCGCCAAAAATTCTCGTTTTCGCGAGATTGCCAATTGTATCAACATCGCCGCGAAGGGTGTCAAAATTGCCAAGACAATTCCCGCGATTGTCATTATTATTCCCGCTTGATTATCATTATTTCGACCGCCCAAACTTTTAAAAAAGGTTGCCCGCAAAAAGAAATCGGACAATAGCGAGACAAAACCGACCAAAACCACAATGAGGGTGGCAATGAGAATGTCTTTATTGGCAATATGAGAAATCTCATGAGAGAGAACTCCCTCCAGTTCTCGCCGTTCTAAGATATTCAAAAGTCCTGAGGTCACGGCAACGGCGGAATTTTTCGCGTTCCGCCCGGTGGCGAAAGCGTTCGGCGAAGCGTCATTGATAAGATAAAGTTTCGGCATTGGCAGACCAATCTGATGAATCAGCCGTTCCATTATGTCAAATAAATCCCGATTGTCCTCCCGTTTAATTTGCTTGGCGCCGGACATTTTTAGAACAATTTTATCGGAAAACCAATAACTAAAGATATTCATCAATAAACTGAAGCCGATGGCAAAATATAAGATATTTTGATTGCCGTAAATATAAGAAAAAACCCAACCGACCCCGATTACAAAAATCAAAAAAAACGCCATCAAAAGATATGTTTTGCGAATATTTTTTGATTTTTGTTCGCGAATATTCATCCCGTTAGAGATAAATTGTTTTTGACAAACAAATTATCTTTTAAATTAAATTAATTAATAATATACTTTTTTTTAAACCCCGAATCTCTAACGGGATTCATTGTTTTTTAAAAAGTGTTTTTTCTTCTTTTTTTAATAACTTAATCAACTCGTCAAAATATATTTTGACCTCGGGAGACACGGCCACTTTATCTTTTTTGCAATCAATTAACATTTGCAAAGTTACACCTTCTTGTTTAAAAGTTTTACCATTATCTGTATATACATTTAAAATTGGTTGTATTTTATCGAGAGAATAAATAAATCTGCTTTCTTTATTTATTTTAGTTTCATAATCCTTTATAATTTTATGCAATTCAGGAAATTCAGGAAATTCTCTTTTTAATTGTCGCATTGCTTTTTTCTCTCTTTCTTCTTTACTGTTTATTTCTTTTGTATCAGTAGAATAAATATAAGTATCCCCGGCGTAAACCTCAACTAAATCATGAATCAAGGCATATTTGAGTATTAATTCATGATTTAAATCAAGTTTTTGCGAATTTACAATATACAAAGCCAGCATCGCAAGCTGATAACTATGTTCGGTGTCATTTTCATATCTATCCTCTCCGTTTACAAGCACCCTGCGTTGTACCTGCCTAAATTTATTTAAAAGCTCCGTAAATTTTAAAATTTTTGATAAGTTCAACATAATTCAACACAAATTCTCGCTTGCCCGTCCGCCCAAGGCGGATTAGGGCTTTGCTCAAATTTGTGCCGGAGAGAGGACTTGAACCTCCATGGATTGCTCCACTAGTTCCTAAGACTAGCGCGTCTACCAATTTCGCCACTCCGGCATGTGTATTATTTAATTTTTAATATTATTGTCATATTTTCGGAATTAGTGGAGACACTCCACTATCCCTATCGCCTGTTCCGCTCCGCTCCACATCGGCGATTTTTTGCTTCCCACCCAAGGCGGGCAGGCGCAAAAATCGGATGAAAAATGAAGCAGTTCATTTTTCATTCACTCGACTAGCGCGTCTACCAATCCCGACGGTTCCGTCGGGACCCCGACTTATCGTCGGGGTTTCGCCACTCCGGCATGTGTATTATTTACAAAATGATACCAAAATTTTACCAAAAACACCAATTTTTTGTTAGTACTCCGACTACTCAATTGAGTAGTCGGAGTACTCAATATTGATTTTGTCAGCGCGCATAATTGACAAATTGATATGTTGAGTGTATAATTGCGGGCAGATAGTTTGAGTTTCCCTCTTTTGGGTTTGAGGAAAATTCTTTGACAATTAAATCCCGTTAGAAATAAGAAACTAAAAATTTCCGTAATTTCTAACGGGATGAACAAAAAAACAAAAATCATTTTTGATTGAAAGCCCTAATCACCCTTTGGGTGACGGGCAAAGGAGGAAAAAATGGAAAATCAAAATCAGGACAGGAAAAAGGAACTCCAGCACAAATTGGAGGAGGCAAAGAGAGAACGAAACAAGAAACAAAAAGCGGAAAAACTTCGGCTCAGATTGGAGTTGGCAGAAATGAAAAAGAAGGCGAGAAAAAAGGAAAAGGAGGAGAAAAAAGAAAAGAAACATTGGTGGACTTCTGATATTACAAAACAATTGTCCTCTTTTGTTGTCGGGTTTTTCTTTAACTGGATTATTGGAGGATGGACCGCAAGTTTGGTAAAAAACTGGTCTGCTCAATATGTAGCCCCAGGTTATGACACGGTTATCTACTGGATTGCGTTTGCTATTTTTGTAATTTATTTCGGCTATTATGGAATTGGAAAATTGAAAGAGTTTTGGAATGGCGTGCCTACCATATTGGGGCGACCAATTTCATGGTACATAATTCCCAGCGGGTTATTTTGGCAATTGCCATGGCCTTGGATGGGGTTTATGCCTGTGTTCATAGGGCAACGAGATTTAGATATTAAACCGGACAAAACTTTGTCGCGAGATAATATTGAAATAGGCATAGACGCTCAAATTCAAGCGAGGGTTACGGAGCCTTACAAGCACGCCAGCGTGGAAAATCCGGACGAAGCACTCAAAACACTCTCCAAAAGAAATATTCGTATCCTTGTAAACACGAAAGGATATAGAGCCATGCCCGGACAGAAACAACAATTTTCTAGAAATTTAGAACAGGGGGTGCCGGAACTGCCTATATTTGATGATGACGGCAATCCAGCCGGGACGGAAGAACTAAAATCAGTCAAGGAAGAAGCGGCGATGTGGGGATATAAAGATGGCATTGATAAATGCATGATCAACAATATTACCTTGCCGGAAGAACTTCTAAAGGAAATTATCAAAGAGGAGAAAGAACAAATTCAGACAAGGTATGAACAAGTCCAACATGATTTGTTTCTTGTTTTGCTTGGAGCGGGAGATATTAATGAGGGTAGAGAAGCTTTTTTGAAAATGATTCCCGAGGAACGAGCGAAAAATATTCAGGCGGAACGAGACAAAAGAACGGTCATTACCATTGACGGCAATGCCGGTGATTTCACAAAAGGTGGAGTTGGTGCAGCCGCAATGAAAGGAGGCGGAAAATGACGGATAAAATCGACAAAGATGCCGAGATGGGAAGCGAAAAAAAAGGTAATCCTCTTCCCATAATCATTGCCGCTTTTATTATGATGGCAATCGCGGCGGGAATTGGAGTGTATCAGAAACAATCAAAAACGGTTGCTGACACCGGCATAATTCCAGAAAAACAAAAAGCAGTGGATTTGGTCCAGATGCAAAAGCGTCTGGGACCGGAATGGAGAATGATTGAAATGGTCCAAGATAAATGGTATGGACCGTTCAAAATCAAAAACGGTTCCGCTTGGAAAATCGCGAAGGGGGAGATTTGGGTTAAAATAGATGACCGCGTCCCTTTTCACGATAAACCAGGCCAACTTCACTCAAAAAGCGGAAATAAGATTATGTTTTTATCGGTGAACGATGGAACTGTATTTTTTTTCAAACATTAAACCCAGACGAAAAGCGGAAAATGTCGCAGACATTTTCCGCTTTTTTCTTTGTGAAAAATAATTATAACTTTAAAAGAGGTTTGACCTTGATAGTGACGCTAAAAGAAGTCCGACCCCAATTGTGGTGCTACAAGAGGTCCGACCTAAATGGTGGTTTAATAAAGTTTGGTGTGTAAGGAATTATTATAGTTTAAGTTAATAGGTCGGACCTCGAGTGGCTAAACAATTATGCTTTGCATAAGTTAAGAGGTCGGACTTCATAAACACCGCACTTCAGTAACAATTCAGAGGTCGAACCTCGTCCTAAACTCCAGTCCCTAAACTCGTGATTGTTCCGCTTATGACAGTTGACAATAATTGCGCTCCCAGTAACACAATTATTCCAATTATTGTCCACATTAAAGTATTTCTGGCTTCTTTTAATTTTTCGGGGTTGCCGCGCGCCTTCACAAAAAGAAAACCGCTATAAATAATCGCTAAAATAGCAAGTGGGGCGGCTATTATTATTATAACGCCCAAAATACTATTTATTAATTGGCTAATTGTGTTAACTCCGCCGCTTCCTCCCAGCGGGTTATTTAATTGCGTGATTTGTCCGTCCGCGCCGAGAAATTCAAATGGCAGAAATAAAATTCCTAAAATAATTAGATATTGAACTTTATTGAAAAATTTTTGCATATAATTAATTATATTAAATTTCTAAAATTTATTGAAGATTTAACAATCCGGAACTTTCGGCGCCGAGACCGAGAAGAACGGCTTTGACTATCAGCCAGGCGCCGACGACAAAAAACAATCCAAAGGCGACATTTTTAAATATTTTATGCGCGGTTTTTATTTTACCCGGATCGCCCTGGGCCGACAAATACAAAAAACCGGCGTAAGCGAACATCGCGGTGGCAATCGGCGCGGCGAGATAAAGGGCAAAGTCAATGAGATTGCCCACTCCCCTTACAAGAGCGTTAAAATCGCATTTATTTTGCCAGGCATTATTGACCCATTTCGGATTGCAAGGGATAAGGGGATCGTTTGGATTATACATTGCTTGAACAAAAGACGGCAAAGTTAAAGAAAACAGAATTATTAGGTATTTTATTTTGTTAGAATATTTTTTCATTTTTTTCAAATAAGAGGTCCGACCTCAACAATGGTAAAATAATGAGGAATGGCCAAATCTTGTGTTTTGTATAAGTTAA
The DNA here is from genome assembly GCA_023129575.1 of Minisyncoccota bacterium. Classification (GTDB taxonomy): domain Bacteria; phylum Patescibacteriota; class Minisyncoccia; order Phycocordibacterales; family UBA12079; genus JAGMBS01. The sequence goes on from JAGMBS010000007.1 coordinate 15,796, forward strand.
GAGGTCGGACCTCTTGCTATAACCTATTTCAACAACTCTTCCATTTCCGCGTCGGCGCGCGAAACAGCCTCGCTTAAATGTTTTCTGCCCGAGACGACTGATTCTACCATATCTTGAAAAATTAATTGGACGCTGTCCGCGTCCGGATCAAGAAAAGCTCGCGCGGAAAGAGCGGCGCGGAAAAAAATATTTTGATAGGGATTGCCTGGCTCTTGAGCCAATAATATTCGAGAAACCGGCGGCAGCCCCGTCAAATTACTTAAATATATTAACGAATCATTTTTGATTAAATTCGTGGCAACCTGAAAAGCTCCCGTCATATTTTTGGAACTCTTGCTGATTGCCAAACCCCACATTTTTCCGAAAGTGATATTGTTCCGCAAATCCCCCGTTTGAGGCAAATAAGCGACATCAAAATTCAAGTTTGGATTTTTGGCCAATAAACCGCCCAATTCACCGGCGAAGCCAAAATACATCGCCAAATCGCCCGACAAAAACGCCGTTCTGGAATCAGGCAGCGCTCTATTCCAGGTATAGGCGCTTTTAACCGGATTGGAAAATTCCGTATAAAATCGCAGAGCCGATTCAGTTGAAGCCGTCTGATTGCGGGCGGAATCGCGCAAAGTTACGAGCAGATCTCCATTGTTTGATTGTATGATGGAATTGCCGGTTTGCATTATCATAGTGGCAAGAATTTCTTTGGCATTCACAACATTCACAAATTCGCCCAGCGCCACCGCGCTTGTCAAGATATTCATATTCGCGTCTTTGTCCGTTAATTTTTTGGAAAGAATAAAAAAATCATCCCAATAACGCGGCGGGTTGGCCAAACCGGCGCCGGTAAATAATCCCCTATTCCAATATAGAACCAGCGGATCAATCATTAAAGGCAGAGCCAAAATTCCGGTGTCAGACAAATAAAGTTCCCCTTCCTCTATAAAATAATCTTTGAAATCTCTCAAAGAAAAACTTTTATACGGAATCGGCAGGATTTTGTTCCGATGGGTTAAAATTTTTGATTGAGGCAAAAGAAAAATATCCGGACTGCGGCCTTCAGCCATGGCTTCCGCCAAAAGCCGGTCAAAATCCTGTTCCCCTTTTTGTATATACTTGACTTTTTCAAACGATTTGTCTTCGTTGATTAAATTATCAACCATTCCCCCGATATATTTTTCGTTAATTGTTCCCCAAATAATCACCGCGCCAATCGTTTTACTCGGATCTTTTTGACCAAAGCCGGCAAACAAAACAACCCCCACTATTATAAAAAACGCGAAGATGGATGTAAGTATAATTTGAAATTGCGACATATTATTTTTTTCTAAAAATCAGGCCGTAATGATTATCTCCGGCGTAAATATCTTTTTCATAATCAAAACCGTTTTCCATAAAAAGTTTTTTAACTGTCTCGGGAGAAACAACCTGTTCTTCCGCCGGTCCTAAACCGCCAAAGGAACCCGCCCACTCTATAAAAAGCACCCGCCTGTTTGGTTTTAAAATGCGATATGTTTCTTTAATCAAATTTTCTTTTTCATCCAATTGAAATAAAACATTGGAAATTATCGCGGCGTCCATTGACGCGGCGCCTAATTTTGTTCCGCCCAATTTTTCAATATCGCCCCAAATCGCTTCAACATTAAATAAATGCTCTGTCCCCGCCAAATTGTGAATTTTTTCCAGTAAATCTTTTTGAACTTCCACCGCGTAAACCCGTCCGTCGCCTCCCACTTTTTTGGCCGCCGCCAAGGAATAAGCCCCCGAACCGGCGCCCAAATCCGCCACCCGCATCCCGCTTTCCAAATCAAATTGGTCGATATTATTTTGTGGATCCGCAAAGGCCATATTTAACCAAAATTATAACATCTAACGCAACATTGCAAAACTTTTTCGGTGTATAAAGTTAATGCTTTCTAATTTACAAACAAACCAAAGACGCCACTTCGTCGCCGGCTCTTAATTTCATAAGCCGAACGCCCTGCGTTTGGCGGCCGAGCGAAGGAATTTCAGACAAACTAATGCGGATTACCTGGCCTTTTTTGGAAATTGCCACCGCCTCCTCCAAATTCTCGGAAATCACTTTGGAAGCGATTAACTTCCCTACCTTGGCGCTTAATTTTATGGTTTTAATTCCGGAACCGCCCCTATTTTGAATTTTGTATTCTTTCAAGGCCGTCTTTTTACCAAGCCCTTTACTGCCGATAACCAATAATTCCTGATTTTTATATTTTCGGCTCACAATACAAGCGCCAACCACTTTATCGCCTTTTTTGCTTAATTTTATTCCCCGCACACCGCCGGCGGCGCGCCCCATTGCCCTGATATTATTTTCGTCAAACCTGATTGACTGCCCTTCTTTGGTCGTCAACAGAACCGTGTCGCCTTTTTCCACAAAGGACGCCGTTATCAATTCATCGCCTTTGGCAAGTTTAACGGCAATCAAACCGCTGCGGCGGACATTATAAAAACTTTCCGCGTCCGATTTTTTAACTACCCCGTTTTTTGTTACCATCATCAGCGCCAACTCATTTTTTTTGATGTCTTTTGGCATCGCCAAAATGGAAGTAATTTTTTCATCTCCCTCCACCGGCAAAAAATTCACGATAGATTTTCCTTTGGTGGCTCTTTTCCCTTCCGGTATCTCATACATTTTCATTTGGTAAACTTTTCCTTTGTCGCTGAAAAAAAGCAAATCGCTGTGGGTATTGGCATACAAAAATTTAATCACAAAATCTTCTTCTTTCGTATTAAGGTCAACCACCCCGACCCCGCCTCTTTTTTGTTTTTTAAATTCATCCGGTTTTATCCTTTTAACATAACCGCCGGCGGTCAAGACCAAAACATTTTCTTCTTCTTCAATCAAATCCTCCAACGAAATGGACTGAGCGCCGTGTTTGACAACCTTTGTTCTTCTCTCGTCGCCATATTTGTCAGCCAACTCCTCCAACTCTTTTTTAATTATTTTCAAAATTGCGGGCGGACTTTTAAGCAATGCTTTTAATTTTTTAATCAGTTCTTGCGTTATGCCCAATTCCTCGTCAACTTTTTTCCGTTCCAAACCGGCCAATTTTTGAAGTTTCATTTCTAAAATAGCGGTGGTCTGCCGGTCGGACAATTTAAATTTTTTCATCAAATTCACGCGCGCGGACGGCACATCTTTAGACGCTTTGATAAGTTTAATAATCGCGTCAATGTGGTCAAGCGCGATTTTCAAACCCAACAAAATATGCTCTCGGTCTTCCGCTTTACGCAGTTCAAATTTAGTTCGCCTGATTACCACAATTTGCCGATGAGCGACAAATTCTCTCAAAATTGATTTAAGCGAAAGTGTTTGCGGGACACCGTCCACCAAGACAACCATATTAAAATGAAAAGCTTCTTCTAACTGGGTGCGTTTATAAAGATTATTTAACAGATTTTGCGGATTAGCCCCGCTTTTAATATCAAGAACTACCCGAATATCTTTGGTAGATTCGTCTCGCAAGGCCTTAATGCCCTCAATTTTTTTGTCGCGATGCAATTCGGCAATCTTGGAAATCATATCCGCCTTATTAACTCTAAACGGGATTGAAGTGATTATAATTTGAAAAAAGCCGGCTTTATTTTCTATGATTTCGGCTTCTCCCCGGCAAATTATTCCGCCCCGTCCGGTGGAATAGGCCTGGTGGATATCTTTTTGATTAAAAATGATGCCTCCCAGCGGAAAATCGGGGCCTTTAATAAAGCGCAACAGGTCGTCCGTGGAAGCGTCTCTGTTTTCAATTAAATGAATTACGGCGGCTATAAGTTCCCGTAAATTATGAGGCGGGATATTCGTCGCCATTCCAACCGCGATACCCAATGTCCCATTCAAAAGCAGGTTCGGCGCCACCGTCGGCAAAACAACCGGCTCTTTTCTCGAGCCGTCGTAATTGGGAACAAAATCAACCGTGTCTTTTTCCAAATCGCGCAAAAGTTCTCCCGCCATTTTTGACATTTTCGCCTCGGTGTAGCGGTGAGCGGCGGCGGAATCTCCGTCAATAGAACCAAAATTTCCTTGCCCGATAACCAAAGGGTAACGCAGCGCGAAATTCTGCGCCATTTTTACCATTGTTTCGTAAATCGCGGAGTCGCCGTGCGGATGATATTTGCCCAGCACATCTCCCACTACCGTGGCGGATTTTTTGAATTTGGCGGACGCGGACAAACCAATCTCGTTCATCGCGAAAAGAATTCTTCTATGCACCGGTTTCAAACCGTCCCGAACATCCGGCAAAGCGCGGGAAGTGATGACAGACATCGCGTAATCCAAATAACTTTTTCTCATTTCCGCGCTAATACCCATAGGCACAATGCCTTTCTCCTCGTTTTTTTCGCCGTCATTACCGCCGTTTTTTTCCGGTTCTTTTTCTTTGTCTTTTGTCATAATCCCCCGCATTATATCATAAAAAGAATTCAATTACATCATTCATAACGCAAACAAAGGGGAAAATCGCGGAGCGATTTTTCCCTGTTTCAAACCCCTGGCCATCATATGGCCAAATAATCTTATTTACTGGTTAATATATTTCAAACCTTCTTTAATATCTCCAATTTTTTCGGCGGATTCATTATATAAATCCACAACGCTGTCTTTTATGTCTGAAATTGGGGGCAGCTGGGATTTTGTTTCCGTTTGCGTTTCCGCCCGGCGCGCGAAATTGTTTTTCATCTGGAATATCCACACCACAACTACTAACACCATCAAAATCGCCACGCTCGCGAACAGAATCGTTTTTTTCCGGTCTCCCGATTTGTCTTGAAGATTTTGAATAAAATTCATAATTGATGAGGTTCGACCTCTTAACTGTTATTAAAATATAAATTAGTCAACTTGCATCATCATACTGCTTTCGAGGTCGAACCTCTTTTTAACGGTCCGGTTCCAGTTCATAATAATTAACTAAAAACTTGAAAATATCCATAAACGGGTGGGTTAAAGTGCGCGAAGCATATTCAACCTCTTTGGGATTTATAATATACAAAAACACTAAAAATTCAGGTTTGGTCGCCGGAAAATATCCGAAAAAACTATGTAAATACTTATTGTCATAATACCCCCTTCCGTCCTCTTTTGCCATCTGCGCCGTGCCTGTTTTGGCGGCGATTGTATAATTGTCCGAACGGACCGTTCCCCCCAGAAGCGCGTTATCCACGACTTTTATCAGCATTTTTGTAATTTCTTGGCTTGTTTCTTCCTGAAAAACTCTCTCGTCATTATTGTAAAAAATTTTGTCAGAGGGTCTTAAATTGTATTCTATCTCTTTTACTAAATGTGGAGTAATCAGCCGTCCGCCATTTGCCAGCGCGGAAAACGCTTTAACGGTCGCAATCGGAGTAATAGCAACTCCTTGTCCAAAAGAAGCGGTCGCGTATTCAAGATCGCGCGGGCTTTTCAAATTGGAAACAAGACCGTATGTCTCGTTTGGCAAATCCACTCCCGTTTCTTCTCCCAAGCCCAATTTGAGCAAATAGTCCGCGAATTTTTTATTGCCAACTTTTCTCGCC
>JAGMBS010000008.1 GCA_023129575.1 Minisyncoccota bacterium
GAATAGCCCTTATTTTTGAAAAAGACAATAGCGATAGTAAAAAAAGAAACCCCGCTGTCTTTTTGCAAAAACAGCGGGGTAGAGGACCAAGGGGCAAAAATTATGAGACATAATTTTTGCCCCAAACTTTCCGGCGCGCTTCCGGCCGAAGTTCGGGGATATTTTCCAGAACAAAAAAATGGTCCCCTTTGTTTTCACTCAAGAGAAGCAATTTGCCGGCGTGGACTTTATCGCCGGTGGATTTCGCGTGACTGACAATGGCCCTTAGCTCTAAGTTAGGACTATTGTTCCTGAAGGTTGTTAATGGTTCCATTTTTTCCTCCTTGCCCGTCCGCCCGAGGCGGATTAGGGCTTGCCCGTCCCGCACCTTTTGTTTTGGGCTTTGCCCGAAACAAAAGGTGCGGGATTGGGGCTTTTTGAGCGGCTCAACGAGTTGAGCCGTTCGTTTTTTTATTTAAGAACTTTTCCGCTTTCAAGGTACATCAGTTTATTCTATTTGTCAAGGAAAATAAAAAACAAAAAAACAGCGCCCGGGCGCTGTCAAAATTTTGCTTTGGTTTGAAAAAAAACGATTTTCGTCTATAATTATCGGTAATGAACGCCAGAAAAAATTTTTTGGATATGACGAAGTCCGAGGGAAGAGTAGAAAAGGGGCATCTTCATTTATTAACTCAAATAATTAGAGAAGTTTCGGAAATTTTTTCGTCTTTGGGTTTTAAGATTGCCGACGGGCCCGAACTGGAAACCGAGTTTTATAATTTTGACGCTTTGAATGTCCCGCCAGATCATCCGGCGCGGGATATTCAGGACACTTTTTGGCTGAAACCGGATAAGCTTAAAAAACTTCTTAGAACTCAAACTTCCGATGTGCAAATTCGTTATATGGAAAAAAACAAACCGCCCTTCGCGATTATTGTTCCGGGGAAAGTTTTTAGAAACGAAGCGACCGATGCCACTCACGACATTCAATTTCATCAATGCGAAGGGCTGGTGGTTGGAGAGAATATCAATTTAGCGAATTTAAAAGGAACTTTGGAAACTTTTTTGAAAAAATTATTTGGCGAAGATGTGATAATACGGCTGCGGCCCGGGTATTTCCCGTTTGTGGAACCGGGAGTGGAGGTGGATATGATTTGTTTTAAATGCAAGGGGAAAGGTTGTCCGGCTTGTTCGCAGAGCGGTTGGATTGAAATTTTAGGAGCGGGAATGGTTCACCCGACAGTTTTAAATACGGTCAAGATTGATTCCAGAAAATATCAAGGGTTTGCTTTTGGGCTGGGGGTGGACAGGATAACTATGCTTAGGCACGAAATAGACGATATTAGATTGTTTTATTCCGGAGATTTGCGATTGGTTAATCAATTTTAGAAATTAAATTTTAGTTATTAATTTTTATGGTTTTTTCTTATAAATGGCTGCAAGAATATTTTGAGAAGGACTTGCCGAAGATTCAAGATTTGGCGGAACTTTTGACTTTTCACGCTTTTGAAATAGAAGGAATAGAAGGAGATTTGATAGATATAGATGTTTTGCCTAACCGCGCGCATGACTGTTTTTGTTATGACGGAATAGCGCGTGAAATTGCCGTTTTAACAAACTTGGACGTCTCACGTCCAAGTTTGTTACTTGGACGTGAGACGTCCAAGTTTTTGGGGTTGAAGTCAAAGGATTTTTTGTCGTTGAAAGTGGAAGATTCTGTCGCAAAATTAAGGACCTGTCCGCGAGCGATGAAAAGATTTGTTCAAAATGTAAAGGTGGAAGAGTCGCCGGATTGGTTGAAAGAAAAATTGGAATCAATCGGACAGAAATCAATTAATAATATAGTTGATATTACAAATTTTGTGATGTGGGAGACAGGGCAGCCGGCGCATTGTTTTGATTATGATAAATTGGCGGGCGAAGGCGTTAAAAATATCATTATTCGTTACGCTAAAAATGGCGAGAAAATAGCGGTGTTGGATGATAAAGAATACGAATTGGACGACAAAACGCTTGTCATCAGCGATGATGAAAAAGCACTGGATATCGCGGGAATCAAAGGAGGAAAAAATTCCGAAATAGACGCGCGGACAAAAAATGTTATTTTGTCGGTTTGCAATTTTAGTCCCGTCAATATTCGCAAGACCTCCAAACGGCTGAATTTGAGAACAGACGCGTCGGTTCGTTTTGAAAACGGCCTGACGCCCGAAAAACCTGGCCAAGCGATGGCCAGGTTGTCGCAATTAATCGCGGAAATCGCGGGGGCGGAAATCGCGGAAGATATTTTGGATATTTATCCGCGGCCGGCGCCGAAATACAAGGTTGGGGTATCGGTGGAAGAAGTGAACAAATTACTGGGTTCAAATATCACTGAAAAAGAAATTGAAGAAATTTTTAAGCGGTTTGGATTTGAATTTGAAAAAATTAAGCCGATTGACGAGGTTCTGCGATTAGCGAAATCGTTGGAAGGCAAGTCCTATAAATACGGGGCCAGTGTTTGTTATGACGCGCCCGCTGTTTTTGACTGTGCGTCTTTTACGGCGTATCTTTTCGCGCAAGCGGGCATTGCAATTCCGAGAATTTCTATTGACCAATATTTTTTTGGCGAGAAAATAACGAAAAGCAGTTTGCAAGCCGGCGATTTGGTTTTTTCAAATACTCAAGATGGAAACGCGCGCCGCGAATCGGTTGAATTTATGAAAGGGCTGAAAGAAGAAAAAGGAATTGACCATCTCGGATTATATTTGGGTAACGGAAAAATAATTCACGCTTCCAGAACAAACGGCGCGAAAGGGAAAGTGGAAATTGAAAATCTAACAGGCGCGCGCCAATTTAAAAACATCATCGGATACAGAAGAGTAAGCGCGAATAATGAACGATTTGTGGTGACGATTCCGGATGAGCGGCTTGATTTGCGAATTAAGGAAGATTTAATTGAAGAAGTAGGAAGAATTTACGGATATAAAAATATTTGTCCCGTTTCGGCGGACCTTAAATTTTTGACGAAACAAGGAAAAATAGGGGTAAATAAAACTTTTTATTATACAAATAAAATTAAAAATATTTTAGCGGAAGCGAATTTTGACGAAGTTTATACGCCTACTTTTACGGGCGAGGGAAATGTGGAAGCGCAAAAACCCCTCTCTTCCAACTTGGGTTTTTTAAGGACGAATTTAAGCGGCGGTTTGCGAAACAGTTTGGAATTAAACGCTAAAAACGCTCCGTTGCTCGGGCTTGCCGAAATAAAAATTTTTGAAATCGGGAAAGTTTTTGAATCTTTGGATGAAGAGTATTTATCTTTGGCGATCGGAGCGCGCGCGGCAAAAAGCGAAAAGAAAAAAGCGGTTATTGAAAATGAAATTCTGGAAAACGTTAAAAGTAAATTAAAAAATAATCTCGGTTTGGATATTGATTTTGCAAATTTTAGCCCAAAAGAAAAATTAGCGCCCGACCGTATTTTTGAAATCAATTTAGATAAATTAATTGAAAAATTGCCTGACCCAAAATCGTATGAAAATGTTTTGAAATTAGATTCCAAGGAAATAGTAATTTTCAAAAAAATATCGCCTTATCCGTTTTTGCTTCGGGATATCGCCGTTTTCGCGTCGAATGAATTTGATGATAAAAATGTATTGGAAATAATAAAAGAAAATGCCGGCGAATTGTTAATTAGGACTAAATTATTTGATACTTATTCCCCTGAGGGAGAAAATAAAACCTCTTACGCTTTTAATCTTGTTTTTCAATCGCAAGACAAAACTTTAACTGACGGGGAAGTTAATAAAATAATGGCTAAAATTACTTTAGCGATTAATGCTAAAGGTTGGGAAGTGAGATAAAACTAAATTTTTGAAAAATACTGGCGCGGACTGGCAATTTTCGCGCGCAATCAAAGGCAAAATTAGTGGCGTAACTCCTTAAAATTTGCTATAATTGTGGTAGGTTTTAGTTATTTAGGTGTTAGGTTTTAAGGGGGATTGGCGGAGCCAATCCCCCTAAAGTCCCAAATAACTAATCAACTAAATAACTAATTTAATGGCTAAAAATAATATTAAAAACAATAATTCAAACGGCGATTACAAAGCCGCGGATATTACCGTTTTGAAAGGACTGGAGCCGGTTCGCAAAAGGCCGGGGATGTATATTGGGACGACCGGTTTGGACGGCTTGCATCATTTGATTTGGGAGATATTTGACAACGCGCGCGATGAAGCGATGGGCGGTTTTGCCGATACCGCGGAAGTGACGCTTTTGCCAAATAATAGAATTAGAGTGGCGGATAACGGGCGGGGCATTCCGGTTGATATTCACAAGCAGACCAAGGTCTCGGCCTTGGAAACAATTATGACGACTCTGCACGCCGGCGGGAAATTCGGCGACGGCGCTTACAAAATAGCCGGCGGCTTGCACGGAGTGGGCGCTTCCGTTGTTAACGCTTTGTCTGTTTACGCCAGGGTTGAAATTCACAAGGACGGGAACAAATATGTTCAAGAATACAGCCGGGGGAAACAAAAAGCTAAAGTTAAAAAAATCGGTCCGACTAAATTAACGGGTTCCATCGTTATCTTTGAACCGGATCCGGAAATTTTTTCGGAAATTAAGTTTGATTGGAATAAGATTTTAAAACATCTTCGCCAGCAGGCCTATCTTGTAAAAGGAATGAAAGTGGTTGTCATAGACGCGCGCGAGTATAAAGAAAAAATAGACGAAGAACAGGCGTTTTATATTAAAGATTTAAAATTGGAAATTCCGTCCTCCTCCTTTTATTTTGAGGGCGGGCTTTTGTCTTTGATCAAGTTTTATAATCAACATCAAAAACCGATTCACAAAAATATTTTTTATACCGAGAAAATTCTTAACGAAGCCGGCGAATCGGTGGAGGTCTCATTGCAATATGTGGATGATATTTCGTCCCGCGTAATTTCTTTTGCCAATAATATTCCAACCGGAGAAGGAGGAATGCATTTAACCGGTTTTAAATCAACACTTACCAGAACTTTGAATAATTACGCGCGCAAAAATAATTTACTGAAAGAAAAAGACGAGAATTTTGCCGGAGATGATGTTTTAGAAGGAATTACGGCAGTGATTTCCGTTAAGTTAACGGACGTTCAATTTGAGGGGCAAACAAAAGCGAAATTAGGCAATGTGGAAGCGCGCGGAATGGTTGAGACCGTTTTTGGCGAGGATTTTTCAATTTTTTTGGAAGAAAAGCCCGATGACGCGAGGGCGATAATCAATAAAGTGATGTTGGCCTTGCGGGCGAGAAAAGCGGCGCGGGCGGCCAAAGACAGCGTGCTTAGAAAAGGCGCTTTGGAAGGAATGACTTTGCCGGGGAAATTGGCCGATTGCCAGACGAGAAACGCCGCTGAGTCGGAATTATTCGTGGTTGAGGGCGATTCCGCCGGCGGTTCGGCAAAACAAGGAAGGGACCGGCGAACCCAGGCAATTTTGCCGTTGCGGGGCAAGATTTTGAATGTGGAGAAGGCGCGTTTGGACAAAATGTTAGGGTCGCAAGAAATCAAAAACTTGGTAATCGCGTTGGGCGCGGCGATTGGCGACACTTTTAATATTGAAAAGCTCAGGTATCATAAAATTATTATCGCCACTGACGCCGATGTGGACGGCGACCATATCAAGACATTGCTTTTGACGCTTTTTTACCGTTATTTCAAGCCGGTGATAGAAGGGGGCTATCTTTATATCGCGCAGGCGCCTTTGTATAAAATTAGCCGGGGCAAAGAAGCGGTTTATGTTTATTCGGATGACGAGAAGGAGAAATATTTGAAACAAATTGGCGGGAACGAAATTTTGGAGGACGAGCAAGAAAAAACAGAAGAAGGCGATAAAATTGAGCAAAAGAAAATTCCTAAAATTTCAATTCAAAGATATAAAGGTTTGGGTGAGATGAACCCGGATGAATTATATGAAACGACAATGGACGCTGAAAAGAGAATTCTGAAAAAGGTTTTTATTGAAGACGCGCAAAGGGCGGATGAGACCTTTGATGTTTTAATGGGTTCGCAAGTGGCGCCCCGTAAATCGTTTATTCAGTCCAACGCCAAAATGGCGCGGGTGGATTTAAACGCATAAAATAAAATACCCAAAAGAAAAAAGCCGTTCGCCAAAGGCGAACGGCTTTTTTGATTTTTCTTTTTCTATTTGTCATTTTTTTCCAGAGAGGAAAAAATAGACGACAAATTATAACGCGAATTTATATTGGCTCCAATCTTGGCGAAGAAAGCGGGGACGATTTCGGTTTTTTCGGCGATTGCGATAATCACGGAATTGGTTTTTGGCAACAGAGAGCGAATAAAGGCCGTGTTTTGATAAGAATAAACAAAACCTGAGAGAGCGATAATAAACAAAATAGTTGTTGACAAACTAAATTTCCACCATTTTTTGAATTGCGGCTGTTTATAAAAATTTAAAAAACGATTTTGCTCAAAAGAGACAAGTTGAGACAGTTTTTCAATTGTCCACCAATCGCTTTTATAATTATTCTCTCCCGTAGGTAAATTTTTCGGCGTCATAATTTGTTTGTATTAACACCGGAACATTACTACAAAACTAAATTAGTGTCAATAGCTGCTTATTTTTTATTTTTAATTTCTTGTCCGATTTTTTCTATTAAATCGTCCAAAGAAAATTGCCCCAAATTGCCGGCGTCTCGATTTTCAACCGTTATATTTTGACTTTCCATTTCTTTATCGCCGAGAATTAAAAGGTGGGGAATTTTTTCCAATTTGGCGCGGCGAATTTTTTTGCCCAAACTTTCATCGTCAAGATCAATTTCAACTCTAAAATCTCGCTCAAATAATTTTTTATAAATTTCTTGGGCGTATTTTTTATGTTTGTCGGAAATAGGCAGCACTTTCACTTGAACAGGCGCGAGCCACAAAGGAAAAGCGCCGGCGAAATGCTCAATCAAAAGCATCATAAATCTTTCATACGAACCCAAAATCGCGCGGTGCACCATTACCGGCGGTTCACTTTCTCCTTTTTCATTTGTGTAGGTCAGTCCGAATTTTTTCGGCGTGGCAAAATCCAATTGGACAGTTGGTATTTGTATTTCACGACCCAGATTGTCTTCAAACATAAAATCAATTTTTGGCCCGTAAAGCGCCGCTTCGCCCTCGCGCTTTTTGGCACCCAGATTCATTTCCTCGCAAATATCCGTCAGCATTTTCTCGCAGATATCCCAATCCTTCGGGTCTCCGATATAATTTTCCGGACGCTTATAATCCCGAACTGAAAGCGAAACCCAATGTTTGCCCCACAAACCGAGCCCGGTATAAAAGTCGCGAATAATTTTAATCATATTTTTCACCTCCTCTTTAACTTGGCCAACGCGGCAAAATGAATGCCCGTCCTCAACCGTGATAGCCAGCACTCTTTGCAGCCCGCTAATCTGCCCCGGTTTTTCGTCCCGATATTGTTTTTCAGACTCCATATAGCGAATTGGCAGGTCTCTATAACTCCTTGGCCGGGAGGCGTAAATTTGCGTTTGATGCGGGCACTGGACGGGTTTCAACACATATTGTTGTTTATAATGTGATTTGACATGAAAAAGTTCGCCCGCGAATTTTTGGGCGTGTCCGGAAATTTCAAAAAGTTCAATTTTAGCCAGATGGGGAGTTGAAACTTTTTGGAAACCGTAGCCCCGGCAAACTTTTTCTATATGTTTTTGCAGCTCATCTTTAATGACGACTCCTTTTGGCGTAAAAAGCGGCAACCCCGGGCCAACCAAGTCGGAAAACACGAACAAATCCATTTCTTTGCCAATTTTCCGATGGTCCCGTTTTTTTGTTTCCTCCAACATTTTTAAATATTCGTCCAAGTCGTTTTTTTTCTCAAAAGCCACGCCGTAAATACGAGTGAGCATTTTATTTTTTTCGTCGCCTTTCCAATAAGCGCCGGCGATTTTAGTTAATTTGAAAGCGTCAGGATTTATTTCGCTCGTATTTTTAATATGAGGGCCTTCGCAGAGGTCGGTAAAATCTCCGGTTCGGTAAATTATAGGATTTTCCAAATCCCCTAAAAGTTCTAATTTATAGGGCTGGTCCGTGAAAAGTTTTTTGGCCTCCGGTTTGGAAATTTCTTCTTTTATAAAATCCAATTTTTGAGAAATTAATTTTCTCATTTCTTTTTCTAATTTTCTTAGGTTTTTTTCTTCAAACTTTTTAGACAGGTCAAAATCATAATAAAAACCGTTTTCAACGGCGGGACCAATGGCCAGTTTGGCTTCAGGATCTATTTTTAAGACGGCGCTTGCCAATAAATGCGCCAGCGAATGCCTAATTTTTTCCAATTGCTCCTTATTATTTTCCATAAAAATATATTAGCATATTATTAGCGATAATTGTATAGTGTAAAAATGCGAGGTAAAATTTTAGTTATTTTAGGTCCGACTGCGTCCGGGAAAAGCGATTTGACGGTTGCTTTGGCAAAAAAATTTAACGGGGAAATTATTTCCGCCGATTCTCGGCAAGTTTATAAAGGACTGGATATCGGTTCGGGGAAAATTACCAAGAAGGAGATGAAAGGCGTTCCGCACCATCTTTTAGATGTGGTTAAACCGCAAACGATTTTTACGGCGGCTAAATTTCAAAAATTGGCGAACAAAAAAATTAAAGAAATTTTAAAAAGGGGAAAATTGCCGATAATCTGCGGAGGAACCGGTTTTTACATTCAGTCCGTAGTAGATGGAGTTATTTTTCCAAAAATTAAACCTGACCCTAAACTTCGCGCTCACTTGGAAGCTAAGCTTCCAAGTGAATTATTTTTGATGTTGAAAAAAATGGATTCCGTCAGAGCAAAAACAATTGACCCCAAAAACCCCCGCCGCCTTATTCGCGCCATTGAAATTACCACTCTTAGAGGTTCAACCTCTAACAAAACTGGGGATAAACCACTTAGAGGTTCAACCTCTAAGGATTTTGGGGATAAGTTTTTACAGTTTTTGCAGATTGGGATTCGGATTGACAAGGATGTCTTGAAAAAAAGGATTGAGAAAAGATTTTTGGCGCGGGTAAAAAAAGGATTGATTGCGGAAGCGAAAAAATTATACAAGAACGGTTTGTCTTATAAAAGATTTGCGGAAATTGGTTTGGCGCATAAATATTTGGCTCAATATTTGCGAAAGAAAATTTCAAAAAAGGAGTTTATTAAAAAATCAATTCAAGCCGAGCAAAAATACGCCAAACAGCAAAGGACTTGGTTTAGGCGGGACAAGAGAATTAAATGGTTTGGATTATCGGATATTAAAGCGGTCAAAAACACAATTTCAAATTTTTTGCTATAAGAGGTTCGACCCTGTCTGCCAGTAGGCTCCAAATGATGATTTTGGGGTAATTCCATTAAAATAGGGCGAGTTTTAATGGGATTAGAGTGTTTGGCGGAGAAAAGTGGGGACAAAATGCGCGGGAAATGTAGATATAAGGTATAATAAAAAGCAGATGAAATTTGCATTAAGATTTTTGATAATAAGCGCGTTTTTTCTAATCGCTCAAATTGTTTTGGCGCAAACGAGCATTAATGCCGGTTTTGTAAGCGGACTCTGGTATTCTAAAATTCCGTTTTTTGCCGGAGACGAAGTGCGGATTTACACGGTTGTTCAAAATCAATCCGGTTTTGACATAAAAGGCGCGATTCAATTTTTTGTCGGCGACAAATTATTGGGCCGGTCTGATTTTTCGGCCGTGAACGGCCGCCTGATAGAAAAATGGGCGGATTGGAAAGTGACTCAAGGCGAACATAATATCATTGTCCGAATTTCTGATGTCAAAAAATTGGAAATTGGCAAAGAGCCGGCGGCGGTTAATTTGATTGAAAATAATTTTATCTCCAAAAAATATTTGGTTGATATTGACACCGATAAAGACGGAGCGGGGAATGAAGACGATCTTGATGATGACGGCGACGGTATTTCCGATGAGGATGAAATTAAAGCGGGGACGAACCCGCTTGTTTTTAATGAAAAAGCGGTTTTGAAAGAAATAAAAGAAAAATCTCAAGATACAAACAGGGATAAAAATATAAAAACCGACAATAAATTAGAAACCGGGAAAGAATTTGCGGCGGGTGTTGTTGAAAAAACAACCGGCATCGCGACCGCGGTTTTGGATAAAACGACCGCAATGATTAAAAAAACGAAAGAAGTTTTGGAAGAAAAAAGAGAAAAAGTGAATTCTGAATTAATTCGAGAGGAGAAGGAAAAATCGTTGGAAAAAGAATTACCCCAAATAGATAAAGACAAAAATCCCTTCATGGCCGCGTTGGTGGGGAATATGCCGGCGTTAAAAGAGGTGTATCGTTTTTTGCTTGACGCTCTAATTTTTATTCTCAATAGTTGGTGGCTATTATTGGGAGCGCTTTGTTTTCTTATCTGGTTGCTGTGGAAAATGACTAAAAGAAGATTTCGTTCCGAGAGATTTTAAGTAGCGCTTTTTTCCATTCTTAAGAAATTAAATGAAAGAGCCGCTATGGCGCCCAAAATAAAAATCCATTGGATGCTTACAAAAGGGGAAATAATAATTACGAAGCAAAGCATAATTACTCTTCCTATATGCACCGCCATCTCTCGGATGACGGTAAATTCGTCTATAAAATGGTCTTCATCGGCGGCTTTTTCGTAAACCATTGCGTCAAACGGGATGCGCATAAATATTTTCATTAATTTGTGATAGGAATCAATTATAAATATTTGAAAAGCGGTGGCGATGAAAATTTTTAGAATCCAGCCTAAAGCGTAAAACGCGCTGCCAAAACGCAAAATATGTTTTTTGCCTATTTTTTTATCAGAGTCGGAATAATGCCCAATAATTAATTGAAGAAAAATCGTTATTCCCGTGATAACAGTCGCGATAGCGCCCAATTTCAAATAGTCGCCGTTCAAGATTTGAAACATAAAAATAGGCCAAACCAATATGCCAATAATTCCCTCGGCTCCGTCAGCCATAAACGCCAAAACCTCACGGCGTCTTTCTTTGGAAAAAAAATGTTGCCAGGTTTCTCTGACGGTCCAAACGAATTTTTCTTTGGTGCGAGAAATTTTGAAAAGAGGAATAATTGATAAAAGATATAGAATTATTGCGATTAAAAAAAGTATACTGAATGAAAATTTAACAATTAAAAATCCCGCCAAAAGAGGTGTGAAGATTGCGGCGACATTTTTTGTGGCGCCCAGCATGCTTATCTCGCGCCCCCGGTTTTTTTTGTCTGTAAATTTGGCAAAATCCACATGATATGGAATCCAGTAGAAAAGGCGATAAAATAATAAGGCAATAAGAGTCAAAGGTATCAAAATTTTGAAATTTTCCGCATTTGTGAAATAAAATAAAGTGTAATAAAGAACGCCGAAAAAAGTTGCGGTCCGCAATGCTTTTCTAAAACCGAATTTGTTTAGATATTGCGCGCCTAACATAACTGTCATTCCGTACATAAAACATCCGATTAAATAATACCAAGCGACCGTTTGAAAATTTTGTCCGAAGAGATTATACAAAAATATAGGCAGATATAATCCCAAAAGTCCCATAGCGATGTAAATAATGGCTTTGCTTTTGTAAAGGGTTATAAAGTCCCGGGATATATCGCCGTCAAAATATTTTTTTTCAAGAGAAGTTTTCATTACATTTTGTAATTCAAATTGTTTTTCCTGACCGTAATTTTAACATAAACAGTGACGGAAAACATTATTGTTGATTTTTTTATTAAAACTGTTAGAATTGTTTTGGCAGTGGTCGAACACCTGCGTAAAGATTAGAAGATTATGAGTTATTGAAATAAATTCGGTTACTTTATTTAGTTCAACTAAACGGACTGAAAAAAGGACGGAAAAGAAATTATGTCAGAGGAAAATAAAGATATAGCATTTTTAGAATATGTTGTTAAAGAATTGGTTGATAATCCGGAAGCTGTTAAAGTGGACAGAAAAGTGGATGAGATGGGGGTTTTGATTACTCTTGATGTTGCTCCGGAAGATATGGGCAAAATTATTGGCAAAAGCGGGAATACTGCCAAGGCCATCAGGACTTTGTTAAGAGTTGTTGGAATGAAAAACAATTCTCGCGTTAATTTAAAAATTAATGAACCTGAGGGAAGTACCAGACCGGCGCCAAGCGCTCGTTTTGAGGAAACAGCAAATCCTGTTGTTGACGAAAAGGGAGATGATGACGCTAAGGTTGATGATGCAAGCAGTGTTGATGACGCTATTGAAGATTTGAAGTCAATGTAGGAAAGTGGAAAGTGGAATGTAGAAAGTAGAAAGTGGGAAGAGCGGGTGCTTCGCACCCGCTCTTTTTTATGTTAAATTGTAAGAGTTATGAATTTTCATATCATCACAATTTTTCCAAAATCTTTTGAATCGTATTTGAGCGAGTCCATTTTGGCGCGGGCGATTAAAAATAAAAAAATTAAAATTAAATTTTATAATCCGCGGGATTTTGCCAAAAATAGAAGGGTGGATTATAAACCATACGGCGGGGGACCGGGGATGGTGATGAAAGCGGAACCTGTAATTAAAGCGGTTCAAAAAGCGCTTGGACGGAAGAAAAAGCTTGCCCGCCGAGGAGGAGGGGTCAAGATTATTTTTCTTTCGCCGAGTGGCAAGCGGTTTGATAACGCGCTGGCGCGCAAATTTTCAAATAATTATAAAGATATTATAATTATTTGCGGTAATTACGAAGGAGTTGACGCGCGGGTCAGAAAAATTTTCAGAGCGGAGGAAATTTCAATCGGCGATTATATTTTGACGGGGGGCGCTTTGCCGGCGATGGTTTTGGTTGATGTGGTTTCCCGGCAGGTGAAAGGCGTTCTGGGAAAAGAAGAATCGCTGGAAGAAAATAGGGTATCCAGTTCGGAGGTTTATACTCGCCCGGAAATTATTAAATACAAAAATAAAAATTATAAAGTTCCCAAGGTGCTTTTGTCGGGGCATCATAAAAAAATTGAGGAATGGAAGAGGAATAAGTAGCAGGTAGCAAGTATTATGTATTAAGCGCAAAGGGTGGATTTTGGCTTTGCCAATTGATGATACAATTCAATTTTTAATTTAAAAAATCCTATTTCCAAAAAATTAGGAATAGGATATTTAAAAGTGGACCCGGCGGGACTTGCACCCGCTTCACCGGATGTCAAAGCCGATTTGTTAACTCGTTACAACACGGGCCCAGATCCACAAATTTATTGTAAAATAAAAAAGACCCTTTCGCAAAGGTCTTTTTTATTGACATCCGATAAACCCGTGAAAACGAGCCATCAGCTTGTCATAATAATAACAAGTAGAAAAAAAATGTCAAGGAAAAACTGAACTGTTTCGCCAAAGCGTTTGAATTTTTTTAGTTTATGGCCGGCTATCGTATAGCCGACTGTGGCTTCCCAATTTTATTTTTATGATATAATTAAAGCAATGCTAACTCGGAAAAAAATTGCGGTTTTGCGGGGCGGTCCCAGTCCCGAATACGAGGTTTCGCTTAGAACGGGGGCGGAAATATTGGAAGCGCTTTCCTCTGATAAATATGAGGTCTTTGATGTTGCTATCACTCGGGGCGGTGAATGGTATTTGAACGGCGCTAAAATGGCTCCCGCGGATGTGTTGTCCAAAGCAGATTTGGTTTTTAACGCCTTGCACGGCGCGTACGGCGAGGACGGAAAAATTCAGCGAATTTTGGAAACTTTTAAAATTCCCTACACCGGTTCTCGCTCTTTACCCTCCGCGCTGGCGATGAATAAAATTTTAGCCAAGCGGGAGTTTAAAAAAATAGGACTTAAAATTCCTTTAGATGTTGTTTTGGAAAAAAATAATTTTGACGCCGCGGAAATTTTCAAAACATTTCCGATGCCGGCGATTATAAAACCCGCCAACGCCGGTTCGTCTTTGGGAATAAGTATTGTCGGAACAGGGGCGGATTTGGAGAAAGCGGCGCGAAACGCTTTTGAAATATCCGACCGAGTTTTGGTGGAGGAATATATCGCGGGAAGGGAAGCAACCTGCGGAGTGATTGATAATTTTAGAAACAAAGGTATTTATAGTTTGATACCGATTGAAATCAGGCCGAAATCGGAAAATAATTTTTTTGATTATGACGCCAAATATAGCGGACAGACGGAAGAAATTTGCCCGGGGAATTTCACAGAGGAAGAAAAAAACAAACTCCAAAATCTGGCGCGCCAAGCCCACCAAGCGCTCGGGTTGAGGCATTATTCCCGCTCTGATTTTATAGTTTCGCCCCGGCGCGGAATTTACCTTTTGGAAACGAATTCTTTGCCCGGCCTTACTCAAAATTCTCTTTTGCCTATTTCTCTCAAAGCGGTCGGGAGCGATTTGCCGGAATTTGTGGAGCATATAATCGGGTTAACTTTGGAGACGGACTCGTAAAATTTAATTTACTTTTGCTTGTCATTGTGTATAATTTTGATTGTGTCTAAGAACTTTGAATTATAAAGGTTCTAAGTGAGGGGCCAGTAGCTCACCTGGTAGAGCGCCGCATTTGCACTGCGGAGGTAGCGGGTTCAAGTCCTGTCTGGTCCACAAA
>JAGMBS010000009.1 GCA_023129575.1 Minisyncoccota bacterium
TTTGTGGACCAGACAGGACTTGAACGGCGGACTGAATACGAGCGAAGCGAGTATGAGGGAGCCGCGTCCAACGATACTTGGCAGATTTCGAGCCGTTAGGCGAAGAAATATGCTTAGTAATCGTGGGACAAGTCCTGTCTGGTCCACTTGATTAACTCAACGGGTTGAGTTAATCAAAAAACCGTTAATAAACTGTGTTTTTGCGAGTTATTAACGGTTTTTCTTGCAAAAATCGTTAATATGAGTATAATACATAAATATGTTAGCGAAAAAATACCAAGATAAAATTAAGACATTAAAACAAAAATTTGATTTCTTAAAAAAAGACAAAGAATCCTTGTTGAGAGTTTTGAATGAAGTTGAAATTCCAGAAGCGGTTTATAACTCAAATGCCATTGAAGATTCAACTTTAACTATCTCTGAAACGGAACAAATTTTACTTGATCTGGAAATTTCAAGAAATATCTCTCTGAGAGAAATTTTTGAAGCAAGAAATTTAGCGCAAGTTACAGATTATATATATAAAAATAGAAAAAAATTGGGGATTAATATTGAAACGATTTTACTTTTACATAAAATGCTTATTTCTAATATCAGAGATGATATTGCCGGAAGATTTAGGAAAGCGGATGAGTATGTTAGAGTTGGAAAATATATCGCGCCGGCCCCGGAAAAAATAAAAGGTTTAATAAACGAACTTTTAGATAATTTTCAGAATAATGAAAAAGATATTTTATCCAAAATTTCTGAATTCCATTTATTTTTTGAAAAAATACATCCATTTGCAGATGGAAACGGTCGGATAGGCAGAGTTTTAATAAATTTAATGCTGTTAAAAAACGGTTTTACGCCAATAATTATTAGAAATTCTGAAAAGCAATATTATTATAATACATTCAAATTATATGATAAGAACGAAAAAGAAAAAGCGTTAAAGGACTTTTCTAAAATTTTATATTTACAATTATCAGAATCTTTTCATAAAAGGATTACCTATCTAAAAGGCGAAAAAATTATAAGGATTTCAGAATATGCTAAAAAAGAAAATCAATCTTCCGCGTCTTTTCTCAACAAAGCCAAAAGACAAACCATCCCCGCCTTTCGTGAAAAAGGGGTATGGATGATTGGAAAAAAATAATATTATGAACGAAGCGGAAACAGAAAAAACAAAAAGAGTATAAAATTATGAAAAAAATTTTTGAAAATTACATTCAATCAATCTCCCCTAAATTTTCCTATGAGGAAACCAGCGAAATGGGCTATCGCGCCGACTTTGAAATTTTAATCAAAGAAATTTTTAAAACAATCAATGTTCAACGCATAGACCATGACGCAAAAGCTAAAGATGGAAACAAACCGGATTTTGCCGTGCTTAAAAATGATGTGCCTATCCTGTATATTGAAGCAAAAAATATCGGCGCATCTTTGGACAAAATTGAAAAGTCAGAACAAATGGCGAGATATTACGGCTACACAAATTTAGTTCTAACAGATTATGTGGAATTTCGTTTTTATAGAAACGGGCTTCGTTACGAAGAGCCGATTAAAATAGCTGATTACAATATAAAAAACCGGGCGATTACGGCTATTCCCGAAAACTATGAGCATGTTGCTAAAACTCTAATTGATTTTACACAATCGCAAAAAGAGCCAATTCGTTCAGGCAAACATCTGGCAAAAATTATGGGCGGGAAAGCGCGAAGAATCAGGGATAACGCGCGACAATTTCTTGCCGTGGAGTCAGATAAAAATGCCGAGCTTATTCGCGTATATGAAGCGATTAGAAAACTGCTTGTTCATGATTTAACACCTGATTCTTTTGCGGATATGTATGCCCAGACACTTGTTTATGGGCTTTTTGTCGCGCGGTCTCACGATAAAACAAAAGAAGATTTTTCACGCCAAGAAGCGCGCGATCTAATCCCAAAATCAAATCCGCTTCTCCAACATTTTTTTGATCACATAATCGGGCCAAACTTTGATAAACGACTTGAATACATTGTAGACGAACTGTGCGAAGTTTTTTCTCACGCAAATATTCAAGAATTAATGAAGCAGTATGCAAAAAATGATTTGTGGGGCAAGACCCATAAAGAACAAGATCCTGTTATTTATTTCTATGAAGATTTTTTACAAGAATATGATCCGGTTCTGCGTAAAAAAATGGGCGCCTATTATACTCCTTTGCCGATAGTGCAATTTATTGTGCGTTCCGTTGATTATTTGCTTGAAAAAGAATTTGGCCTGCTGCAAGGTCTCGCTGATACGACAAAAACAGACACGGGTATTCACCGCGTCCAAATACTTGACCCGGCTGTCGGAACAGGAACATTTATTAGCGATGTCATAGGAAAAATTTACGCGCGAATAAAAAGCGATCAAAAAGGCCACTGGCCGGCTTATGTGCATAGCGACTTACTCCCGCGCTTGCACGGTTTTGAATTGATGATGGCGCCCTATACCATCGCTCACTTAAAATTAACCATGGCTTTCAAAAAAACCGGCTTTAAATATTTTAATCAACGGCTTGGTATTTATTTAACAAATTCCCTTGAAGAAAGTCCTTTGCAAGAGAATTTATTTACCGGTTTTGGCTTTGCTCAAAGCATAGCTGACGAATCAAAAGAAGCGGCAGTTATAAAAAATAAAACTCCGATTATGGTCGTGATTGGCAATCCGCCGTATAGTATAAGTTCTCAAAATAAAGGAGCCTGGATTCAAAATTTGATCAAAGATTACAAAAAAGATTTGGGCGAAAGAAAAATAAATATTGATGACGATTATATAAAATTTATCCGCTTTGCCGAGCATTTTATAGAAAAAAATAAAAGCGGCATCGTGGCGATGATTACTAATAATTCATTTATAGACGGCATTACCCATCGTCAAATGAGGAAACATTTGCTTGAGACATTTGACGAGATTTATATTCTTGATTTGCACGGCAACTCCAAGAAAAAAGAAAAAGCTCCCGACGGTGGCAAAGATGAAAATGTTTTCAATATTACGCAAGGCGTTTCAATAAATATCTTTGTCCGCAAGAACGAGAATAAGGAAAAATTGGGCGAGGTATATCACGCGGAACTTTTTGGAAAACGCGAGGAAAAATTTAAGGCGCTTGATGAATCCGATTTGCAAAATATTAAATGGAATAAACTAAATTATTCTGAGCCATATTATTTTTTCGTGCCTAAGGATTTTAGATTAGAGGAAGAATATAAAAAAGGATTTAAGATGAATGAATTATTTAATGTTTTTAGCGTTGGTATTGGGACAAAGGTTGATTCTATATCTATTGATTTTAACAAAGATATACTATCAAAAAGAGTGGCTGATATTTTAGATAACAAATATAAAAAAGAACAATTAATTTCAAAATTTAAATTGGCACACAATACTACTTGGGAATATAACAAAGCACTCAACGCAGTATTTGAAGAAAATAAAATAGTTGAATATGACTACCGTCCATTTGATAAAAGATGCATTTTTTATGATCAAAATTTTTTATCAAGAAGCCGAAAAAATGTAATGGATAATTTTTTTAATAAAAATAATTATGGTCTTGAGTTGGGCAAAACATCTTTTATTGCTTTTATATCCAAAAATTTAAGTGATGAACATTTTGGAGGTCCCAAATCTTATAAATTTCCTTTATACCTCTATGCCGAAGATGGCTCAAAAATTTCAAATTTTAAAAAAGTAATTGTTGTTGAGATAGAAAAAATTGTCAGCAAAACTACACCGGAAGATATTTTTGATTATATTTACGCGGTTTTGCATTCGCCGAGCTATCGGGAAAAATACAAGGAATTTTTAAAGATTGATTTTCCGCGCGTTCCGTACCCGAAAGACAAAAAAAGTTTCAAAGCGTTAGTTAAGCTTGGCGCTGAATTACGCTCGCTTCATCTTTTGGAATCTTCGAAGGTAAATCAATTTATCACGACTTATCCGGTCGGCGGAGAAAACATTGTTGAAAAAGTGATCTATAAAGACGGCAAGGTATTTATTAATAAAGACCAGTATTTTGGCAAAGTTCCTAAATCGGCTTGGAATTTTTATATTGGTGGTTATCAGCCTGCACAAAAATGGCTCAAAGACCGCAAAGACCGAATTCTGACAAATTCAGACATAGAACATTACCAAAAAATTATTGTAGCATTGACAGAAACAGATAAAATTATGAAAGAAATTGATAAAATATAAAAAGTTTAAGAAAAGACAACCCGAACACAGACACCATCACCATAGAAACCCAAATTGATAAATTGGTTTATAAGTTATATAATTTAATCAAGGAGGCAATTAAAATTATTGAACTAAATTAATTTATAGAAGATAAAAAATATAAACAAATAAAAAGCTATGAAAGCAAACATCAATTACAAATTTTTAGTTGTAAATCCAGAAAATTTTCGTTTTGATCCTGTAGGTAACCAGGAACAAGCAATTGATTTGATGTTAGAAAAAAAGGGGATTGAAATTTTTAATTTAGCAAAACATATACTAGAAAATGGGTTAGATAAAGCGAAAGATTTTCGTGTATTAAAAAAAGACAAAAGACATTATTTAGTTTTAGATGGAAATAGAAGGTCAACAGCTCTTAAGTGTTTACACGATACGGCTATTGTTAAGGATAAATTATTAAAGGATAAATTTGATAGCTTGCAAATAGATAAAACCAAAATTCCTCAAGATATACAATCTTTTATTTACAAATCCGATAAGGATGCAGCCAAATGGATAAAATTAGATCATACGGGGAAAAATCAAGGAGTTGGACAAGATCCATGGGGTTCTGCGGATAAAGAACGGTTTGGTTATAAATTTGAAGGTAAAATATCCCCTGCTATGCAAGCCGTTGAGGAAGTTGAAAAAGAAGCGGGTATAAAATTTGATGCAAAAAAATTAAAAATTTCTACTATAAATCGTATTTTTTCAAATCCGAAATCGAGGTCTTATTTAGGAATAAATATTGAAAAAAAGAAAATTGTTTTTGCTTCTGAAAAAAAAGAGGTTATTGGTAGATTGCAAAAACTATTTGATAAAATAATTGATGACAAAATAAATGTTGCTGAAGTGTATACAACAGAAAAATCTATTAATTTCATGAAAGATCTTTTTGGCAATAAGCCAAAACTTAAAAATGAACGACCGTCATTGCCAGACATTAGTAACGCTGAAAATAATGAAACGCAGAAAGATGAAACTAATAATAGTGAAAATGACGACACAAAAGTACCCGGGACTTTAATAAAGAATGATTGGATTACCGATAAGGAATTTAGGAAATACAAGGGTTCAGATAAAGTAAAGTATCTGCTAAAAGAAATGAAGCTGATAGATCCAAAAAGTAATTCTCACATTCTTATGCCAAGCTTAAGGGTGTTATTAGAGATATCACTTTATCATGAATTATTTGAGAAAGGATATATTCAAAAAATAATTACAAAATATAAAAATGATGTTAAGATTAAAAATATTCAGCGTGTCAAAAAAGGTGCAGCGATTATTGAGCAGAAAAGGAATTGGAGCCCAAGTTTTAGAGAAATGTTGAATTATATTTCTAATGAAGATAATAATGTAATTGAAGACCCAGCTGCTCGTATAACTTTAGATAAACTTGTGAAAAATGGTGATGATTTTATTACAGATCTCAACATTTTTATTCATAATGTTCACTCTATTTCTGGGAAAGACGATCCTGAAAAAACTTGGAGAAAATTTGGAAGACCTTTTTTAAATATTATTAAAAAGATAAAATAATATGTTTTATTCACCACTTCGTTACCCTGGCGGGAAAAATAAATTGGCTAAGTTTATCTCAAAAGTTTGTGAGATAAATAATGTCAGTGGGCATTATGTGGAACCGTATGCCGGTGGTGCTTCGGTCGCTTTGTTTTTATTGATAGAAAATAAAGTTTCAAAAATTACTATAAATGATTACGATGAAGCAATTTTTGCTTTTTGGTATTCTGTTTTGAATGATACAGATAGATTGTGTAGGAAAATACATAATACTGAAATTACTTTAAAAAATTGGAGAAAACAAAAAGAAATACAAAAAAATAAAGCGATTGAAAAAGATTTATTAAAACTTGGTTTTTCAACTTTTTTTCTTAATCGCACAAATTATTCAGGAATTATTAATGGAGGAGTAATTGGTGGTAAAAAACAGAGCGGTAAATATAAAATAGATTGCCGTTTTAATAAAAAAGAATTAATTAAAAGAATAAAATTAATTGCTAAATATAAAGAAAAAATTATTGTATCCAATTTGGATGCTTTAGAACTTATAAAAAAGGTAAGAAAAACTAAAAATACAATTTTTTATTTTGATCCACCCTATTATCTAATGGGGCCATCCTTATATATGAATCATTATAAACATAAGGATCATAAAAAAGTGAGCGATGAAATTAAAAAAATAAAAAATGCCCATTGGATAGTTTCTTATGATGATATTCCAGAAATTAGGTTTTTATATAAAAGATTTAAGAGTATTAAATTTATGTTTTTACATATGGCTTATAGAATCAGAAAGGGTAAAGAAATAATTGTTTTTAGCAATAATTTATCTTTGCCAAAAAATAACAGGTTAATTATACAATAGGAAACTCAAAACCTCCTCCCAAAAAACAATTTCTTCAAAAAAATTGAGAGGTATTGCCTCTCAATTTTTCAATCCCGTTTTTTCTTGTTTTTCACTCCTCCCCAACGGCTCAACCCGTTGAGCCGTTGGGGATTTATAAAATTGCCGTAGTTGGACTACGGCAATACGGCAAGGGCGGAAAGCGGAGCTTTCCGCCCGTTGCTTTTTCTCTCATTTGCTTTTGCCCGTTGTGATATAATAAAAAAATGAAAATAAATAGACACAGACAAAAATTATGAATGAAGAACAAATTAAAAAAGAAATAAAGAGATATGCTTTCATTGATGTTCCTAATACAAATGGAACAACAAAAAATCTTCATAATTTTTCTATTGATTGGAAGAAACTTTATGAGTTATTAACGAATAAAAAATGGAATTGTTGCGATGTATTTTTTTACAAAGGGTATAAAGGGAAAAAAGAAAAAGCGCAGTTAGAAAAAATGGAAGAAGATATTGGATATAAAATAAGAACTAAATTTACTCATATTCATAAAGATAAAGAAGAAGAAATTCAAGTAAAATGTGATGAATGTGATAAGGAATTTTTATACACTCATAAAATAAATGGGGCAAGAAAATCTAATTGTGATGTTGAGTTAACGGTTGATGCCGTCAATTTTCTTTCCGAAGGAGACGAAGCTTTAATTTTTACAGGTGATGGAGATTTTGCTTATTTAATAGATGATTTAGTAGAAAAGGGAATTGTTGTATATGTGATTTCCAGTCAAAAACGAGATAAATATGGAAATAAAAGATTTTCAACTCGTTTAGGAAAAATAATCAAAGAAGAGGAAAAAAATGGAAATAAAAGAGTTGTTTTTATTCCTATAAATAACTGGAATAATTCTATAAAAAAAGAAAACCGCCACGAAGCGTGACGATTCCCGAATGTGCTTTAATGATATATCAAGCAGTTGGTTAAGTCAATAGGCGCTGGGGATAGAGAAAATTATGAAAAATAATTAGTGACTAAGATAATAATAGAATTTTATATTGAGAGGCCTTGCTTCTCAATTTTTCAACCCCGCCCCTTTTCTTAAAACTTGGACATAGTATGTCCAAGTTTTAAGTTTGCGGTTATTTTTCTATTTTTCTCTGATTAACTCAACGGGATGAGTTAATCATTTTGAATTGGCGTTAAACTCGCGGGATTTGACAAATTACGCTTTTTATTTTATAGGTAAAAGATGTATTGACATTAATTTAATGTTTGATAAGATAATAACCGTACTTGAGTTATGGCTTGCCATAACTTGAGTACAACGAAAAACATCGCCTTCGGGTGGTGTTTTTCATTTCTATTGTTTTTTTATTAACGATATTTTGTGAAGCTTTGACACAGCAAAATATTATGTTTATAGTGTCTATATTATAGTATTATATATAATACTATAATATAGACACAGAAGCGTTACTTCAGTAAAAATAAAAATAAAAATGAAAATTAGATTTTTAAGTTCAAAAATGTTAATATAAAAATATGTTTAAAAATATGCTAATGAAAAAAATGTTGAAATCGCAACTCAAGGATGT
This sequence comes from Minisyncoccota bacterium, assembly GCA_023129575.1. Taxonomy (GTDB): domain Bacteria; phylum Patescibacteriota; class Minisyncoccia; order Phycocordibacterales; family UBA12079; genus JAGMBS01. Next base: position 8,188 of record JAGMBS010000009.1, read on the forward strand.
GCCGGAAGCGGAACAGGAAAAGATATTAAAAGTTCTTGAAGAAAATCCTGAGTTATTCAAAAAAATTGCGCTGGAGGCGCAAGAAAAAATAAAAGAGGGTAAAGACCAAATGACAGCGATGATGGAGGTGATGCAAAGTCATCAAGATGAGTTGAAAGACATTATGAAATAAATTTTATTAATTATCAAAAACCCTCAACAAGCTTCCCCCAAACAGAACATATTAAATTCCAAAGTCCAAAATCCAAAATAATATCGAAAAAGAGGTCCGACCTCATAAGTGGTTAAATAATGTAAAGTGGCTAACGATTGCTTGTATTGCGAATTCAGAGGTCGGACCTCGTCAAATGTCAAAATTTTTTCTTAAATCATAAATCTTAATTCTTAAATCTTTGTATTATGTTATCTATCGGAATAGTCGGCCTGCCTAATGTGGGTAAATCAACTTTATTTAATGCTTTGACGGAAAAAGCCGTGGCGGCGGAAAATTATCCTTTTTGTACGATTGACCCGGCCGTGGGGGTTGTTTCTGTTCCTGATATTCGTCTGGATAAATTGAGCGAGTTTTCAAACTCGGCAAAAACCGTTCCCGCCGCGATTGAATTTGTGGATATCGCCGGATTGGTTAAAGGCGCTCATTCGGGCGAGGGCTTGGGAAATAAATTTTTGGCGAATATCCGAGAGACGGATGCAATTATAGAAATTGTCCGAATTTTTGAAGATGATAATGTTGTTCATGTAAATGGAAAAATTGATCCGATGAGTGATATTGAAGTGATAAATTTGGAATTGATAATGGCGGATTTTCAAACGGTTTCAAAAAGAATCGCAAATTTAGAAAAAGATATTAAAAAAGGGGATAAAAAGGCGACTGCGGAAAAACTTGTTTTGGAAAAAATTGAAAAGGCGCTGGACGACGGACAGTTAGCGTCCGTGGCGGAGCTGTCGGCGGACGAAAATAAAATTATCAGGGGCTTGCATCTTTTGACAATGAAGCCGATTTTATACGCTTTTAATAAAAAAATGGGCGGAAAAAATTTGGATGAAACGGATAATCCAAAATGGGAAAAAGTTTTGAAATTTTTGCGAGAAACAAATTCAAAATGGATAAAAATTGATACGCAGGTGGAACACGAATTAAAGGATTTGCCGAAAGATGAACAGGAAGAATACAAACAAACCCTGGGAGGGTCTTGCGATGATATAGATGTTTTAATCAGAAAAAGTTATGAGCTTTTGAATTTAATAACTTATTTTACAACCGGTGAGGATGAATCGCGCGCTTGGACAGTCAAGCGAAATTCCACCGCTCCACAAGCGGGTCGCGCCATTCATAATGATTTTAAGGATAAGTTTATTAAAGCGGATATTATAAATTGGGAGGAGTTGCTAAAGGTCGGTTCAAGAGCGGTGGCGCGCGAAAAAGGACTTATTCGTACGGAGGGAAAAGAATATATCGTCCAAGATGGCGATGTAATTGAATTTAAGATTTAACCATTTAGCGCTTGGAGCGCCAAGTGGTGGACGGGTGGTGTAATTTGTGTGTTGACAAATGCAATACGCGGTATACAATGAGTGCGTATGATAACAACAACAAAAGCGGTTATAAATATAAAAACCGACAAAGAAGTAAAAAGAAAAGCGCAAATAATTGCCAAAGACCTTGGTTTGTCTTTGAGTTCTATTATAAATGCTAACCTGAGGCAATTGATTAAAAATAAATCCGTGCATTTTTCAACCAAACCGACTTATCGGGTTAGACCGGAAGTTGAAAAAGAACTTTTGCAGGCGGTGGAGGATTATAAAAACGGGGTGAATATCTCCCCGGTTTTTTCCAGTGTGAAAGAAATGGATAAGTACCTAAACGCATTATAAAAATGAAAATTTTATTGCACAAAAAATTTGATAAAAAATTTAAAAAATTAAACGAGGGCGAAAAACGGAAATTTATAGAGAGAAGAAATTTATTTTTGAAAAATCAATTTGACTCTATTTTAAATAACCATTCATTACACGGTCCGCTCAAGGGTTTCAGAAGCATAAATATTACGGGTGATTTGAGAGCCGTATTCCAAGAAATTGGAAAAGATGTTTTTCTTTTTGTAAAAATAGATACGCATAACAATTTATATTCTGAATAATAAATTTAGTATTAACCGCGCGTTGCCGCGGTTTTTTTGTTTGTAATCAAATGGCGGGTTTGGTATGATTAATTGGTTATCATTTAATAAATAAAAAATATGAAAACAAAAGAAATACTCAAGTGGCCCCTGATTGTCGGGATTGTAATTGTCCTTAATCTTTTTTATCTTTACGCGATAAAAGTAGCTTATCCTAAACCGGAATACGATAATTTTTGTCCGAAAGAGCAGGTGGTGAAAAAAATCGGAACGGAGGCGGAATGTTTAGAAATTGGCGGGCAGTGGAGAGAAGATAATATGCGAGTAAAACCTGTATCTGTGTACGAAGGAGAAATGGTGACCATAGAAAGCGAAGGGTATTGCAATCAAAATTTTATCTGCTCGCAACAATTTGACGACGCGCGCGAGAATTACGAGGAGAATGTTTTTGTGGCGTTGATTATTTTGGGAGTGCTGACAATAATCGCCGGTTTCTTGACAATGAAAGCGGAAGTTATTTCTGTCGCTTTGTCGCTGGGCGGGGTTTTGTCTTTCGTTATCGCGTCAATCAGATATTGGCAATACGCCAGCGATTGGACGCATTTAGGCATTTTGGGAATCGCTCTGCTAACACTGGTTTGGTTGGGAATTAAGAAGTTTAAAGAATAGGATGAAAAAATACGACCACAAAAAAATAGAAAAAAAATGGCAGGAGCGGTGGGAAAAAGATAAGGTTTCTAAAATTGATAAAGACGATCGGACCAAAGAAAAATATTATATTTTAGATATGTTTCCTTATCCGTCCGGGGAGGGCTTGCATCTGGGGCACACGGAATCTTATGCCGCCAGCGATGTTTTTTACAGATATAAAAAAATGCGGGGCTATAATGTTTTGCATCCGCAGGGCTTTGATTCTTTTGGCTTGCCGACTGAAAATTACGCGATTAAAACAGGCATACCGCCGGTGAAGACGACGAAAAAAAATATTGAAACCTATACAAAGCAAATGAAATCGCTGGGCTTGAATTATGATTTTGACGAAAAAATTGATACTTCCGAGCCCGAATATTACAAATGGACGCAATGGTTGTTCGGGGAATTTTATAAAAACGGATTGGTCTATAAAAAAACAAGCCCGATAAATTGGTGCCCGTCTTGCCAAACCGGAATCGCGAACGAGCAAGTTTTGGGCGGCGAATGCGAGAGATGCGGAACCGAAATTATTCAAAAAGAAATTCCCGGCTGGTTTTTCAAAATTACGGATTTTGCCGATGATTTGATAAACGATTTGGACAAAGTGGATTGGCCGGAGCATACCAAGAAAAATCAAATCAATTGGATTGGAAAATCCGAAGGAGCGTTGATTAAATTTCCAATTAAAGATTTAGAAAAAGAAATTTCTGTATTCACAACGAGGCCGGATACTTTGTTTGGGGCGACTTATATGGTTTTGGCGCCGGAACATCCACTCGTCGCTTCGCTTCTCAAAACAATAAATCACAAATCACAAATCACAAATATTGAAGAGGTTGAAAAATATATAAAAGAAACGCAAAAAAAGACGGAAATGGAAAGGATTGAGGGAAAGAAAAAAACAGGAGTTGAAATAAAAGGTATAAAAGCGATAAATCCGGTAAATAAGGAGGAAATTCCGATTTTTATCGCTGATTATGTTTTGGGCGGTTATGGAACTGGGGCGATTATGGCTGTGCCGGCGCATGATGAGCGAGATTTTGAGTTTACGCAAACAGTAATTACTTCAGAAACAAGAGAACCATCTGAAAATTTTATAAAGAATGTTATAAAGCCAAACAGTTTGAATGATTTAAAAAAATATCTAGAATTTTTAGAGTATGGTGAAACAGAAAAAGAAAAACTAAATGAATATTTGATGTTAGTTCTAGCAGGGAAACGATTATATACAGGCAATGGGATAATGGTAAACTCGGGGAAATTTGACGGGATGGCGAGCGAGGAAGCCAAACAAAAAATTACAGAATTTGCGGGCGGAAAATCATCTTCAAATTATCGCCTGCGCGATTGGTCAATTTCAAGGCAAAGATATTGGGGCTGTCCGATCCCGATTGTTTATTCTCCGGACGGAGAAGCCAATTTAATCCCCGAAAAATATCTGCCCTGGAAATTGCCGGAAGATGTGGGTTTTAAACCGACAGGAATTTCTCCGTTGGCGGATTCAAAAGAATTAAAAGAAAGAACGGAAAAAATTTTCGGAAAGGGCTGGGTGCCTGAATACGACACAATGGATACTTTTGTGGATTCGTCTTGGTATTTCTTGCGCTACCCCGACGCTCATAATTTAAAAGAATTTTGCTCAAAGGCGCGGCAAAAATATTGGCTGCCGGTTGATTTGTATATCGGAGGCGCGGAACATACTTATATGCATTTGCTGTTCGCCAGATTTTTCGTGAAGGCGATGAAAAAAATCGGTTTGCTTGATTTTGGCGAGCCATTTTTGAAACTTCGCCATCAGGGGATGGTCTTGGACGCGCGAGGGAGAAAAATGTCAAAATCAAAAGGCAATGTCATTAATCCGGATAAGCTGGTGGAGAAATTCGGGGCGGACGCCGTCAGAATTCAAATACTTTTTGCCGCGCCGTTGGCGGATGATATTGTTTGGAACAAGGATAATATCGTGGGCGTTTATAGATTTTTGGAAAAGGTCTGGGAGATAGGCGCGGCGGAAAAAAATGAAAGTTCCGCCGCAGTTAAAAATATATTGCAGAAAACGATAAAAAAAGTCGGGCAAGATATTGAAAATTTGAAATACAATACGGCCGTCTCGGAAATGATGAAATTTATAAACGCCGTCAAAAAATCAAAAATATCAAGAGCGGATTTTGAAATGTTTTTGAAAATTTTAGCGCCTTTCGCGCCGCATCTGACGGAAGAAATCTGGTATTCGCTTCGCGGGACGCGGACTACTAATGCGGACGATACGCGGACTAATGCGGAGATTGAATCAATCCATTTGGAAAAATGGCCGGACTATGACGAAAAATTGATAAAAGATAAAACTCACACAATCGCTGTTCAAATAAACGGGAAAATCCGCGCGGAAATTGAAATTGAGGACGGACTGTCCGATGAAGAAGTAAAGGAAATGGCGCTCAGCGATAAAAGGGTTCAAAAATGGATGGACGGAAAATCCTCTAAAAAAATTATTTATGTGAAAAATAAAATTTTAAGCATCGTCGTATAATATCCCCTATTTTTTTTCTTGACTTTTTGTTGAAATAATGCTAAAAATACTCCAATGATTACATTTAATCCAAAACAAATTACGGAGACATTCTTCGCGGAATTGCCAAAAAGGTCCCAAGATATAATTGTTCGCCGTTACGGTTTAAGCGGCGGCGCCCAGAAAAGCACTCTTGATTCTATCGGCAAAAAATATGGCATCACGCGGGAAAGAGTCAGGCAAATAGAAAATTATTCTCTCAAAAACGCGCGCAAATCAAAAGCTTTTGAAGACGCGGGCGCCTCGTTCGGTGAATTGGCAGATTTGATAAAATCAACCGGCGGAGTGGTCGCGGAAGAAGATTTGCTCAATTATCTGTCTGAAGACGCCCTGACTCAAAATTATTTTTATCTGCTGTTGGTATTGGGCGCTTCTTTCGCGAGGGAAAAAGAGGACTCTGAATTTAGAACCAGGTGGTTTCTTGACCCAAAATTATCCGAAGATATTTCCGCGGTCCTAAGAGAGATTTCCAAAAATTGGACTAATGATATTCTCATACCAGAAAGTGAGTTAGTGTCTTTATTTAATAAACAGGCCCAAACTTATCAAAGTCGGCTAAAAAATAACGAGGAGGACATAAAAAGATGGCTGGCTTTGTCCAAAATAATAGGCAAAAACTCATTTGACGAGTGGGGCTTAGCGGTTTCTCCCAACATTAAAACAAGAGGAATTCGCAGTTACGCATATTTGGTTGTCAGACAACACGGCTCCCCGATGCATTTTACGGAGGTGGCAAAAAAAATTCAGGAGCATTTTAATAAAAAAGCGCATATCGCGACTTGTCATAATGAATTGATAAAAGACGAACGGTTTGTTTTAGTGGGGCGGGGCTTATACGCTTTGACGGAATGGGGTTATTCTCAGGGAGTGGTTAGAGAAGTTATCAGGGATATTTTGAAGAAAAAAGGTTTTTTAAGCAAGGAAGAAATCATTAAACAGGTTTTGAAGGAACGATATGTCAAAGAAAATACCGTTTTGGTCAATTTGCAAAACTCCAATTTTTTCAAAAAAAAGGCCGATGGAACATACGCGGTTGCCAATTAAAACGATTTGGAATATTCGCTTAAAACGCTTTCCATTATTTAAAATTTTATAGTAAAATATATTTTAATGACAGATAATTTTATCGCTCTTTTCCCTGTTTTTTTTCAAGGTTTGGTCTCGGATGTTATAAATATCTTGTATTTGTTGTTGCCCCTGTGGTTGCCTTTTATTTTACTATGTGTTTTTTGGGACAGGTGGTTGAAATATGTTCGAACCAAATTTACGGCCGAACAAAAATATACTCTGCTTGAAATAAAATTGCCCAACGAGATTAAAAAAACGCCTTTGGCCATGGAACTTGTTTTGAACGCGCTTTTTCAAACTGGCGGCGAAACCACCTTTATTGACAGATATTTCTATGGTAAGACGCGGGCGGTTTTTTCTTTGGAAATGGTCTCTTTGGAAGGCCAAGTTCGGTTTTTTATTTGGACGCGCTCTTTTTGGAAAAATTTGATAGAGTCGCAAATTTACGCGCAATATCCCGATGTGGAGATATTTGAAGTTCTCAATTATACCGGTTTTGTCAAATATGACCCGACTTCTTTGGGAATGTGGGCTTGCGAGCACTGCTTGAAAAAAGATGATTTTTACCCGATTAAGTCATACATTGATTATCGTTTGGAAAGCGAGGGGGTAAAAGAAGAGGAAAAATCCGACCCGCTCACGCCCATTTTGGAATTTTTAGGGTCGGTGGAACAGGGCCAGCAGGTTTGGCTTCAAATTATCGTACGCGCCCATAAAAGCGAAAGAACAAAAAAACTGAATTGGAAAAACAAAATCAAAAAAGCGGAAATATCCGAAAAACAAAGTTGGCGCGAGGAAGGCCAAGAGGAGATAAAAAAACTCATTGAAAAAGTCAGGGTCGACGAAGCCGACCCGAGCAAGGGCTTTCGGGCAATGACCAAAGGCGAGTCTGCGACAATCGCGGCTATAGAACGCAGCATCTCCAAACTTAGTTTTGACTGCAATATTCGCGCGATTTATTTGGCGGAAACGGATAAATTTAACGCCATTAACATTATGGGGCTGTTGGGCGCTTTCAAACAATTCAATTCTCTGGAGCTGAACCAATTTAGAGTGGCCGCGGCAACGAGTTTTAATTATCCCTGGCAGGATTTTAGAGGGTTGAGGATGAATCGTCTGAAAAGAAAATTTTTTAATTCTTATAAAAGACGCGAGTTTTCAGATGAATACCGGCCTTTTGTCTTAAATACCGAAGAATTGGCGACTATCTTTCATTTTCCGGGGGGAGTGGTCCAGACCCCGACGCTTTCCCGTCTGGTGTCCAAAACGGCCGAACCGCCAATTAATTTGCCGATATAAAAGCTAAAAAATGATTAAAGATAAAAATACAAAAAAAGATTTTGATTTGTGGAATAGTCGGAAGAAACAAGTTCACAATTTTGGAAAGAATACATTCTATAAGCAGAGAGAAATTTGGTGGTGTGATTTGGGCGTCAATATTGGTTTTGAACAAGACGGCGGAAAAAATAACAGAAGACCTGTTTTGGTGCTCAAAGGTTTCAGCAGAGAAGTTTGTTTAGTTGTTCCATTGACCACATCTCACAAAAAAGAAAATAAATATTATTTCAAAATCGGGAAAATTGGAAAGCAAAAAGCATCAGTGGTAATTTCTCAGGTTCGTTTGATAGACACCAAGAGATTTATTAGTAGAATTGAAATTATGCATAAGAAAACATTTGAAGAAATTAGAAAAGCCATCAAAAATCTAATTTGACGGCTTTTCATAATTTTTTTTTGCCCTCCGGAGAGGGCGGGCCCGAAGGCATTTGTACTTGAATATTATCAGATACAATAAAAAAGTCAACCCTGTTAAAAGTTAGTATTTAACAGGGTCAAGGGGAAAAATTGGCGGAGCCAATTTTTCCCCTAACTTCCCAAAAACTAATTCCCTAATAACTAAATAAATGTTTAATTTTTCAAATTATAATCCGAGAAACACAAAATTTCTCGTGAAAAACTTTTTTATGAGGCGTTATTATAAAAGCAAAAAGTTTTTGGGCGTCTTTCCGTTCGCCTCCGCGAAATTAGGGCAAAACCGTTTGGAATATTTTTTGGGGTTTTCAAAATTCAAATTAATTTTGGTTATTATTATTGTTTTGTCGGCAAGTTTATTTAATTTTTATTTTATTAAAGCGCCCGCTGATTTTCCCGTCGGGGCGGTTATTACGATAGAAGAGGGGGACACGCTCAAACAAATTGCCGCTGATTTGAAAAATCAAAAAGTGATAAAATCGCCGGCGCTGTTTAGCGGATTGGCGAAAGTTTTAATGAACGGCAAGGGGGTGATGGCGGGTTCTTATTTTTTTGAAAAAAAATCTTCTGTCGGCCTAATTGTTTGGAAAACGATAAAAGGGCATTACGGCATTACGCCGACAAAAGTGACTTTTGTTGAGGGAGCGACTGTTTATGATGTGGCTGATATTATGCAAAAGAAATTTCCGAAGTTTGATAAAGAAGAATTTTTGAAAATCGCGCGAGAAGAAGAGGGTTTTCTTTTTCCGGACACATATTATTTTTTGCCTAATGTAACGCCTCATTCAGTGGCGCGCGCCATGAGAGACAATTTCAACAAGAAAATTCTGGAAATAGCCGAAAAAATAGAAGAGTCAGGGCGAACTCTAAAAGAAATTGTGATAATGGCGTCGCTGTTGGAAAAGGAAGCGCGAACGCTTAAATCCAAACAAATGATTTCCGGTATTTTGTGGAAAAGAATTGAAATCGGAATGCCTTTGCAGGTGGATGCTGTTTTTCCTTATATCAACGGCAAAAATACCTATCAATTAAGTTTGAAAGACCTTAAAATTGATTCGCCTTATAATACTTATAAACATAAAGGTCTGCCGATTGGCCCCATCGCCAATCCGAGTTTATGGTCGCTCTTGGCGGCGGTGACGCCGGTTGATTCCAATTATTTATTTTATCTCTCCGACCGCAGCGGAAATATGTATTACGCCGCCGATTTTGAGGAACACAAAAGAAACAAACGGCTTTATTTGCATTTGTATTAAATGACAAAACACAAAAAACAAAAATACTCCAATTAATTGGAGTATTTTTGTTTGTTTATCTCACTTTCAATTTTGCTTTTCTTTCTTTGTCGATTTTCGGGAGGGTCAAGATTAACAGCCCGTGTTTTTCCACCGCTTCCGATTCTTCTATATCAATCTCCGCCGGCAACATCACCGTTCTGGAAAAAGAACCCCAATATAATTCTTTGTGGTGGTAATTTTCTTTTGTTGTTTCAGTCGCTTCCCGTCTGGTCCCGCGGACGGTGATTGTGTCCCGGGTGATGGAAACATCCAAATCGTCCGGTTCAACTCCGGCCACCATCGTTTTGACTATAATTTTGTCGCCGGCATCATAAACATCAATTGCCAATTCGCCGTCATTTTCGTTTTCCTCGCCGAGCGCGCCAATGCGGACACCGTTTTCTTTTTTGTCTTCCAATTCCTCAAATTCGTTCGTTTTGTCGTCTATGTTTACAGCGCCGGTTAATTTGTCAAAAAAATTTTTCATGGTATTTTTTCTTATAATTGAATTATAATTATTTAATTATTAATGTTTTTAGGGATGTTTTTTCTTTTGATTCGTTTGATAATTTCAAATAAAAATATCAATAAAATTACAGTTAGCCAAACTAACGCGAAAACCGCGAAAATCCCGCCACCGCTTGTCCTGATTATAAAGAAATTAAAAATTGCGTGCAAGCCGACAGAGAGGATAAGACCAATTAATAAATACAATCTTTTAATTGTTTTACTTTTATAAAAAGATAAAGCGATGAATAACCCAATCGCGCCGGAGGAAACCGTGTGAAGCAAAGTCGCCCCGATAAATCGCAGATTGCCCACTAAAACAATGCGAGTAATATCGGCGCCGGATGTTTTTATCGCTTGCAGAAGAAAAAGAGTGTTTTCCAAAGCCGCGAAGCCCAAAGCGGCGGTTATCATATAAATAAGAGCGTCAACGGGCTCGTCTAAACACTTTTTTTTCAAAGCGCTAAAATAAGCTCCGCCGTATTTAAAAATTTCTTCGGCGAACGAGAGAGCGACAATTACGGCGAGCCCCGTTCCCGGAAGAATTTTTGAGATTATTTCTTCCACCGGTAAGACCAAAGCGGCCGCGATCATTCCAAATATAAAAGAAAGGAAAAGATATTTGGTCGGTTCCGGACGCAAACTATCTTCTTTTAGCCAAAACCAGAGCCAGATTATTGTCGGGATAATTCCTCCCAAAAGCGCGTAAAAAATAATTTGATTTGACATAAAATTAGTTATTTAGCAATGGGCCATTCTTCAATCATCAAAAGTTTTTTGTTTTTAATCGGTATTGCCGACCAAATTTCTTCGGTGATAAAAGGCATAAAGGGATGCAGAATTTTCAAAATTATTTGCAATATCTCCAGCAATAATAATTGGGTGTCTTCTTTTGTGATTGTTGTCTTGCTTTCCTCAACTATTATATCAGCAAAATCATGCCAAACAAAATGGTAAATTTTTTCGCTGGCTAAATAAAGGTGGTAATTTTCCAGATCTTTCGTGATGTCTAAAATTAAGTTTTGGAGTTTTTTCAGTTGCGGGTTGGAACGCCTCAACGAGTTGAGCCGTTCATTGTTTAAATCAATTTCTCCTAAATTTGTTGTATTCTCCAAAACAAAACGGCTGACATTCCATAATTTATTGGCGAATTTTTTATAAGCCCGAACTTTGTCCTCGTTAAATTTGATGTCTTGCCCGGGGGCGACGGCTACCAATAAAGCCATTCTCAAAGCATCGGCGCCGTATTTTTCGGTTAGGTCAAGGGGGTCAAGCGCGTTTCCCAAGGATTTTGAGACCTTTTCATTTTTCTCGTCCCGGATAAGCCCGTGGAGATAAACGGTCTTAAATGGGATTTCTCCCATTAAATAAGTACTCATTAAAATCATTCTGGCAACCCAAAAAAATAAAATATCATGGCCTGTTTCAAGCAAATCGGTCGGATGATAGAGTTTTAAATCTTCTGTCTGCTCTGGCCAGCCCAAAGTTGAAAAAGTCCACAGTCCGGAAGAAAACCAAGTATCCAGAGTGTCGGGATCTCTTGTCCAGCTTTCTCCCGCGGGCGCTTCCGTTCCAACAAAAATTTCCTCTTCCGGATTATCTTTATTTCTATACCAAACCGGGATTTGATGGCCATACCAAATCTGCCGCGAGATGCACCAATCCCGCAGATTATCTATCCAATGGTAATAAGTTTTATTAAAACGGTCGGGTAAAATTTTGATTTCTCCCGATTGGACGGCTTTTTTCATTAAATCTTTTAGGCTGAGTTCGGCGTCGGGCGCAATTTCTTTAATTTTGGAATGGGGAATTTTAAATTTTTTATGGACATCTATAAACCACTGCAATTTTGGCAAGGGTTCAATGACCGCGCCGGTTCTTTCCGCGGTGGCGACGCTTTGCTCAATTTCTTTTTCCGCCGCCAGCAAATTTTCTTTTTTTAGCCAACGCGCGATAATTTCTCGGGCCTCCAAAACCTTTTTGCCGTCTAAAATTCGGCCGGCATTTTGCATCCGGGCGTATTCACTGATAACTTGTTTGGCGGGCAGATTATTTTCCAACGCCATTTTTTCATCTATTTTAGAGTGGGCGGGGGTGACGCCCAGCGCGCCGGTTCCAAATTCGGAATCCACTTCGCGCGCGGCGATAATTTTGATTGAAAGATTAACTCCGCAGAAATTTTTCACCTCAAATGTCTGCCCGATAAATTTTTGGTATCTTTTATCGCCCGGATTAACCGCCACGGCCGTGTCGCCGACTTTTGTTTCCGGTCGGGTGGTGGAAATGGCGATTGGAAAATTTTTTGAATATTTAAAGGTATAAAGAGTGGCCGGCCGATTTTTGTGGATTAGTTCATCGTCTGAAATAACAGTTTGGCCTTTCGGGTCCCAATTGATAACTTTATTTTTTCTGTAAATCAGACCGTCCCCATACATTTTTTTGAAAGCGGTTTTAACGGCCAAATTTCTTTTTTTGTCTAAAGTGAAAGCTAAGCGCGACCAGTCCAAAGAGGCCCCTAAACTTTTAGTTTGCGAGATGATTGTTTGTTGCGAGTCCAGCGCGAATTTATTGACTCTCTCCAAAAATTTTTCTCGGCCCAAATCGCGTTTTTTAATTTTTTCTTTCGCCAAAAGTTTTTCCACTTTTGTTTGAGTGGCGATGGCGGCGTGGTCCGTTCCGGGCAGCCATAAAGTTTTTTTGCCCCGCATTCTTTGAAAACGGATGACACTGTCTTGAATGGCGAGCATATCGGCGTGGCCCAAATGAAGCTTGCCGGTCACATTGGGCGGGGGCAGGGCCACGGAATAC